>JAJPJC010000189.1 GCA_021324445.1 Isosphaeraceae bacterium
GCTCTCCCCCCGACGATGGCGTCGCCAGGCCCAGTCGCGGCAACTCGTGATCCACGCTTTGGACTCTCTCAAACTGGAGCACAACGGCACTCCTCCGGACTCGATCGGTCGTACGCCGCGGCGGTTCTTGACGGGGCGCGCGTCCACGCTTCAGGGCCACCAGCGAGCCGGAATGGCCGCAATCCGTCCACCTCTTCCTTGCCCAGACCCAACCTCACTCCGCCGCCTCCAGATCGCCATCGCCTGGACGGCTTGCTCGCGGTTCGACTCCTCGGGGCGCAAGACCACACAGGCAGCTCTCACCCGTGGACGAGTAGCATGCAATCGGACAGCGGGCGGTCGCGATCCCTGAAAGAGTGAAGGGAGCGGAATGGTCGAGATTGATTGTTCTTCCTCAAGCCAACACGCTTCAGTCGAGCCGTTCCAATGATAGAGCGGTGCCTGGGTAGGTCAAGAGTGTTCCCGGGCGGCCGGATTTCCCCATTGCTCCGACCGGCCCCTCGGGCTAGCCTACCCCCCTCGTACCGATCGCCCTGTCCCCGCACCGGTACGATCGATCTGGCCGGGAGGGAACCCGCGTGATGCCCAGACCCCGAAACCGCCCTATCGCCACCGCGCCGGCACCGAGGGCCCGGCGGTCGCTGCCGCCTGGGTGCCGGCCTGCCACCTCCTCCTGGCCGGGATGGATGCTCGCGAGCCTCATTCTCATGTCCTCGCCGGCCCGGGGTCAGGGGCCTCAGCAGGGTCCAGCGCTGCAAATGCAAATGGCCTTACCGGTTCCGGCAACGGGAGCCGGTCTCGCCAACCCGTGGCCATCCCATGAGGCCGAGGCCGCCAGCCTGCGAGCGCACACGCTCAAACGGCTCAAGGCGCTCGAGGCGGCTCCCTCGGCCCCCACCACGCCCTCCCCTCAGCTGACCGCACCCGGCCCCCGCACCAGCTCGACATCCGGTGCTCCAGCGTCCTCCCCACCCGTCGCCGCCGACACCTCCCTGCAACAGCTCCTCCAAGACCGTTTGCAGTGCCTCGACGAGCATGACAAGGCACTAAAGGAGCTTAAAAAGGCAACACATCCGGACCCCAGTCCGGAGCAGCAGGCTCTCGAGGCCAGGCACGAGCTGAGCCGGCTTCAGGCCATCCTGGCCGAGGCGGCGCGACAGCCGGAGACGCTGCTGCCTCCTGCGTTTCGGGGTCTGGGGCCGGGGGGCGCGGCCACCTTGAGCGCCGAGGTCAAGGAGGCGTTGGAGGCGCGGACCAACGAGGTGAAGGAATGGCGGTCGAAGCTGGAGACCTTGCAGGCCGAGGTGATCAAACAGGAGGCGCAACAAACGGGGCGGCGCGCGGAACGGGACCGGCTGTTCCAGCGGGTCGCCATGATGAAGGCGCGGAGTGAGGATCCGGAGGCGGTCTCCGCGGCCACGACGGCCCCAGCCCGGGGTCTGGCCCACGAGCGGTTGATCAATTCCGAGTGGGAGTCGCGGGTCGAGGCGGTGCGGCTGCGCGTCGTGGAGGCTCAACTGGCGCTGGAGACCCAGCTCGCGGGAGTGCGCGAGTTGACCATGCAGGTGTACCAGGCCCGGATCCAGGTGGCGGAGAAGGCGCTGGAACTGATGCAGAAACGGTATCGGGCGGCTGCGGAGTCCCGGGAGCGGGACTTGAAAGCGAAGGCGGCCCGGGAGGAGAGCAAGGCGTGGCGCTCCGAGGATCCCCTGGAGCGGTTCCGCGCCCGACGCCTGGCCGAGTTGCTGGAGCTGGAGGCCCAGGTCGTCAAGAACGAACAGGCCCTGGCGACCCACCCCACGCCGTCCTTGGACGAGCAGCGCGGCCTGGCCGACCACGCCGCCTCCGACTTCGCGCGGATCAAGGCGCTGCTCGACGATGGGCGGGTCAGCCGGTTGGATGCGATCCGGCTCAACAACGAATTCCGCCGGATCGCCCCGGAACGAGACCGCCTCCTCCGCAACGAGATGGCCATCATCGAAATCCGGATGCAATACTATGAAGATGCGTTGACAAGTGTGGAGATCGAGTTGTTCCAGGACTCGCTGCGCGACCGGTTCGAGCACGACCTGATTCGGGAGCGGCTGCCGGCGTCGCGCTGGGCCCAGGGGGAAGCCCTCCTGGAGGAGTTCGAGCGGCAGCATCGCGCGCTGATGGTGCGGCGGCGGGCGGCCCTGGAGCGGCTGACCGACCTCACCGCGCAGACGCTTGACCAGGTGGCGCGGCGGCTGGCGATCCTCGACGAGGAGTCGGGGTTCATCCGCACCCACATCTTCTGGGTCCGCGATCAGGAGCCGATCGGCCTGGCGAGCTTCAGTCAGGCGGCTCGCGAACTTCAGCTCCTGGTCACGGCGCTGGGCCGGTTGGTCCAGGAGACGACCAAACCGAAGCTCTGGGGACGGGCCTCGGCGGAGTTCATCGTCGGGGCTCTGGCCGTCCTCGGCCTGCCGGTCGGGCTGGTGCGGTTGCGCCGGACCCTCCGCCTGGTTGGCCCTTAGTCCGTGGTCCGTGGTCGGAGCGACCGCTCCGCTGCGCCATCGTCGCCCTTCTGTCGAGTGCCCCATCTTTCCCGGACCAGCTTCGTCCGCCCGCGGCAGCGAACAACGGACCACGGACCACGGACAAAGGGACAAGAGACCAAATGAAAGGCTTGCGAACGCTGGCAATAGGATTGGCGGCGGCGGCGGTTTGGCCGTCGTACGTGGGGCTGCTGGCCTATACAGCGCGGCAAGCTCCCTGGCCGCGGGGCGTGGCGATCCTGGTGGCGGCGGTACTGTCGGGACTGGCACTGGCGGTTCTGGGGCACGAGCTGCTGCGATGGCTGGCGCGGCCGTCGGGCTGGGCGGAGTGCTACCTGGGGATGCCCGCGCAGGTGGCGCGGCAACTGAGCCGCGCCGGCCGATTCCTGGTCGTCGCGGCGGCGGCGTTGCTCCTGCCGGTCTACCTGCTGGATCAGGGTCTGGTCGCACCGGCGGGCCGGCCGGTGGCGGCACCGGGCCTGAGCCGCTTCTTGATCCTGGCCTTCGAGCTGGCCATCTGGGCGACGAGCGTCCGACTGTTGCGCGGGCGGTCGCCGCTGCTGGCCTGGCTGGTCGGGGATCCGGCCGGCCCGGGTGCGGGCGGCACGGAGTCCTCGGGTCGGGTTGCCGTCGCAGCCGACTCCGGAGTCCTGGTCCCGGCCGACGGATCCGGTGCGGCGCGGCTCCGCGACGGACTGGTCTGGCTGAGCCGGCATCGCCATCTCGCCGCCTGGCTGGTGCTGGCGGTCATGGGCGCGGTCATCCTGCTGGATGTGCGCGGCTACAGCTTCTCGGCGCGCCGGCTCGCGCTGGGCGGGTTCCAGACCGCGGTGGTCATCCTCGTGGGCCGCTGGGCGTATGGCGCCCTGCGTCGTGCGATCGACCGCTCCGCCGGGCGATGGGTCCGGCCCCGCCGGTCCTGGGCCGTGGCCCTGACCTCGGCGGTGGCCTTGCGCGCCACGGTCCGCGCGCGGGCATCGGCACCGCGGTCCGAACCGGCCGGGGGTGCGGCCGAGGTTCCGGATCCGCTGGCCAGCGCGATCCGGGCCGAGGACCTCGCCGCCGGCCTGCGCCGCCTGGCTGCCGGCGCCATCACGGCGATGGGGTTGCTGGCCATCGCCTGGCTCTGGGAGCTGGACTGGGCCCTGGTCCGGTCCCTGCTGGGCCAGTCCCTCTGGAGCCTGGATGACCAGACCGCGGTCACGCTCGGCGACCTCGCCGAGGCCGCCGCCGTCCTCGTGGCCGGCGCCCTGGCGTGGCGCCACATGAGCACCCTCTTCGCCTTGACGCTCTTCCACCGTATTCCCGACGACCCGGGCGTCCGGTTCGCGGTCGTCACGCTCTGCCGATACGCCGTCCTGGCGCTGACGGCCGTCGTCGCGCTCTCAGCCGTGCATCTGGATATGGCCAGGATCGGCGTCGTCCTGGCGGCGCTGGGCGTCGGCCTGGGTTTCGGCCTCCAGGAGATCGTCTCCAACTTCGTCTGCGGCATCATCCTGCTCCTGGAGCGGCCCATCCGCATCGGCGACGTCGTCACGGTCGCCGGCACGACCGGGCGCGTGGACCGCATCCACATCCGCGCCACCACGATTGTGAACGCCGACAACCAGAGTATGATTGTCCCCAACCGGGAGTTCATTACCGGCAACCTGGTCAACTGGACGCTCAAGGATAAGGTCCTCCGGGTCGGGATCAAGCTGAGCGTGGCGCACGGCACCGACCCGGACCGCGTGGTCGGCTTGCTGCTCGCCGTGGCGGACCGCGAGAGCGACGTCCTGGTCAGTCCCGCGCCGGTGGCGGTCCTGGAGGGGTTCGGGGATTTCGCCTTGCAGTTTGCCCTCTACGTCTTCGTCCCGGAGCCCGCCCGGGCGGCGCCGGTCCGGCACCGCCTCTGCGCCGCCATCCAACAACGATTCGCCGAGGAGGGAATCGTCATCCCCCTGCCGTCGCGGGACCTGCACGTCCAGCGCCTGCCCCACGACCTGGCGCGGGCCCTGGAGGCGATCCGGCCCTCGCGGGGAGCGGGTGGCGGCGAGCGGGTGGCGGCGAGCGGGTGGCGGGGAGCGGGAAAGGACCCGGAACGCGGGCCGCATTTTCCCACCTGACGGGCTCGGAAGGGGCGCGTGGCTCCCGGGCGGCCGGACACCCCTGGGAGGGCGCGGCGCATTTTCCCGCACCCCACCCCCCGATGAAGATTGTTCCCGGATTGGTTGATCCTCGCGGCGGCTTCCATCCGATTCTAAGGCATGCTGGACCAGGGATAGGGAAGTGGTTGCTTCGGCCTCTGGAGGTCTCGTCGCCCCGAATCTCCGGTCGTTGATCGCGCCCGGCGCGGGATCATCCCCGGCCTCCGGCGCCGGGACAACACAGGACCGCAGAGGAGGAGGAAAACCCATGGCGACCGCGCGGCTGCGAGTCTTCCCCCACCCCGAGGAAGAACCGGACGAGGCGGATGTCCCGTCCATCTCCATCAAGCTCAGCGACTTGTATCCGCTGCTGGCCCAGGCCTATCGCGACGATTACGTCTGGCTGCGGGACTTTGAGGACGACGAGCTGCTGGTCACCAACGACCTCTACGAAGTGGTCCGGGCGTTCTCGAATTGCCGGCCGTCGGCCTGATCGCCCGGCTTGGGGCTTGTTTGGCGGCGGGGAAAACTCTACTGTGGGGCAGAACCACGGTTGTTCGACTGTGGACCCATGGACGTGAGCTCCTGCGATGGCCGTCAACGACCCCAAGTCCGATGATGAGGCGTTCACGATCGAGCGTCACGGTGACCTCACGGTGATCACGGCGACCGAGGAACTGGAGCGCATCGAGTTCGGCCTGGAAGAGCTGGTCTCCGAACTCATCCTCAAACCCTTGCGCCGCCAGGAGAACCCGTCGATCGTCTTCGACCTGAGCCGGGTCGAGTACTTTGGCTCGATGTTCCTGGCGCTGTTGATCCGCTGCTGGAAGCTGGCCCTGTCCCAGGGAGGGACCATGGCTCTTTCGGGGGTCAATGAACGCTCGCGCGAGCTGCTGCGGATCACCGCGCTGGATATGGTCTGGCCGATCTATCAATCGAAGCGGGAAGCGATCGAGGCCCTGCAACTGGATTAAGGCCCTGGGACTTGTGGTCCAGGACTCGCCGCCTCAGCGCGCCGATGCGTTCCCCGGCGCCCGGCCGCTCGGCCCCAACGGTGTCCACCCGGGTGCCGCGGATTGTCGCCCCGTCCCTCTCGATTCGCGCGCCGTTGACAGGCGCGCCGGCCGGTCCGATGATGAATGGATCGGGACGGTCCAGGGACGACGGCAGCCAGCGCAGCGCCGGACCGGTGCGCCAGCCGAATCACGTTCCGCCGGAGCGGAGCCGTCATGGGCATCTACGACCGCGAGTATTATCGGGGAGAGGCTGCCGGCTCGAGCTGGTTCTGGAACACCGCGCCGGTCTGCAAGGCCATCATCCTGATCAACATCGCGGTCTTCGTGCTCCAGAATGCTCTTCATTGGGACGAGCCTCCGTTTGTGACGTTCGAGTGGCTGGCCGTCTCACCCCAGTTCACCTTGCGTCATTTTCGCCTCTGGCAGCTCCTGACGGCGGCCTTCTGCCACGCCGACTTGCTGCACATCTTCTTCAACATGCTGTTTCTCTGGGTCGTCGGCCGCGAGATGGAGGCCCAGTACGGCAGCCGCGACTTCCTGGCGTTCTATCTCAGCGCAGCCGTCGTGAGCAACCTGGCGTGGGTGGTGATTCGCGCGATCGCCTACCCGGACGCCCCCCAGGTGCCGGTGATCGGCGCCTCCGGCGCCGTCCTCGGCGTGGTGACGCTCTTCACCCTGTTTTACCCCAGGCGCGAGCTGGTGTTTTTCGTCATCCCGATGCCGATGTGGATGATCCTGGCGATCGATCTGTTCTTTCCTCTGCTGCCCTGGCTGGGGATCCCCATCGGCTCCTCACGGATCGCCGTCGAGGCGCACCTGGCCGGAGCGGCGTATGCGGTCCTCTACAAGCAACTGGACTTGCGCCTGTCGCGGTTCACCGCGGGTCGGCCGTTCCGGCCGCGGCTGCGGATCTTCTCACCGGCTGCCTACGATCCGGGCCGCCCGCGGTCGTCCAATCCGTCCTGGAGTTCGACCAGCGTCGGGGGCATGGGCGGAAAGTCGGCCCCCGTCTCGGTCCTGCCCGAGGAACAACTCGACGCGCGGCTCGACGAAGTCCTCGCCAAGATCGCGCGCGAGGGGCGTGCCGGCTTGACGGAGGAAGAGCTCCTGCTGCTCCAGGAGGCCAGCCGCCGCGCACGCATCCGACGGAGCGACCGCCCCTGATGGCCCGAGCGACCCTGGTCCCCCGGATCCGCCCGGCGTGCCCCGCCGACTTGGTGGTGATCGTCGAGTTCAATCGCCGGCTGGCGCTGGAGACCGAGGCGAAAGTCCTCGAGCCGGCGACCCTCGAGGCGGGAGTCGCCATCGCCCTGGCCGATCCCGATCGGCTCCGCTACTGGGTCGCCGAGGTCCCAGGGGAAGCCCAACCTGTCGGTCAAGCCGCGATCACCCGCGAGTGGAGCGACTGGCGCAACGGCTGGATCTGGTGGCTGCAAAGCGTTTACGTCGCAGGACCGTTCCGAGGCCGCGGGATCTTCCGCGCGTTGTATCGACAGATCCACACCGAGGCGCGGGCCTTGCCGGATGTCACCGGCCTGCGGCTCTACGTCGAGGACGCGAACGAGCCGGCCCGGGGGACTTACCAGGCCCTCGGCATGAAGCCCGGCGGGTACTCGGTCTACGAGGACCTATGGATTCCGGGCCGGGGATGAACGCGAACCGACCCGAGCGCGGAGTTGCCGGCGAAAATGAGCCGGCAGGCGGACCTCCTTGTCGCGTTCCTCATCGAGTTCGAACTGGATGCCGTGATCGCCGGGGAAGGGCGCGGTGTGGGGGTTGCAACTATACCAGATTTCGTCGGGAATCCGCTCGGGGAAGGCGTCACACGCGGTAGGACCCGAACGGTGGTAATGCTTGCACCACATGCAGATAGGGGTCTCACCAATCATCTTCTCTCCTCGCAGCATCTGGGAAAGCCTGTCGTGATCAGCGACGACGGGAAGGGACACGAGTGGCCTTGGCCTTGACGGGCTCCTCGATGGGCTCGAACCGGATGCCGTGATCGCCGGGGAAGGGCTCGGTGTGTGGGTTGCGATGGAGGAGGATCTCCTCGGGGATTCCCTCGCGAAATGCGTCGCAGGTGAACGCAACAGGCCCGGAGTCGGAGCGACGATAATGCTTGCAGTCCATGCAGACCGGCGCCTCGTAACTCATGGCTCTCCTCGAAGGATCTGGTCGAATCGCTTCATGAGTTCGGGCCAGAGGTCCTGCTTTTGCCATTGTATCACGCTGAACGCTTCGGCAAAGGCGTCGGGAATTCCTCTCCGCGCGTACTGACAGATCGCGGCCGCCTTGTCTCGGTCGAATGGGGATCGGCGATCCGCGGGATCGACCGCGCACAACGCGATCAGGGTGCTCCAGCGCTCCCTGTCGTACCGCCGAAGCCAGGCATGAACCAGGTGACCCCACTCGTGGGAGATGATGTGCGATTCCCTGGCACGCCTGGCCCCAGCGGGATGAAGGCCGCCTTTTTCCCCGAGGGATAGCGCCTGGGTGATCCGCCGCGGCTGGTCGAAATAGAAAGGATTGAAGGCGATCTTCTCGCCGAAAACCGAGTCCGCCGCCGCAATCGCCCCCTGCACTTTCATCTCCCAGAGCGGGTGCTTCGTGGTAATCCATCCCAGTTCGACGGCCACCCCGGGCCAATCGGTTGCCAGCCCATCCAGAATCGCGGCAATCCGATTCCAGGCTTTCATATCGAGTTCTTCTGTCACCAAGGTTGCCCGGGGGAAACGTTGGCCGACCCAAGCCTTGAACTGGGCCATGGTCCGGAATCGCCGGGGAACTGGATGCGGCTCGGGCCTCCGCGAGTAATCCGGTCTGCTCGCGCTGGCACCGCCCCCAGTCGCCCCGCCGAGCGTGGGTCCGCCACTCCGGCTCTTCCCGATCCGGCGGCCCTCAGCCACGGAAGGAAGTCCACCGGTCCAAGAGTCGGGCCGCAGCCCCCGAGTCAATCGCCGTCGCGGCCCGCGCAACGCCCTCACGCAAAGCGAACCTTCCCGTGACCCACAACGCCGCGGCGCTGTTGGCCAGAACATAATCGCGGGCGGGACCGGGCTCGTCATGGAAGATCCGTCGAATCCGTTCCGCACTCTCTTCGGGACTGCCGACCCGCAGCACCGCGGCGTGGGAGCGCTCCAGCCCGAAGTCCTCCGGTCGCCACGATTCGCGACGGACCGTGCCGGCTTCGACCACTCGGACGGAGGTCGAACCATCCAGCGTGACCTCGTCCAGACCGTCCAAGCCCGTGACGACGGCGGCGCGTTGGAGGTGCGGCAACCGCGCCAGGACGTCCGCCAGGAGCTCGGCCCGGGCTTCGTCGGGAGTGCCGATCAACTGATACCCCGGACCGGCTGGGTTGCAGAGCGGACCGATCAAGTTGAACACGGTTCGGAACGGGAGCTGGCTGCGCACCGCGGCCACCTGTTTCAAACCCGGATGGAAGCGGGGAGCGAACAGGAAGGCGATGTTGAGGTCTTGCAGGCACCGGCGGAGCAGGTCGGGACCAGGATCGGACGCAACCCCTAGCGCCGAGAGCACGTCCGAGCTTCCCGACCGGCCGGATGCCGCCCGGTTGCCGTGCTTGACTACAGGTACGCCGCAGGCCGCCACCACGATCGCGGCGGCCGTGGAGAGGTTCACGGTGCCGGCCCCGTCGCCACCGGTCCCGCAGGTGTCGACCAGGCGAGCCGGCTCGATCGGGCTCTCCCAGGGCACCATCCGCGCCCGCACGGCGCGGACGGCCCCCTCCAGCTCGTCGGCGGACTCGCCCTTGACCCGCATGGCGGTGAGAAAGGCTGCCGCAACCGCCTCCGAGACCTCGCCGTCCAGCAGCGATCCGACCGCGCGCTCGGCCTCCGCGGCCGACAGCGCCGCGCCCCTGCACAGCGCCGGGAGCGTTGCGAGTACCGGGTTCATCACGGCAGCCGGATCGTGTAGTGCTCGATCAGGCCCTTGGCCAGGCGGTCCAGGCTGATGATCAACGGGACGTGATCGGCGCGCTGGTTCAGGAGGGTCACCACCTGTTCGGCCGATTGAATGGCTCGATTGTCGATCGCCGAGATGATGTCATGCGGCTTGACCAGCTCGGCCAGGGGGCTGTCGGCGTCGACGTTCAGCACCAGGGCACCGCGCCAGCTCTCCGGCAGACCCATGGGCTGCGCGAGCTGGGGGTTCAGCGTCGCCAGCTCCAGGCCCATGACGAAGCTGGAAGTGGCGCCCGGACGGTTGGGGCGGCGGAGCAGGCCGGAGGGATCCTTCTCGGGCTCGACGTCTCCCGCCAGATGGGTCAGGGCGCGTTCCCGATCGGCGACGGTCACCTGAAGGGTCAGCTCGCGGCGATCGCGCCAGACGACCACTTCCGCAGGCTGCCCGATCGGAGCCATCGAAACCACGTTGATCAGATGGTTCAGGTCGATGATCTCGACACCGCCGAAGCGGAGGATGACATCCCCCTCATGGAGACCGGCTCGAGCCGCCGGTGAGGCCGGTTTGACCTCACTGATCCAGGCACCTCGCGGCCGATCCAGCCCCAGCCTCAGGACATCTTCGGCACGGTACCCCGTCTGGAGACTGACCCCCAGGGCACCGCGTTGGACGCGGCCATGGGCGATCAGCTCGTTGAGGATCCACCGGGCCAGGTTGATCGGGATGCTGAAGCCGACGCCTTCGTTCCCCCCGCCGTTGGAGGCGATCGAGTTGTTGATGCCGATGACCTCACCCTTGAGGTTCACCAGCGGACCACCCGAGTTGCCGGGATTGATCGCGGCGTCGGTCTGGAGGAAATCCTGGTTATGGACGTCGGCGAGCTCCTCCATGTGCCGGCCCCGCGCACTGATGATGCCCTGGCTGACCGAGTGCATCAGGCCGAACGGACTCCCCAGGGCCATCACCCAGCTCCCGACCGGAGCCTCGTCGCTGTTGCCCAGCCGCGCCGCGGGGAGGTCCTCGCGGTCGAGCTGGAGCACGGCGATATCGGCCATGTCGTCGCTCCAGATCTTCACGGGCAGGAGCGAGCGGCCGTCTTGCAAGTGGATCTTGATCTTCGCCGGCTTGGCACTCTGGACGACATGATAGTTCGTCAAGACATAAAGCCCAGGACCGCGGTCACTTCGGACGATGACCCCCGAGCCGGTCTCCTCGAACTGGCGGAAGCGCCGGCCTTCCTCGCCCCGCGCGGTCTTCTGGGCGACGATGTGCACCACCGTGGGCGCGACCGCTTTGGCCACCAGCTCGAAGGTGCGATCGATCGGCTGGAATTTCTCGTACTGTCTCGCCAGGCTCGCGTAGATGGCCTCGTCAGCTTGCTTCTGTTGAGCGGGGGTCCGCGTGGGACCGGCCAGCAGCGGCACGTCGGCCGGCCCTGGCTCGGTCCGCGCCGGCAGGGCGACCTGAGCCGAGACGACCGGGCCTCCCCGGGCCAGCACGATCCCCAGCAGGATCCCCGTGCTCAGCGAAGTCAACGAGAGGGCGAGCGCGGAAGTTCGTGACAACATCAACGAAACTCCAGGCCAGGAGCGGAAATACGGCACAGGAGCGTTCAACCGGTCCCCAAGCGTCCCGGGCTCGAGGAGGGTGCACCTCTGGCTAATATACTGCCCTCTTCGCGAACAAGTCAAAGAGCGTTCGGTGGTCTCGCTTGCCCCCGGGCCGGACCAGCCGATCGTAGACCGTTGCCCAACGCGCTTTGCCACCCCAAAAAAGCGACCTCGGAGATCACCCTAGGAGTTTGTCTGAGAAAAACCGCCGGCGTCGTGCCCGTGAACCGGAGGGATCTGGCCCGAGCCGCACGCCGCGGGCACAATGCGCTCTCCGGACCCTTGAAAC
>JAJPJC010000119.1 GCA_021324445.1 Isosphaeraceae bacterium
AACGGGGCCCAGTTGACCATCACGCCCGACGCCGGCTTTACCGGCATCTTGTACGTGACGGCCAGCGTCAGCGATGGTCATGCCAGTGCCAGCCAGATGTTCACGGTGACCGTCACGTGAAGGACAGGGATGCGGACGAAGCTCCCCAAACGCGGAAGACGCGCGGTGCATCGTCTGCTGGACCACGTCCGAGGTGTCGAGCTTCCCGCGTGGAAGGGAAGTATCGGGAGCATCACCGAGGTCCGGAGACTCGACTCAATTATTCCGCACGGGCCTGCCGCGGGACGACGACCGTCCGGCCCGACATCCCTGGACCATTTTCTTCGCGCTGATCGAGGAAAGGGTCGATCGGGTCTCGGCCTCACTCGGGTCCCACCGACTGCAGAAATGCCACTTCCTCCGATGTCACTCCTTGGTCGATCGGGTTGCCCTCTGCGGCGAGGCTCTTGCCGGCTCGGCTTTCTCCGGCAACTCTCCCGGCAAAACTTGTTCTAAAATGGTTCGGGGAAGACAGAGCTCTCTTGATTGCCTGGTCGAGATCGGTTAGTCAATCACACTTGCGTGACCGTGCTGGTCGAGATGAGCGGGTTTTTCCCTATGGGACGCTGTTGGAGGGCGGGGATCCTCTGGAGAGAGATGGCGAACGTTTGAGGCGCAACCGGCACATCCCGAGCGGGCTGGCGGCCTGTGTCCGGCGCGATCGCTCCGCGCTTCCTGGGGTGGAGTGACCACCATCCCGGCTGCGGAGTTGACGCGACGATCGTCGTGCGTGGTCCCCACTGTGACAGTCACCATGTCTCCGGCAAATCGACCGAGCATCCTCCGGTCGCCGGGTTCCCACACTCTTTGTCCCGACCTCATGGAGAAGCACCATGCCCCGTTTCCGCACCACGCAATCCCAGGTCTTGTCGACGATCTCGATGGAGTCCCGAGCGATCGCTCCGAGGCCGTTCCCCCAGCGCGAGCGGTCCAGGAGGAGGAGGGCGAGAGTGACGCTCGAACAGCTCGAGCCGCGGCTCTGCCTGTCGAGTGGGGGCACGCTCTCCACCGACAGCGCCACCGGGGACACCGTCCCGATGCCGCCGTTTCCGGCCGGCTCGATCCTGACCATCACGGCGACCCTCACGACCACGGACCAGGACGAGAACGGCGAGGGGGAGCCCCTGGTCATCCAGAGCAGCGGCGGGTTCAATACCACAATCACCGACTACAGTGCTCCTCACGTCTTCCAGTACCGAGCGACTCAGGCCAACGAGGTCTTCACAGTCTCGGTTCCGAACTCCGATGGCGACGAGAACGCAATCGTCAACATCGACATCAATTCGACCTCGCAGCAGCGTTACACCGACCAGCAGAAGGCCGACTTCGCCAAACTGTCCGCGGACTGGAACATCGTCGCGGCCGGCGGAGCCATCATCACCGCGGGCGCGCTGGCCGTTCCCGACCCGTCGATTTCCAAGGCGATCGCCCTCGGTTTTGGCGTCGGCAGCGGCGTCGCCTGGCTGATTTCGTCGATCTACGGCCGGATGGCGCTGGACCCCTCGGATCCGAACTTCACTGTCCTCGCCCAGCCCAGCATCCCGACCTACACGCCGATGACCGCCCAGACGGGCCTGACCCAGGCCGAAGCCGACGCCTTCAACGCGCTGTACTCCAACGAGTACCAGATGGTCGGCGTCAGCCAGGCCGTCGTGACGACGATCAACCGCGCCCAGGGTGCCTTCGACGCCGGCAACCTCACCGACGAGAACTTGCAGCTCCAACACCTGCAACAGCTCGACCAGCAGTTGGCCACGCTCACCTCGGCCGACGCCTCACTGCGAACCAATCTGACTTCCGTCTTCGCGGCCGCAGGCGTGAACCAGGCGGTCCAGTCCAGCGACGCCCTGACATTCGAGACCAACGTCGCCAACGGTGGATCGCCCCAGTTGCCCAGTTTCGTGACGTCGCAATTGACCCAACTGGGCGCCACCAGCGCCGACATCGCCCAGATCACGCAGACAGCGTTCGTCCAGGACACCACGCAGGTCGCCGGGAATTATCCGGCGATGCTCAGCAACTCGACCCTGCTGGCCGACCTCCAGGCGGCCGCCCAGGCTTTGCAGCAGCAGGTGGTTACCGGCGGGCTCAGCCCCAGCAGCATCAGCGGGCAGGTCGGCCCGCCGACCGCGACCAATGTGACCACGCCCACCGTCACGGGGACGGCCCCGGCGGGCTCGACGGTCCAGGTCTTCGCCGCACTGTCGAATGGGACGCCCGTGATGGTCGGCCAGACGGCGGTCGGCGCCAGCGGCCAGTGGTCGATCACGTCCAGCAAGCTGGCCAATGGCACCTACGTCTTCTCCATGAATGTCGTCGCCTCCGACGGCTCGGTCCTCCCCACCACGCTGGGAACGATCGTGATCGACACCACCGCGCCTGAGGTCTCGGCCGTCTCCTACACCAAGGCGACCGGCCAGGTGGTCATCACCCTCCAGGATCCCGGCAGCGGCGGCTTCGACCTCTCGAGCCTGATGAACCCCGCGAACTACGCCGCGCGCTCCGGGAAGTCGGCGAAGTCGAAAGCCTACCAGATCGGCGGGCTCTCGGTCGCGTCGGGCACAGCCAACACCGAGACCGTGACGTTCAACCTGCTGACATCCAAGAAGCTCAAGCACCTGCCCAGGTCGTTCTATCTGGCGATCCTCTCGGGAGGCGTCCGCAACGCGGCCGGGACCGCTCTGTCCGGCGAGTTCAAGGGCACGCTCCCCAGCGGCAACGGCCAACCCGGGGGCAACTTCGTCGCCTTGGTGCCGATCAAGATCAAGGCGACCCACCCGAAGGGCGGCGGCAAGAAGAAGTAGCCCCACCGGCGATCGCAACCGACCCCGCTGCGCTGGCCGTCAGGGATAGAATCCGGTATCCGAGAGGGACGGAAGACCGCTCCCGCCTCCTGCTGCTTCGGAGGTGACCGCATGCTGCCTCCCCGTCTGACGGCTGCCGTGCTCTGCGCGTGCCTCGGGATCGTCCCTGACGCGACTCCAGGGGCCGCGGCTCCCCTCACCGCGGCGCCCCCGGTCGCTCCGTCCCGGGTTCCGGTCTATCGATGGTTCAAGGTCACGGACAGGGCCGCCTTTGCGCCACGCGACGGCGCCGGCGCGGTCGTCTTCCGCAACCGGATGTGGCTGCTGGGCGGCTGGAATCCCGGCGACGCCGCGCAGTTCCCCCGCGTCTGTAACAACGAGGTCTGGAGCTCCTCCGATGGCGCCTCCTGGACCCTGATCAAGCCCAATACGTTCGGCCGGCCCGGGTTCGCGACCCAGTCCGATTGGGAGGGCCGGCACACCGCCGGTTACGCCGTCTTTCGCGATCGGATGTGGATTCTCGGCGGCGACGCCAACCAGGGCCACTATCAAAATGACGTCTGGAGCTCGGAGGACGGCCGGCACTGGACCCAGGTCAACCGCGGCCGGCCGGTCCCCTGGGCGCCCCGGGCGCTGCATTACACGCTGGTATTCCGGGGCAAGGTCTGGGTCATGGGGGGCCAGACGATGCCCGCCTTCGCGCCGGCCCGCGAGGTCTTCTATCGCGACATCTGGAACTCGGCAGACGGCGTGCACTGGGAGCGCGTCCTCCCGGAGGAGCCCTGGTGGCCGGCCCGGGGCATGATCGGCGGCAGCGTCGTCTTCGCCGATCGGATGTGGATCCTGGGAGGCGGCACCTACGACACGCCTCAGACTCCCGACCGCCGTTTCTACAACGATGTCTGGAGCTCCGCTGACGGCGTGCACTGGAGGCGACCGACCGAACGCGCACCGTGGAAGCCGCGACAATACCACGACGTCGCCGTCTTCGACGGCCGCATGTGGGTCCTCGAAGGCTACGATGGCGCCAACCGGAACGACGTCTGGCACTCGGCAGACGGCGTCGACTGGCACGAAGTGCCCGGCACACCCTGGAAGGCCCGCCATGCGGCCAGCGTGTTCGTCTTTGACGGAGCGCTTTGGGTCGTCGCCGGAAACAATATGGAGCCGGACGTCTGGAAGCTTGTGCGAGCGCCCGCGGCCGATCGCTAGCGTGCAACCGCTCCCGCCAGGAGGCGACCCGCGTCGACAGTCCAATCCTTCCGGCGACGGGTGGCTGTCGCACGTTCGGTGTCGGCGGTATCATGGGCGGTGCTCACTGAGAAAGGAGGGCACCGTGGATCGCCGAACGTTCCTGACCGCCGCGGCGGCCTTGGCCGGGGCGAAATCCTCGATATCCACGACCGCACTGGCCGCCGAGGGTGGCCAGCCGGTGCGCAGCACCCCGCTGCGGTCGACCTACTACGGCCCGGAGTTCTATGACGAGAAGGAGCTCGAGCAGCTCTGCGACGTCCTGAGCAAGCGCCAGCCCTTCCGCTGGTACGGCCCGGGGAAGCAACCGCCGATGAAGGTGCTGGCGTTCGAGCAGGAGCTGGCCGCGCGGATGCAGACGAAGTATGCCCTGGCGGTCACCTCGGGCACGGCCGCGTTGACGACCGCGCTGGCGGCCCTGGGGGTCGGGCCGGGCGACGAGGTGATCCTGCCGGCCTGGAGCTGGTACGCCTGCTTCAACTCGATCGTGATGAACGGCGCCTTGCCGGTCTTCGCCGAGTCGGATACCTCCTTCAACATCGATCCTGCCGACCTGGAATCGAAGATCACGCCGCAGACCAAGGTGATCATGGTCGTGCACACGCTGGGCAACCCGGCCGACATGGACGCCATCACGGCGATCGCCCGCCCCCGCCGGATCCAGGTCCTGGAAGACTGCGCCCAGAGCCTCGGCGGCAGCTACCACGGCCGGCCGCTGGGATCGATCGGCGACATCGGCATCTATAGCTTCCAGATCGCCAAGACCATCAGCTCCGGCGAAGGCGGTGCCGTGGTCACGAACGACCGGCTTCTGTTCGAGCGGGCAACGCGCTACCACGACCTGGGCCTGCTCCGCCCGCCCCACCAGGCGAGGCTCGGCGGCGCCGCGCTCGAGGGGATGATCGGCAACCAGTACCGGATGAGCGAGTTCACCGGGGCCGTACTCCTGGCCCAGCTCCGCAAGCTCGACACGATCCTCGCGGCCCTCCGCGGCCATGCCCGGCGGGTGTACGAGGGGATCGCCGACCTCGCGGAACTGCACCTGCGCCACCGGCCGGATCCCGCGGGGGACACCGGCTCGACCATCTGGCTGGGCTTCCCCTCCCAGGCCCATCGCGACCGGTTCTCGACCGCCATGGCCGCTGAGAACGTGCCGGCGGGCCATCCCCTGGACGCCGCGCTGGTGCCGCTCCAGCCCTGCGCCGAGCACAAGCTGACGTCCCATCCCCTCTGGCCGTCATTCACCAGCGAGCGCGGCCGGTCGATCCGATACGGCCAGGAGTGCTGCCCCCGGACGATCGCCGTCCACCAGCGGTTTGCCGGAGTCACGCTCGACCCGAAGTATTCCCGCCGCGACGTCGACGACATCGTTGCGGCCATCCGCAAGGTCTATCCGGCCGTGATTCGAGCGTGAGGACGATCGGAGGAATCCCGGATTCCCGATTCAAGATTCATCATGATCTGGAATCTGGTATCCGACATCCGGAATGGCAACACGCCGTCGCGACGAGCCACCTCCCGCGCCGAGTCAAGGCACGGACGGGATGTCCGAGGTCAAATGAGCATGCAAGACAGCATAACACGGCGGAATCTCGTTCGCGCCGGGGCCTGGTCGTCCGTCGGCGCGCTCCTGTCGACCAGTCCGGCTCCGGGGTCGGATTCCGACCGCGGCGCCGCAAGCGGTCAGCAGGCCGGCAGGATCCGCTTGCCCGCCAACTATTATCAGCAATTCGACGCCGACCTGGCTCGCGAGGTGCCAGGTGAAGGTTACGGTGGCTGGAAGCGCGCGGAGGTCGAGCTGTCGCGGGCGCACACCGCGGTGGTCGTCATGCATGCCTGGGACTGCGGCACTCCGGAGCGATACCCCGGCTGGTATCGCGCCGTCGAATATATCCCCCGCGCCAATGCCATCTGCGAACAGGTCTTCCCGCCGTTCTTGCAAGCGGTTCGGGAGCAGGGCCTGCGGTTGTTCCACGTGGTCGGCGGCGGGGATTATTACAAACGTTATCCGGGCTATCAGCGCACGCGGGAGCTGGCCGGGGCGGCTCCGCCGCCCCTGGAACAGATCGAGCCCGACGAGTCCCTCCAGCGCTTGCGCCGGTTCCGCTCCGAGCACGTCTTTGTCGGCCGGAAGAACGAGCAGGATGTGAAATGCGGGGCCGCCAGGGTGGACTTCGCACCCCAGGCCAAACCGCGAGCCGATGAGAACATTGCGGAAGACACGCGCCAGCTCTTCGCGCTGTGCAAGCACTTCGGCGTGAATCACCTGATCTATGCCGGCTTTGCCATCAACTGGTGCCTGCTCATGTCCCCCGGCGGCATGCTCGAGATCTCGCGCCACGGCGTGATGTGCTCGGCGTTGCGCCAGGCCGTGACCGCCGTGGAGAACAAGGAGACGGCCCGTCGCCAGCTCGCCAAGGAACTGGCCCTGTGGCGCGTGGCGGTGGCCTTCGGTTTCGTCTTCGACGTCGACGACTTCCTCGCGGCGATTCGCCGTTCTGACGCGAGTCGATAGCCGCTCACTGTGAAAGCTCGGTAAGCCCCGATCTGTCCTGGCGGCGGCGCCAGGAGATGGTGTCCTGGGCGGCCGCGGTCACGGCGATCGGCGCGAGAAGGCCCATGGCCAGGAGCACGAGCCAATCCGACTGGCGAAAGACCTGGCCGTGCGGCGAGCCGACCGTGACGATCAGGACGAAGCCCAGGACCAGCGCCATCACGAAGAGGCTCGACAAGCCGGCAAACAGCGCCGCCTGGTACCGGCGGGATCGACCGCTCTGGAGTGCGCGAACCATCCCTTCGCATAAGAATGGGGAGACGAAGCCGCCCACAGCGATGACCACGAGCTGGGCCGTTCCCCAAGCCAGGGTTACGCGCCAGTCCATGGGCCGGTCGCGCACGGCGGCAATCGCCGGCAGCATGAGGAGGTCAGCGGCGGCGATGATGGCCGTCATCCAGATCGTGATCCGCGCCGCATAGCGCGGCAACGGCTCGCCGCGCCGGCGGCGGCCCCAGGCCTCGAAGCGATGGTGCGGCAGCAGTCGGGCATGAAGCACCCGTTCGAGCCAGGGGACCGACTCCTGGAGGCTCCGCGTCAGCGCGCCGGCCTCCCCCAGCCGCTGGAGCGCACGCTCGGCCGCCGCGCGCTCGTCGCCGAGCTGGGCGCGCTCTTCCTCGTAACTGGCCGCCAGGTGAGCGGCGAGTTCCTCACGCATCCGATCCTTGCGGGATTCGCTGGCCCACACCGGTCCCACCACCCGCTCGATCTGGTCCCCAAAGCCATCCCGACTCATGCTGGCGCCCCCAAGATGCCTCCCACGATCGTCACGAACTGCGCCCAGGCTTCCCGACGACGTGCCAGCTCGCGCTGGCCCTTCTCGGTGAGCTGGTAGATCCGCCGCCGCGGACCACGACGGCCGCTGGACTCATCCTCCCAACCCGCCCGGACCATCCCCGCCTCCTCCAGGCGGTAAAGGACCGGGTAGAGCGTCCCCTCCTTCAGGCGCAGCGCACCGCAGCCCAGCTCCTCCAGCCGGCGCAAGACCTCGAAGCCGTGGGCCTCGCCCCGCGACAAGGCCGACAGCACCATCCCTTCGAGATGCCCACGCAACTGGTCGCCTTCGATCCTCTGCATGACTTATTATTCAGACAGACTAAATAACTTGTCAAGAGAGGGCGGATCGGAATCCGCAGAAGTCCGCCAGAAGTGCACGGTTGCTCGCCAGATGGGTCCGATGGGGCGAGTTGGGATGCGGGTTGAGAGGGGAGATGGCAGGGAAATGGAGGGGGATCGGGCCGGATCACCAGACCCGCTCCCGATCCCCGATATGGGACAGGGAATCATCGACGGCGGCTCTCAAACACCCACCGCGACGCTATCCTGCGACGGCATCCGGCGCGAGGTCCCGGCGATCTCCTCCCTGAACACCCGGACGTGCGCCGGTGCCTCGATACCCAGCCGGACCTGGTTGCGGTCGATCTTCACGACCGTCACCACGATGTTCCCGTCGATCACGATTCGCTCATTCACTTTGCGGCTCAGAACCAGCATCAGGACCTCCTTGATTCGGTAACTCGGCGCTCCACTCGATGGCGTCTCCGCGTGTCGCGGGCAAACTTTGGTCTTCACTGCGGTCCCAGGGGTCCTCGGGAGGCCCCCGATCGGGCCGCATTCCTCGTACTTGGTTATTGCATTCCCAATGCCAGGAAACCCCGAGCTGGTGGGGAATCAGCCGAAGTCGTTATGGCCTCTCGCCTTATTTCCCGGACTCGCTGGAGCGGCCGGGAAGTCGAACGGGTTGCCGCTTCGAATCTTGAAACTTTTCTTCTCAAAATGACAAGGGGGCGGCCCGAGAATGGGAGTGGATGTCAATGTCGAGCGGCGGGGATGGTCACCGCGGCCGGAAAACGCTAGGATTCTAGGCAAGCGTCGCGGGTCATCAGGGGCTCGGTCCGAAGCTCAATCCGGGAGGTAAAGGCAGGGGGGTGAAGCGCAGACGACACGGACCGGCAAGGGATCGGCGCCGTGCACCCCTGACATGTGAAACCTGACCCATGACCAATCACTTAAGGGTCGGTCTCGGCCATGACACCCACCGGCTGGAGGAAGGCCGGCCGTTGATCCTGGGGGGGCAGAGGATTTCCCATCCGCGCGGATTGGTGGGTCATTCCGATGCCGACGTGGTCTGTCACGCGGTGGCCGACGCACTCCTGGGCGCCGCCGGCCTGGGCGACCTTGGAGAGCATTATCCGGACACCGATCCTCAGTGGCGGGGCCTGGACAGCACCCGGCTGTTGGCGGAGGTGGTCGAGCGAGTCGAGCGGGTCGGGTGGCGGGTCGTCAACTGCGACGTGGTCATCCACGCCCAGGAGCCCAAGCTCGGTCCCCACAAGCCGGCCATCCGGGCGAACCTCGCACGGCTACTCCGCGTCGTGGAGGCGGGGGTCAACGTCAAGGCCAAGACCGGCGAGCATGTAGGACCCATCGGCCGCGGTGAGGCCATCGTCTGCCAAGCCGTCGTGCTGATCTCGCAGCAGGCAGTCCAAGACCAGGACCGGATTGCCCTACTGCCTCCTGCCGACTGAGAGAACAATCCATGCCGTTGCGCGTCTATAACACGTTGACTCAGACCAAGGAGCCGTTCCAGACGGTGCGGCCCGGCCACGTGGGGATGTACGTCTGCGGCCCGACGGTCTATTCCCCCAGCCACATCGGCCACATGGTCGGGCCGGTGATCTTCGACACGATCAAGCGCTACCTCGTTTATCTCGGCTACGAGGTGACGTGGGTGGTCAACATCACGGATGTCGACGACAAACTGATCGTGCAGGCTCAGAAGGACGGAACGACGGTGGCGGAGCTGGCCGGACGGGTCACCCGGGATTACCTCGATTGCCTCGAGGCCCTGGGGGTCGACGGCATCGACCACCTGCCGCGCGCCACGGAGCACATCGCCGAGATCATCGCCATCAACCGTGAGCTGATCGCCAAGGGAATGGCCTACGAGTCGGGGGGCGACGTCTATTTCGACGTCGCCAAGGCGCCGGATTACGGCAAGCTGAGCCACCGCGACCCGGAGGAGCTCCTGGCCGGCGCGCGGATCGAGCCCTCGACGTGGAAGCGCCATCCCGGTGACTTCGCGCTGTGGAAGCGGTCCAAGCCCGGCGAGCCGTCGTGGGAGAGTCCCTGGGGACCAGGGCGGCCCGGGTGGCACATCGAGTGCTCGGCCATGAGCATGAAGTACCTGGGGCGGCACTTCGACATCCACGGCGGTGGACTCGACCTGATCTTTCCCCACCACGAGAACGAGCTGGTCCAGTCCGAGTCGTACAGCGGCGAGCCGTTTGCCTCCTACTGGCTGCATAATGGCTTGCTGACCAAGGAGGGCCGGAAGATCTCCAAGTCCGATCCCGGCACGATCGTCCTGATGAGTGACCTGCTCCGGGCCCACGCGCCGGACACCCTGCGCACGCTGCTGCTGTCCAGCCACTATCGCCGCCCGATCGACTTCGGACCCGACCGGCTCAACGAGATCGAGCGGGGGCTCCAGACGTTCTACCGAGCGTTCGAGCGGTTCGAGGAGCTGACCGGCACCCGGTTCGACCAGCTCGAGGCACCGGCGCGGCGCGGCGATTTCGAGCCCGGCGGTTCAGCTCTGCTCCAGGAGATCGCCGAGTACCGCGAGCGGTTCCTCGAGGCGATGGATGACGACTTCAACACCGGAGGGGCGCTCGGCGAGCTCTTCGAGATCGTCCATGCGCTGAACCGCTTTGCCCACCAACCGGACATGGCGCCAGGCCAGCAGCGGGCCGGCCGGCTCGACGAGTACCGCGCCGGCATGGTCGTCCTCCGCGAGCTGAGCCGGATCCTGGGGCTCTTCACTCGCCCCAGGGAGACCCGAGTCGACGCCCAGGACCGCTTGACCCCAAACCTGCTCGGCCTGCTGATCGACCTCCGCGCGCGGCTCCGCAAGGAGAAGAACTTTGCCCTGGCCGACGAGATCCGCAATCGCCTCACGGAGATGGGCGTGACTCTCGAGGACCGGCCCGACGGCACGCGCTGGCGTCTCTCCTGATTCTCGAGAATCCCTGCTCGAAAATCCCAAGGATGGAGCAACGATGTCGAGCCTGTTCAATCCGCGATCGGAAATCGAGAATCCCAAATCCGAAAGTCGGGTCGTGGGGATCGACCCGGGCCTGAACGTGACGGGCTATGCGGTGGTCGAGCCGTCGCCGCGCGGGGCTTTCGTGGTCGAAGCCGGCGTGATCCGGCCGGACTCCGGCTGCAAGGCCCTGGGCGATCGGCTCGCGTGGATCCACCGGGGCCTCGTCGAGGTCCTCGACGCATTTCCGCCCGTTGCCGTCGCCCTGGAGCAGGTGCACAGCCACGTGAAGCATCCCCGCACAGCCATTCTGATGGCCCATGCGCGCGGGGTCATCATCCTGGCCGCGACGCAGCGCGGGACGCCCGTCTTCGGCTACTCTGCCACCCGGATCAAGAAGACCCTCACGGGCAACGGCCGCGCCCCCAAGGCCCAGATCCAGCACGCGATCATGGCCGAGCTGGGCCTCGACCGGCTTCCCGAACCCCACGACGTCGCCGACGCCTGCGCCGTCGCCCTCTGCCATTACTACATCAACCGCAACCAGCGGTTGCTCGCGGACCTCTAGCGCGGAGCACCTGCGGTTTCGCCGTTGCGGGTTCCCTCGGTTCGGCCGAGAATTCTGGAGTTGAGTGCTTGGATTTCCTGGCTCGTTCGCGGGAGGCGGCCATGACGCGGATTCTCTACGACGCGGTCCTGAAAGAGAAATTGCCCAACCTGGAGAGGACGATCGAGCTCTGCGACGAGGAAGGCCATGTCCTCGCCCGCATCAAGCCGGTGCTCGACCCGGCCCAGGAACCGCAGATCAGTGAGGAGGAGATCGAGCGAAGGTTCGCCGAGCACGGCAAGACCTAGACGACGGCCGAGGTTCTGGCCTACCTGGAGAGTCTGTGATGTACGAAGTCATCTGGCTCGAGAGTGCGGTCAATGACTTGCGGGTATCTGGACACGCACCGATTCGGCCGGACGCCGAGCCATCACCGAGGCCACCAATGCCATCGATCGGACGTTGGGATCGGACCCGATCGGTTCGAGCGAATCCAGGACAGGCGAGAAGCGAATCTTGTTCGTCTACCCTCTGGGTGCTCTCTTCCAGGTCGATCGCCAGAGGCGGATCGTGCGGGTCGGGCACGTTTGGCGATATCGATGACAGGGAAAAGAGGCGGGAACGTCGGAGTTCGGGGGCAGGTTCCCGAACGGTCCCCCGGAGTTCCCGCTCCATCGGTCGTCTGCGGACTCCAGACAGCTCGGGTCTTCGCCCATCCGACTACTGATAACTGGCCGCCCGCTCCATGGGAGCGAGTTTCTTGGGCTTCATCTTCGCCGGCTTCCGAGCGGGCCCCGAAGTGGCGGTCACCTCGGGCGGCGCGGGGGCCCTCGAGGGGGCGGCTGGTCCGCCGGGGTTGGTATCGCAGCCGATCAAGACGAAGGCGAGGCCCGTGGCCGCGAGGCGGCGCGCGTCGATCAGGAAGGTTCGAGCAGTCCGTGATCGCATCGAGCAAACTCCTTGAGAGTGAAAGACGGCGAGGTCCGTGATCCGTTGCGGGACGGAAACCCGCGCCGAACGCATTGCATCCGCCACATCACTGTGAACTGTTGCTTCCCTCGGGCAGTCCGCCGCCTTCCCGTCGAGACCAATCCGATCCGGCCGGGCAAGCTGGGGACGATCGACCTGGCTGGACTCGCGTGCACCGGCTCAATAGGCATCGCTGCTGATGACTTCGCCGGCATTGCGCGTGCTCAACTGGCGGTAGACCCCCTTGCTGATCGGTGGGGTATAGTTGGGATTCCCCATGTCGATGGTCTCCTTGAGGAATTTGACCGAGCCGTCCGCGAACAGGAAGTTGGCACCGCCGGGGTGCTGGCTGCGGAAGCCGAACTGGCCCAGCAGACGATAGTCGGCGCCGTTGTTCTGGATGAAGCACCAGGAATCGACGTCGCCGGTCGGGAAGGTCCAGTTCGTGCCCGGGTAAGTGACCAGATTATTCGGGGCGAAGGGTGCATTGATCCGGGCCACACTCGATGCCAGGGCCTGGGGCCGGGTGGTGTGCGAGCTGTAATTCGACTGAAAGTTCAAGCCCGCCTGCCATGAATTGACCACCTGGTCCGGATCGTTCTTGAACCGGGCGAACTCGCCCACCGCAATCGTGTTGCTGGTCCCGTCGGTGATGGTCTGCGGCCGGGTGGCCGTATCCATATTGAAGATGCCGTCGGACTGGCACCACGGGCCACCAGTGCACGAGCCCCCAAAGGTATTGACTGGGCAGCCGCAATACCACTCCCAGATGTCGTAGGTCCCTACCATGCCCGCATAAGAGCACTGGGAGAACGGGTTGGTGGATTGCTGGATGGTGAACGGTGTCTCGGGGAGATCCGACGGGCAGACGAACGAGTTGACCTGGAGGATCAACCCGGTCCAATTGGTGGCCCCCGCATTAACGCCGCGGAAGTTATTGCCCAGCGGGGCCAGGTTGAAATTGATCGCATGGAACGCCGTCTGCTCCTCCATGTAGGACAGAATCTCGGCGAAGAGTGTCCAGCCCACCGCTGGCGCATAGCCGACCTGGCCGCAATCGAGGTAGGGACTCTCGGTCGACATGACCGAGCCCACGGGGAAGGTGTTGACGGCACTGAGGTAGTTGTGCAGGGCCAGGCCGAGCTGCTTGAGGTTGTTGGTGCACTGGGCGCGGCGGGCCGCCTCGCGGGCACTCTGGACCGCCGGGAGCAACAGCGCGATCAAGACCGCGATGATGGCAATGACGACCAGGAGCTCGATCAGGGTAAAACCGGGCTTGGGCTTGCGGGGGATGACGAACCGCATCATGTGGGATTCCTCGCTTCGGGGATCACGTCGCGATGAAGGATGAACAACGGAACCCATCCGTTGTCCTGCGCCGTCGGTCACCGCGCCGTCGCAACTCCTCGATCGCGACTGGCGCCACGCTTGATGTTCGTGAGTCCTCTCGGCCAGCCGGTCCTGCACTCGGAGACGCGCACTCCGACGTGACAGCCCGTCCGCTCTGCTGGCGCGGCGGCGCGATTGGCGAGCAGCCGTGACTAGTTCCTCAGGAACTGATCAGGTGGAAGCGAGGAACCCCGCAAGCGCGATCAGAGCGGAGATCCGGGAAGAGGGATGGACGCTCCGATCGAGTCCCCAAGGCCCGTTCCATCGCGGCCTCGTGATCTCGTGGACTGAATCCGAATCTATCGTCGAGGTCTCTGAGAATCAAGCAAATTTAACAATTTTTCAGAGAATCACCGCACGCTGCCGCGGCTGCGTTCGCCGTGTGCGCTCCCCGCGAGCGCGTGGTCGCGTCACGACGGGACAGTCGCACCGGGCCGGTTGCGCCCCGGGATGCCCAGTGTCGGTGCGCCTGGGTCTGGCCGCGATCGTGGTGCGGCGCTCGTGTTGCGCACGCGTCCGAACATCCGGGTGGCGCCGATCTCTCACGCCCCCTCAACACATCTTCGCCGTCTTCGCAAAGGTGGGGCAGCCGCCCCCGGCTGCCCTCTGCCAGCGAGTCCCTGACCGGGCTGGGGTCGGATCAGCGACGCCCGGGTCGGGTCGGTCCCTCACGGCGTCCTCTTCATGACGAACATCAGTTGCTTTTCCTTGGTCTTGAATCCCGAGGGGATCTCGCCGGTGGGCAAGGCATAGATCAGCCGCAGAGTCTCCCCCTCCTTCTGGATCAGTCCGCGGGCGATCGCGCCGGCCGACGCTTCCACGCGGCTGGTCATGGTGATGTCGCAGGGGTTGGTGGTCGCATTCAGCTTGTAGGTGGCGGAGTAGAGTTCCTTCTTATCCTTATCGGCGACCACGACGGAATCCTTGGTGAACGTGACCGTGGTGCCCCTGATCCGTTCCTCGGGCTCCTTGGCACCGTCCCGCTCCCCGGCAACGATGACATAACGGCCAACCAGGTCGGCGGGGGTGCAGCTCTTGTCGACCCTGGACGGGGCCGAACCGCCCTCCTGCACCATCGAGAGGGCGAACATCCAGGCCGCGAATCCGAGCGTGACCGTGATCTTGAACAACAACATGGGTGTCCCCCCTCACCAGGCTTGCCGGTCCAGCAGGATGAAGCCCCTTGGTGCCACCCCGACGCAATTCCGGTGCCAACAATGGGAAGACCCGGGGCCGCCGCGTCGGCTCCCTGCCTTGACCCTGTCGCGCCGGGGCGGCTACGATGAGGGTGTTCAAAACGCGGTGAGGAACCCCGGTAGGCATCGGCATTTCCGCTCGCGCTCGGCCGGGAGATGAGTCGGGGGGGCTGGTGCCAACGGCCTGCGTCCCCCGGACGGAGGAGATCGGTGGAATCGATGGTGGGGATCACTGTAAACGGTCATCGGCGCGAGGTGCCCGGGCCGTTGACCGTGGCGGGATTGCTGCGGCACCTTGGGGTCAAGCCGGAATACGTCGCCGTCGAGGTCAACAAGGAGCTGGTCCGGCGGTCCCGGCAGGCCGAGACCCCGATCGCGCCCGGCGACGTGCTGGAGATTGTCACCCTGGTCGGAGGCGGGTCCGCCGCGGCCGTAGAAAGTCCGCCCTTGACGATCGGCACGCACGTCGTACACAGCCGGCTGTTCGTCGGGACCGGCAAGTATGCGACCCTGGAGTTGATGCGCGACTGCCTGGAGGCCAGCGGAGCCGAGGTGGTCACCGTCGCGGTGCGTCGCGAGCGGCTGTTGGATCGCCAGGGGCGCAACCTCCTGGACTACCTCGACCCCAGGCGCTACACCATCCTGCCCAACACGGCCGGCTGCTTCTCGGCCGAGGACGCCCTGCGGACGGCGCGGCTGGGCCGCGAGCTGCTCGAGGGCCTGGCGAATCCCGGGGCCGACTGGGTCAAGCTCGAGGTCCTGGCCGACCCGCGCACCCTCCTGCCCGATCCGGTCGCCACGCTCGAATCCACCCGGGTGCTGGTCCGGGAAGGCTTCCAGGTCCTCTGCTACACCAGCGATGACCCGGTGATGGCCCGCCGCCTCAAGGACGCCGGCGCCACCAGCGTCATGCCCGCCGGCAGTCCCATCGGCAGCGGCCAGGGGGTGCTCAACCCCAACAATCTCCGGATCATCCTCGAAGACCTCAAGGGGGACGACCCGGACTATCCCGTGATCGTCGACGCCGGAGTCGGCACCGCCAGCGACGTCGCCATCGCCATGGAGCTGGGCTGCGACGGCGTGCTCCTCAATACCGGCATCGCCGGCGCCGCCGATCCGCTCCGCATGGCGCACGCCATGCGGCTGGCCGTCGAGGCCGGCCGACTCGCCGCCGGTGCCGGCCGCATCCCCAAGAAGCTCTACGCCACCGCCTCCAGCCCCACCCAGGGCCTGATCGAGCGGTCCTGAAGAGTGCAGTTCGCTGTGGTAGAATAAGGACGGCTTGGCGTGTGCCCAGGATGGGATCCGGGACCGATGCCAACGTGGCTTGAGTTTGCCCATGAGGTTCACCGCGGAGGAGTATTTCCGGGCGGGCATGGAGCGCCTGCAGCAGGCGAGGCTGCTGCACAACTCGGGAGAGAATTATGCGTTAGCGATGTACTACAGCGGGTTGGCCGTGGAGTGCATTCTCCGAGCCTTTCGCTGGACCAAGGACCAATCCTTCGAAGGGCGACATGACCTGGAAGACCTGTTCAAATCCAGCGAATTCCTACGGATCCATGAGGATCGAGCGCGGAAAAAGGGGGCTGCCGAAGAAGAGATCGGTCGATCTACGATCGAATTGCGGGCTGCCCTGAACGAAGTCGCGGCGCGCTGGCACAACAATCTCCGCTTCGCCTCCGAGGCGAGTCTGCGGGCATTCCTGAGCCGCACCGGACGTCTCCAAGGCATCAAGGGCAACCCCCTCAAGAAGAAGTCCTCGGACTTGGTGAACGCGGCACAAGCCATAGTCGGGCAGGGGGTTGCGTTATGGACCTCAAAGAAAAGGTAGAGACTGCTCTTCGTAGACACTTCGAGAGCGACCACATCGAATTGGTGGAAGATGACGGCGTCTACGGCTTTGTGGTTTCGCCTCGGTTTCAGAGCTTGTCGGCGATCGACCGGCAGATTCTGATCGATCGGGCTCTGCGCGATCCCTCGTCCAAGCTCTCGAAGCGCGAGTCTCGTCAGATCCTCGTCATTGCGGCTTTGACGCCGGTCGAGTACGAGGTGAGGGGCCCGGGAAGCGTCGGCTGGCGTGGATAGCGGCTTCCCGATGGATCATCGCGGCTTGACTTTGGCACGTACGCGGTCCACAGCCCCGTTGCGACCGGCCCGGTGGGAGCGAGCATGGCAGATCTGGACCCGGTCTCGATCCTCGGACCCGGCGGGGCCATCGCGCGGCGGCTGCCCAGCTACGAGCATCGCTCGGAGCAGCTCACGATGGCCCGGGCGGTCGCCCGCGCGATCGAGAAGCCGGGGCACCTAGTGGTGGAGGCGGGGACCGGCGTGGGCAAGAGCTTCGCCTACCTGGTCCCGGCGATCCTGGCGGCGGCCGAGGCCCGGAAGAAGGTGGTCGTCTCCACGCACACGATCGCGCTCCAGGAGCAGTTGCTGGGCAAGGACATCCCGTTCCTCCGCTCGGTGATGCCGCACGAGTTCACGGCCGTCCTGGTCAAGGGCCGGTCGAACTACATCAGCCTGCGGCGGCTGGAGGTGGCGATCCAGCGGCAGAACGCGCTGTTCCAGCGGCCCGAGGAGTTCGACCAGCTCGCCACGATCCGGATGTGGTCGCGCCGGACCAGCGACGGCAGCCGCTCCGACCTGGATTTCCGCGTGCTCCCCAGCGTCTGGGAGGCCGTCCAGAGCGAGGACGGCAACTGCCTGGGCCGAGAATGCCCCAGCCACCAGGATTGCTTCTTCTTCCGGGCGCGGCGGCGGATGCGGTCAGCCAACCTGCTCGTGGTCAACCATGCGCTGTTCGTCACCGACCTGGCCCTGCGCGGCGAGGGCTTCGGCCTGCTCCCCGACTACCACGTGGCGATCCTCGACGAGGCGCACACGCTCGAGGCGGTCGCCGGCGAGCACCTGGGCGTGCAACTCTCCAGCCTGGGGGTCGATTACACCCTGGCGCGGCTCTACAATGAGCGGTCGCGCAAGGGACTGCTGGCGATCTACAAGCTCAACGAGGCGATGCAGCAGGCGCAGCGCACGCGGATGGCGGCCGAGGAGTTCTTCGACCGGGTCGCCGCCTGGCATGCGCGGCAGCCCGAGGGATTCAACGGTCGGATCCGGCAGCCGACCGGCTGGAGCGAGTCCCTCTGCGAGGAGCTGCGCCGGCTGGCGGGGGCCATTGATCAGGGCGCGAGCACGATCGAGAAGCCGGAGGACCGCATCGAGCTGACCGCCGCCGAGGGACGGTGCCGGTCACTCGCCGACCAGCTCGCGAGCTGGATGCGGCAATCGGCCGAGGACTGCGTCTACTGGATCGAGCTGGAGAATAAGTCCCGCCGGCGGGTCCGGCTGGCCGCGGCGCCTCTGGACGTCGGGCCGAGCCTGCGCAACTTGCTCTTCACCGAGGTCCCCACCTGCGTGCTGACCTCGGCGACGCTCTGCGTCGGCTCACCGCCGCGCTTCGACTTCTTGCAGGCACGGATCGGCCTGACCGTGGCCGAGACCCTCGCGCTGGGCAGCCCCTTCGACTACGCCCACCAGGTGACGGTCCACCTCCCCACGAATCTGCCGGACCCGTCCGATCAGCCGGCCTTGTTCGAGCAGCAGGCGATCCGGGCGATCGCCCATTACCTGGAGCGCACCCAGGGCAAGGCGTTCGTCCTGTTCACATCGTACCGGATGCTCGAGGCGGCTACCCGCGCGCTGGGACCCTGGCTGGCCCGGCGCCACATCGCGCTGTTTGCCCAGGGCGAGGGCATGCCCCGTTCCAAGATGGTCGACGCCTTCAAGGCCGACGTCAACAGCGTCATCTTCGGCGCCGACAGCTTCTGGCAGGGTGTCGACGTCCCTGGCGAGGCGCTCTCGAACGTGATCATCACCCGGCTGCCGTTTTCCGTCCCCAGCCATCCCCTGCTGGAGGCGCGGCTGGAGGACATCCGCCGCCGGGGTGGCAACCCGTTCGTGGAGTACCAGGTCCCGGAGGCGGTCATCAAGCTCAAGCAAGGCTTCGGGCGGCTGATCCGCACCAAGACCGACCGCGGCATCGTCGTGATCCTCGACCCCCGCGTGCGGACCAAGCCCTACGGCCGAACCTTCCTCAAGTCGTTGCCCGATTGTCCCCGGGTCGAGGAGACGCCCACGCTGCGAGAGCCGCTTCCCCAGATCGAATAGGTCGGGGTCCTGGGTCGACGGCGATTTGATCGCCCAGAGGCGCGTCGATGTCTGCCTGAGTGAGGGTCATTTCTCTTCAGCCACTTTACAAGGCGCCTCGCGTGCTTTAGCCTTCGTGCGGGTCAACACTGGCGACGACTCCGAAGGAGGACGGCGATGCGTTTGACGAAGTGGGCGGCTGTGGCCGCGTTCCCGATCGTGTGGACGATGGCCGGGCGACCCGACACCCGCGCGCGGGCCGACGGTCCCTCAGCGCTGCCAGGCACGGCCCCCTTGACCCTCCAGGGCGATATCGCCTCGCAGCTCGTCGCGGGCGTGGACCGGTTCCTCTTGCGGAAGACGGCCGAGTCCGCCGCCAAGCGGCCGGCGTTCTGGACGGACGAGACCGCGGCCAGGGCCAACCGCGCGCGGCTGGCTTCCATCCTCGGGGTGACCGACCCGCGCGTGCCGTTCGAGGCGCCCGAGCTGGTCGAGACGACCGACCGCCCGGCGCTGATTGGCAAGGGGGGGCGGTTCGAGGCGTTCGCCGTCCGGTGGCCGGCCTTCGGCGATGTTCACGGCGAAGGGCTCCTCCTCGTCCCGACCGGGGGCGCCAAGCTCGCCGACGTCGTCGCCATCCCCGACGCCGGCCAGACCCCCGAGCAGGTCGTCGGCCTGGAGCCGGGGGTCGAGCCTGCCGCCCAGTTCGCCCGGCGGCTGGCTGAGAGCGGCTGCCGGGTGATCGTCCCGGTCCTGATCGACCGTGGGGTCGAGGCGCGGAACGGCCGTTCCCGGCTGTCGACGCGCGAGTTCCTTTACCGGCCGGCGTTCGAGCTGGGTCGGACGCCGACCGGCTATGAGGTGCAGAAGGTGCTCGCCGCGGTGGACTGGTTCACCAGGGGCCAGAAGACCGACCCCCGGGTCGGCGTCTTCGGCTGGGGCGAGGGGGGCCGCGTGGCGCTCTTCGCCGCGGCGCTGGATGCCCGGATTGACGCGGCCGGCGTCAGTGGTTATTTCGACCGCCGCGAAGGGCTCTGGACCGAGCCGCTGGACCGCAACGTCTTCGGCCTGCTCGAACGGTTCGGCGATGCGGAGGTCGCCGCCCTGGTCGCGCCGCGGGCGCTGGTGGTCGAGGCGGCGAAGGGGCCGGAGTTCGTCGTCCCCACCGGCACCGGCGGCGGGCCGGGCCGGCTGACCACGCCGGACCCGTCGTCAGTCCGGGCCGAGGTCGAGCGCGCCCGGGGTCTGACCCGCGGGCGGGGCCCCGCGTCCCGGCTCGACCTGGTCAAAAGCGGCGACGGCACCGGCCCGGCCGGCTCGACGGCCGCGCTGGCGGCCTTCCTCGACGCGCTCGGCGCCGGCTCGGTCCCGGCCGACGACGGCTCGCCCCCGCGGACTACCGGCCCACTCCCCGACGCCGCTGCCCGCCGGGCGCGGCAGGCGTACGAGATCCGCCGGCATAACGAATGGCTCCTCGCCGGCGCCGAGGACGCCCGCCGGGCCTACTTCTCCAAGCTCGACATCTCGTCGCTGGCCGGGTTCACGAAGACCGTTGAGCCCTACCGCAGGGCCTTCCGCGACGACGTCATCGGCCGGTTCGCCGACCCGCTCCTCCCCGCCAACCCGAGGACGCGGAAGGTTTACGACGAGCCCAGGTACGACGGCTACGAGGTCGTGCTCGACGTCTGGCCCGACGTGATCGCCTACGGCATCCTCCTGGTCCCGAAGGGGATCCCGCAGGGCGAGCGCCGGCCGACGGTCGTCTGCCAGCATGGGCTGGAGGGCCGCCCGCAGGACGTCGCCGACCCGAAGAAGCAGAACCCCGCTTACAATCAGTTCGCCATCCGCCTGGCCGAGCGCGGGTTCGTCACCTTCGCGCCCCAGAACCTCTACATCTTCCAGGACCGCTTCCGGACCCTGCAGCGCAAGGCGAACCCGCTGAAGGCGACGCTCTTCTCGGTGATCGTCCCCCAACACCAGCAGATCACCGACTGGCTCAAGTCGCTCCCATTCGTCGACGGCGCCCGGATCGGGTTTTACGGGCTGAGCTACGGCGGCAAGTCGGCGATGCGGATCCCCCCGCTCGTCTCCAACTACGCGCTGTCGATCTGTTCGGCCGACTTCAACGAGTGGGTCTACAAGAACGCGTCCACGCGGGCGCCATACAGTTATGTGTGGTCGGGCGAATACGAGATCTTCGAGTTCGACCTCGGGCACACGTTCAACTACGCCGAGATGGCCACCCTGATCGCCCCCCGGCCGTTCATGGTCGAGCGCGGGCACTTCGACGGGGTGGGAGTGGACGAGATGGTCGCCTACGAGTTCGCCAAGGTCCGTTTCCTGTACGAGGCCAAGCTGGGGATCGGCGACCGCTGCGAGCTGGAATGGTTCGTCGGCCCACACACGATCCATGGCGTCGGGACGTATGAGTTCCTCCACAAGCATTTGAAATGGCCGAAGCCGTAAGGGTCGTCGCGCCGGAGGCGGGCGCGGGGCCGGAGTTTTTCGGCAACCGGGGGACCGCCCGGGGCGCGGCGGCTTGCCGAACAACCGGGCGCGATCCCCCGGCGACCGCGTGCCCGCCCCCACTCGTGGCCTGTGCCGGGTCGAGATCGACTGATTCCTGCTTGCGCTCGCGGCGTGGTGCGGCCTGGTGGGCGGATGGCTGGACGGTGCGACGCGAGTGCTCTGCAAGAGCCTGATCGGAACCAAGCGGCACTACCTGAGGACCCGGCAGTTCGTCTGGCTGGTCCCCCTGTCGAATCGGCTCCTGTTCCTCGCCGGGGGACTCTTGCTGGCGGCAGCCACCAAGGCATGCCCTCGTCCGTCCGGCTGGCTCAGCCCGCGAGTCCTTTGGGCGTTCACCTCGATGCCGGCCCTCCTGGTCGTCGGCCCCCAGAGCTATCCCTGGGCCTGGTTTCTGCCGGCGTCGGGAATCGCGTGCCGGCTCGTCCCGTGGCTGGAGAGGTGGGAGGTCCTGCGCCGGCGGTGGCTGGTCTGGGGGTTCCCCAGCCTGTTGAGCCTGGTCGTGATCCCGGCGGTCGCGATCCGCGGCGGCGAATGGATCGCGCAGAGGAGAGAATGCGCTCGTCCCCTGCCGCCGGCCGATTCGCCCAACGGGCTCCTCGTCGTGCTCGACACGGTCGGGGCGGATCGGATGAGCGTCCACGGCCATCCGGGTCCCACCACGCCGGCGCTCGAACGCCTGGCCCAGCGAGCGGTCCGTTTCACCGAGGCCCGCGCGACCGCGCCCTGGACGCTCGCCTCGCACGCGAGCATGTTCTCGGGTCGATTGCCCCATGAATTGAACAGCGCGGGGATGACACCCCCCGCGGAACGACTTCCCGACCCTGGCCGAGGACCTCGGCTCTCGAGGCTACGCGATGGCCGGATTCGCAGCAAACATCGGCTATTGGTCGTACGACACGGGTCTGGATCGCGGCTTCACTCACTCTGAGCTTGTCTTCTGCCCCTTTCCGTAACTCTTTTGAGGCCAGAGACTTGCGGAGTCGGTGATCGCGAGAACACTGGATTTCGCAAATCCTTGTGCTAATTGG
>JAJPJC010000262.1 GCA_021324445.1 Isosphaeraceae bacterium
AATGGCCTGCACACGACCTACAGCTATTCGTCGGGGCTGCTCAGCACGATCGAGGACCCCTATGGGAACGTGACCTCCTTCACCTACTCCTCGGGCAAGCTCTCGTCGATCGAGGATCCGGCCAGTCGGCTGACGACGTTCATGTTCACCGGCAACGACCTGACCTCCGTGCAGCAAGCCGACAGCACGCGGGTGACGTTCACCTACGACTCGGCCGGCCGCATGACCCAGCGCGAGGACCCGCTCGGGCACGTCACCTCGATCGTCTACGATCCCGCCGAGCGCGTGGGGACAATCACGCAACCGGACGGGACGACCCAGCTCGTCAGCTCGGACCAGGAGCAGGGCTGGACCAACAGCGGGACCTCCGGCAGCCCGGCGGCGGCGACCTTGCTGGCGGAGGCGGCGACGACCTACACCGACCCCAACGGCAACAGCTATCAGACCCGGCCCGACTGGTACGGCCTGGGCCAGGTGGCCCAGTCCAGCGACCCGTACGGCGACACGGTCTCCAGCGACCTGAATGCCAACGGGCTGCCGATCCTGACCGTCGATGGCCTGAACCGGATCACGCAGTACAATTACGACAGCCTGGGGAACATGCCGGCCACGATCACCTACCCGGACCTGACGACCGACCAGTACACCTACAACAGCGACTCCGAGCCGCTGACCCACACCGACGGCAATGGCCACACCACGTCGTATACCTATGATAGCCACGGGAATAACACGGTCATCGAGGACGCGCTCGGGAATCTGACGACGATGACCTACACGTCCACGGGCCGGGTGCAGACGGTCACCGACGCCGACGACCACACGACCACCTATCTCTATGACAGCCAGGATCGGGCCACGACGGTCCAGTTCCCCGACGGCACGACCAACCTGTACGCGTATAACTCGCAAGGGGAGGTGACCAAGTTCACCGACGGGCGGGGGAACACCACAACCTATGCGTATGATGCCCTCAACCGTGAGACCGGCATGACCGAGCCGGCGGCGCTGTCCCTGGTCCAGGAGACCGGCGTGGAGGGAGGCCCCGCGTCCAGCACCTCCGTCTCATTCACGTCCCCCGTGAGAGCCGGCGACCTGGTCGTCGTCGCCATCGGCACCTGGTACGATCCCTCGGTCAGCTCGTTCACGGTCAGCGACAACAAGGGGAACACCTACACCCAGGCCGTCCTGGAGAACGACGGCGTCCGCCGCACCGTGGCGATCTACTATGCCGTCGTCACCACCGGCGGCAGCAGCTTCCAGGTCACGGTCACGCCCTCCAGCACCGCCTACACGACGATCGCGATCAATGAGTATTCGCTGCTGGGCACAATCGCGGTGGACACGACCGGGACTGGGGACGGTAGCTCGTCCACGCCCTCGGCGGGCAACCTGAGCTTGAGCGGCAGCGGCGAGCTGGTGGCGATGATGACGGCGGTGGACAGCGGCGGGCTGTCGTACACCGCCGGGACGGGCTTCAGCCTGGGCTTCACCGGGAACAATGGGACCAACGAATCGGGGGCCTACGAGAACGACCTGAGCGGCTCGGGGACGGTGACGGCCAGCCTGAGTCTCTCGGGCAGCTCGGGCTGGACGGCCGCCGCGGCGGCATTCCAGGTCACCGGTTATCACACGACCTACGTCTACGACGCCGCCGGCAACCTGCTCCAGGACCAGGAGCCGACCCCGGCCGGCCAGACCGCCCGAACGACAACTTATGCTTACGACTCTATGAACAGAGTCGTTACCGTGACGGACCCCCTGGGCCACACCACGGTCAATGGTTATGATGCGGATGGCAACCTCACCACGGTGAAGGATCCGCTGGGACGGGTGACGACCTACGAGTACGATGCCCTGGACCGCCGGACGGTCACCATCGACCCCATGAGCAAGAGCACGACGGTGACCTACGACGCCGATGGCGAGCGACTGACGGTCACCGACGCGCTGGGGCGGACCACGAGCTACACGTACTCGGTGCGGGGCTGGGTGGCCACCGTGACCGACCCGATGGGGAATGTCGCCACCTACACCTACTCGCCGACGGGGAAGCAAACCGGCGAATACCAGCTCCAGGGCTCGCAGTTGGAAGACCAGACGATCTTCTACGATGCCGACGACCGCATGGTCACGTTCACCGATGGCATGGGGAACGCCACGACCTTCGCCTACGACGGCGTGGGCAACCGGATCCGGGAGACGGACCCCAACGGCAACGCGGTGACGATGGTCTACGACTCGCGGAACCGGCTGATCGAGACGATCCAGCCTTTGGGAGTGACAGTCAGCTACACCTACGACAACTCGGGGAACCAGCAGACGGTGACCGATGCGCTGGGTCACACGACGACAACGCTCTACGATGCCCTCAACCGGCCCACGACGATCATCAGCGCCGTAGGGGGAATCACGACCATCGTCTACGATGCGGCCGGACGCGAGGTGAGCCTGACGGACCCCGACGGCAACACCACGATCTGGTCGTACAACGCCGACGATCGCGTGACGACGGTGACGGAGCCCAACGGCAGCACGGTGACGAATGTCTACGACGCCGACAACGAGCTGACCGACACGACCGACCAGGACGGCCGGCGCACGACCTACGCCTATGACAACGACGGCCGGGAGACGGGCGAGACCTGGGTCGGCTCCTCGCCGTCCGAGCGGATCACGTATACGTATGATTCCGCCGGCCAGATGACCGGCGCGACGGACGCGAACGCGACCTTGACGATGGTCTACGACAACGACGGGCGAGTCGGCACGCTGGTGACCTCCGGCCCGGGCACAGGCCAGCCGGCGGTGACGCTGACCTACAGCTACAACCAGCTCGGCGACGAGACCAGCGTGACCGACAGCCTCTCCAGCCAGGGGATCACCAGCCTGGCCTACGACGCCGATCAGCGGGTGACGAGCATCACCCAGTACTTCGGCGGCACGGCCGGCCCGCAGGTGCTCTTCGGCTACGACAGCGGCAGCCGGTTGACCACGATCTCGCGGCAGATCGGCAGCAGCACGACGGCCACCGAGGTGAACACGGCGATTTCCTACGACGCCGCCAATCGGGAGGTGACGACGGTCAACAGCGTGTCGACCTACCAGGGGTTCGGCTGGAACACGACGCCGCTGGCGACCCAAGTCTACAGCTATGACAGCGCCGATCGGCTGACCAGCGAGACGGACCAGGAGGGGACGGCGAGCTTCACTTACGACAACGCCAACGAGCTGTCCGGCGTAACCGGCTCCCGCAGCGAGTCCTATAGCTACGACTCCAACGGCAACCGCACCGGCACGGGCTATCACACGACGGTGATGAACGAGATGAGCACGGCGCCGGGGCACACGTACACCTACGACAACGCCGGCAACCTGATCTCGGACAACAACGGCTCATCGATCGCGACCTATACGTATGACTATCGGAACAGGCTGGTCAACGTCACGACCGGCGGGACGGTGGTTGCGACCTACACCTACAACGCCCTCAATCAGCGGATCGGGGTCAAGGATAACGGGACGCAGACCTGGACCGTGTACAACGGCCCGAGCCCCGATGCGAATCCCTACGCCGACTTCAACGGCTCGGGCAGCCTGACGGAGCGCTATCTGTTCGGCCCCGGCGTCGTGAATGGCGCGGTGACGTCGGTGATCCTGGCGCGGACGAGCTCGGGTGGAACGACGGCGTGGTACCTGACCGACAAGCTGGGCTCGGTGCGGGACATCGTGGACACCTCGGGCAACGAACTTGACCACATCGTCTACGACAGCTTTGGCAACATCGTGACCGAGACGAATCCGGGCAATGGCGATCGGTTCAAGTTCGCGGGGATGGAATACGATTCTGCGACTGGCTCTGATTACGATCGGGCGCGGTATTACAGTTCCACGAGGGGGACGTTTCTCGGTCAGGACCCCCTGGGGTTCGCAGCGTCAGATCAAAATCTTTATAGATATTGTCATAACGATACTACGACTTTGACGGATCCCAGTGGGCTGGATCCGGGTGGCGATCAAATTCAGGACCCTGAATTCTGGTTAAGAATCGACAGGAAGCAGTTGGCTCTTATGCTACGAGCGATGGAGAAGCATCTCGATTGGTATCGCAACTTCTATAAGAATAATCTAACGTTAATCAACATTGAACTGGTCAACAAAGGATTGAAGCCTATGGACATTGATTTACGCATGCAAACTTTCGACGAAGGTATTAGCAATATCAAAAGTAATATAAGTGACCTGACCTTTTTAGTGGAAAATTGCACTGTTCCAGATGCTATTAGCGGTGCGCGTAATACACTTAATCAAAATATCGATGCTCTCGAGGCGAGAAGTGATCTATCTGCGAATCGATATTTTGATTTTGCGCTACGGTCAGTCGCAAGCGGCAACCCTGCGGATTTTGACATGTCTTATGTTTGGGAAGGCGCATTGGCTAGAAATATGAGTAACACGATGAAAGATCTAAAAACCATTATGAATATGCAATCAAATCGATTTGGTGATTTTATTCAAATTATGAGATTTTGCTACGAGCCCGAATCTAATCCATAGTAATTATAAATAATCATAAATTAATATTGCTCAATATCTTATATAAGAGTGGAACAAGATCCGGGCGAGGGATTCCCGAATCCCGGGGAGGTTTTCGCGATGAAAAATCCTCACCGCGGTTGGGGCCGTGTGAGGTTAAGCATGCGCAGGCTGATCGTTCTGGTACTCATAGTGGGTACCGGGTTGGGCTGGATAGTTCGTATCGTTCGCACGACCCGTACACAACGGGAGGCAGTTCAGGCGATCAAGAGGGCGGGCGGCGGCGTTGCATATGATTGGCAAGTGAGAGAAGGCAAGCCCATACCTTTCGCCGAACGAAGGGTTCCTCGATGGCTGGCCGACTGGTTCGAAGGGTATTACTTCGGCGATATTATAAGCGCTTGGCTTCCTCATTCGGCATCAGAAACAGAACTTATCCGCTTGGAGAACCTCAGCCGCTTGGAGGAGTTGGACCTCTCCCTGTCGTCCATCACCGATGAGGGAATGGAGCACCTGAAAAGACTGACCAGGCTAAAGGTACTGGAGCTCTTCCACACCGCGATCACAGATGCCGGGATGGTTAAGATAGAGGGCCTCACAAATCTCGAGTTCCTGGACCTAAGTGTCACCGCAGTTAGCGACAGTGGATTGACTCACTTGAGGCGGTTGAGCCGACTGCGAGAACTGAAGCTTGGTTTTACGAAGATTACTGATGCCGGGTTAGCTCACCTGGCGGTGCTACCTAACCTCGAGGCGGTGTGCTTGGACGGAACCGGCGTCACCGATGAAGGCGTGGCGCTCCTAAACACGACCAAGCTGCGAGAATTAGGTCTGAGAGCCACGAACGTAAGCGACACGCGGCTTCGACAGCTTGGCAAGGCCCTGCCGAAACTGACGATCCGTCACTGATGTGCGGACCGAAATTGGTGTCAACGTGCGCCGGCACGAAAAAGGGGGACATAGCGCTTTGTCGACGCCCTTTCTATTGACGGTCGCCTCGCGAAAAGCGCTATGTCCCCCTTTGCTTTCCTCCGAAAAGCGCTATGTCCCCCTTTGCTTTCCTCTCCTAGCGGGAGTTCCACGCACGAATCTCTGCTTCGCCAGCATTTCGGAGGCCATGATGTCCAACGTCACCAAGAACGACGGTGATTGGGAGCCTTCATCGTACCTCAGCAGGGTAGGGGAGATGGCGAGTCTCAGCCAACTTTTCTCCTACGTCACAGCGGAAAACCGCAATCGGCTCGTCCATGTGTACGGGCCAGAAGCACTCTCCGTCTGTGAAGATGACGAGAGGTTGGTAAGCTGCATGAGAAGTGGGGATCCGGCGCTCCAGAGGATGGCACTTGATTGCATGTTACATATAAGGTACCTGTTCGATTATAGGATTGTGCTTGCCTGCGCCGATTATATTATTCAGGGAGAACATCAAGATATTCGGCTTAATTGCATAATCTATCTTAGCGTAATGAGCTGTCGTGATGAGGGTAAGCGAGTTTCCGAGGTGCTGCGCGAGTGCGCGGAGGTTCTTAGGAACGCAGCCATCCCGGCTCGTGATGATTTGGTGACCGCCTTCTTAAATGCCTGCATCGAGCGCACTGGTATGCGAGACATCACATATGAACATATGAATGATGACCTGTCACTTGTCGCGAGAGCGCGAGAGCAGTTGCGGGTGTCTGGGCAGTCGGGGTCAGACCTGGGCAGTCGAGGTCAGACCTAGAGCGGGGGGAAGGGGGGAAAAGGGGGACATAGCGCTTTATTGACGGCCGGAGTTTCGTCGGGTATCGTAGCAGCATGCCGCGAACTGCTCGCGCCTCCGTCGGTGGCCTGTGGTATCACGCCCTGAATCGGGGCAACCGCCGCGAGGCCGTCTTCCTCAGGGGCCGAAATTGGTGTCAACTCTTTTTTCGCGGGCCGAAGGTGGGGCGGGCCGAAATTGGTGTCAACTCTTTTTTCGCGGGCCGAAGGTGGGGCGAGAATTGGTGTCGGGCGAGAATTGGTATCGGTTCATTTTCCCCGCGCGAAATGGGTGCCGCATCAGAAGGGCATTGAGGCGGAGAGAGCCTGATGCCGTCCATCCGCCTGATGTTCCGGCGTCCCGGTCGCCCCAGCGCGGGCCGGTTCTTGGTTCCTCACCGACGGTGCGCTTGGCGTGAGTGATCCCTCCCATCCGGAGACCTTCTCCATGAATCCCGATCCACAACCCGGGCACTCGGTCGTCACCTACACCTACGACTGCTCTGATCATCTGATCAGAATCGACGATCCGACTGGGATCGCTCAGGGGCCACCGCCCCAGCTCGAGCCGCCACCACCCCGGCCCCGGGCTGCGCTGTTCGACTGGGAGCACGACCGGGAGAAGGGGGTCTTCCGCATCCGGTGGCCCGACGGGACCGTCGAAGTCTTCCGGGATAAGCCGGCCCGACATCTGGTGGTCGAGCCGGATGCCGAGACGGGCCAGTGGAAGCCCGTCGTCCAGCGGGGTTGTCCCACCTACCTGTACCTCTGTCGCGAGGAGCGGGAGGTGCGCTGAGCGGAAGGCGGGGATCAGCTAGGATGGCGGGATGCGGAACGGGGATGCACCGAGTTTCGGGGGGGAGGCGGCCTGAAACGGAAGAATCCAAGAGGATTTATGCAACTTTTCCGCCCATTCGGTTGATCTTTTCCGATGTGTGATCGTTTGCAGCGGCCCATCCGCAACCCAGGACACCGCGTGCGTCACCCGGGGGGGCCATGAGTAGACCCAAACGCAAAATGCCGGAACGAACCCAGTTCTTCACAAAATCTTCATAATTCGGCCGGCGATGGCCCGTCGCCCCGAGGGGGCGAAACCGGCACGCAGCTCGGTTCCGGGTCCGACCCCAGGTCGCCGGGGGACCTTGGGGTCGGACCGAGTTTCAGGTTCTTTCCAGGACTCTACCGGGCGAGCTGGGGCCTTTCTCATCCGCGCCGAAGCCACGCCACATTCATGAGCATCCACCGCGTCGCGTTGATCTTCGACGATCGCCTTCGGCCGGACACCACCGGCGTCTACGTCCGCCGGGCGCTGGCCGGCCTGGTCGAGGTCGTCCACTTCCACCCTGAGCAGGCGCACGCGATCCCGGCCTCAGGCTTCGACCTCTATCTCAGCATCGACGACGACACCGCGCACCGGCTGCCCGACTGCCTGCGACCCCGCGCCTACTGGGCCATCGACACCCACCGCGATTTCCCCGCACGGTTCGCGCGCGCCGTCCCCTGCGACGTCGTTTTCGCCGCCCAGCGCGACGGCGCGGCGCGACTCCGTGCCGCCGGGATCGATTCGGCCACCTGGCTGCCGCCGGCCTGCGATCCGGAGATCCACCGCAAGCACGAGGTCTCCAAGGAATTCGATGTCGCGTTCGTCGGCCATAGTTGCCCCGGGCCGCGGGATGACTTGCTCGCGTTGATCCGCCGCGCGTTCCCCCGGCACTTCCTCGGCCGGGCCTATTTCGACGCGATGGCGCGGATCTACTCGGCCAGCCGGGTCGTGTTCAACCGCAGCATTCGCAATGATGTCAACATGCGGGTCTTCGAGGCGCTGGCCTGCGGCTCGCTGCTGGTCACCAATGACCTCGCCGACAACGGCCAGGCCGGGCTGTTCACCGACGGCGTGCACCTGGTCAGCTATGGCGAGCCCGGCGAGCTGGTGGAGACGATCGGCCATTACCTCGCCCATGAGCAGCAGCGCGAGGCGATCGCGGCGGCGGGGCGGGCCGAGGCGCTGGCGCGGCACAGTTATCGGCATCGGATGGAGCGGTTGCTGGTGGAGGTTGAGGCGCGGCTGGGGCGGACGGTGGTGGCGGGGGCGGGGATGGCGCGCCATGGCGGGGAGGCCTTCGGTCCGGCGGACGGCGGGGTCGCGAGCCCCGCGCCGAGCGGTGCCCAACCTGCCGTCACGGAGAAAACGAACCCCCCTGGATCCCCCCTTCGTCAGGGGGGAAAAGGAGATCCGC
>JAJPJC010000413.1 GCA_021324445.1 Isosphaeraceae bacterium
ATTCATTCGCTTCAACCAGTTCTACAAGGTGTTCGTCCAGGCCAAGCCGGAGTTCCGGCGCTACCCGGAGGATCTGGACAACCTCTTCGTCAAGAACGACAAAGGGGGAATGGTCCCCTACTCCGCGTTCATGACGATCAAGAAGAAGCAGGGCTTGAATGAGATCACCCGGTATAACCTGTACACCTCCGCCGCCATTCAATGCGCACCGACTTTCGGCTACAGCACCGGTCAAGCCATCCAGGCGATCAAGGAGGTCGGCGTCAAGACGCTGCCACCGGGTTTCGACGTCGGCTGGTTTGGTCTCGCTTACGACGAGGCAAGAAAGGGGAATGAAGCCGTTTATATCTTCCTCATCGTCGTCGCCTTCGTCTATCTCGTACTGGTCGGGCAATACGAGAGCTTTACCCTGCCGTTGGCCGTGATCCTGTCGCTGCCGGTCGGGGTCTTCGGTTCCTTCCTGTCCCTGCAGGTCATGGGTTTGTCCAATGACGTGTACGCCCAGATTGCTCTGGTCATGCTGGTCGGTCTGCTGGGCAAGAACGCGATCTTGATCGTCGAATTCGCGGTGCAACGGCACCGCGAGGGCCTGAGCCTCAAGGATGCGGCCATCGAGGGAGGAAGACTGCGCTTCCGGCCGATTTTGATGACCTCGTTCGCCTTCATTGTCGGTCTCTTTCCGTTGGTCCGTGCCACCGGCGCCGGGGCGATCGGGAACCGCACCATCGGCACCGCCGGAGCCGGCGGGATGCTCGTGGGCACCGTGATTGCGGTCTTGGTCATTCCCGGCCTTTATTACTTGTTCGGTCGGATTGCCGACAAGCGGAATCTCATCAGGGACGAGGCGGATGAACCTCTGAGTGAGGTTCTCGAACACCGAGCACGGGAAGCACGCGATCATTTGCAGCGTCCTGCTGGTGTTGCCCTGTATTCAGCTCCCTCAGAACGCCTAAAAAAGCTCCGCGAATCGGAGGACTCTCAACCAGTCCGTACAGTTCCAGGAGGCGCAAAGTGATTAGAACTTTCCCGGTCTTTATGACTTGTTCGGTCGGATTGCCGACAAGCGGAAAATATGACACTTCTCGGCGATCACCACCTTTTGGACCACCCGTCGCACCGCCCAGAGGGAGGGGACGGATTCACCGCAGAGACCGCAGAGACCGCCGAGGAAAACGCCCAGGAGACGACCGAGAGCGCATCGGGCTCCCGTCCCCCGGACCCTCCCGACCCGCCCTCCTGGCTCTGGCCCCATCTCTGCGGTCTCTGCGATCTCTGCGGTGAACCTCGGGTCTCCATCGCGATCGCGATGGTTTGCGGCATCCTGATGGGGAGCACCCCGTTGTCAGAGCTTCTTTTGATGACCCCATCGCGATAGGACAGATGCCGCCTCCTGCTTCGTTTTTTGGAGCCTGTCCTGAGACCGGTCCCACGCGGAAAAGAGAATCGACACCGGGCCCGGCTGACACCGGCCCGACGGCTCTGGAGAGCCATCCCACGTGTTCAAGTGATCTGCCGGACTCATAAGTCCCGATAGAAGGTAACGCCCGCCGCGCGTGTCTCGCTCGGACCGAACCAGCCTGCGGTTCAGGGATGACCGCCTTCGCGGCCGCGGCGCCGCATGGGCAGGAGCCGGCTCCAGACACCGGCAGTGGCGCCGCTCCAGCTCCGGCGGTGCACGTCGGCGACGACGGCCAGGACGATGACGGCGCCGGTGATCAACCGCTTGGTGGGCTCGCTGGCGCCGACCTGGGCCAGTCCCGTCTGGAGCACAGCGATGATCAGCACGCCGAGGAACGACCGCAGGACCGAGCCCTGACCGCCCATCAGGCTGGTGCCGCCGATGACCACCGCGGCGATCGCCGCCAGCTCCATGCCGATCCCGCCGTTGGGGTCGGCCGACGAGAGCCGCGCCACCTGGAAGACCGCCCCGGCGGCGGCGAGGATGCCCGCGAGGACGAACGTCATGAGCTTGATCCGGCGCGTGCCGATCCCCGAGAACCGCGCCGCCTGCTCGTTGGCCCCGACGGCCACGATGTAGCGGCCCCAGACCGTGCGCGTCAGCAGCACCTGGCCGGCCAGCACGACGGTGATGGCGATCAGAAAGGCCGGCGAGACCCCCAGGCCGGGCATCGGCTGCGCGACCCGTTCGATCCGCGGCCCGATGTACTTGGTCTGGGAATCGGTGGCGAGGTAGGCGGCTCCGCGCGCGACCTCCAGCATGCCCAGGGTGACGATGAACGAGGGGATCGACCAGAGGACCGTGACCAGTCCGCTCGCCAGGCCGCAGGCGGCGCCGACGGCCAGGCACGCCGCGACCGCCGGCAGGAGCGGCCAGTTCCAGTCTACCATGGCGATCCCCAGCACCGCGCCCGAGAGGGCCAGCACCGAGCCGACCGACAGGTCGATCCCGCCGCCGATGACGACCAGCGTCATGCCGGCGGCCACGACCATCAGGTCCGGGATCTGGTTGACTACGCTGAGCAGTGTCCGCCACGTCCAGAAATGCCGGCTCGAGAGGCCGAACACCAGGACCAGGATCCCCAGCACGGTCAGCATGCCCAGGACGTCGGTCAAGCCCGAGAGCCGCGGGCCAACTCCTCCTGGATTGACCACCGCGGAGTTGGTTGGCGAAGGCCCAGGCTGGCCCGGCGCAGCGTCCATCGGTCGGCGTCCGTCTCGAGGGATCAGACGGGGTTACTTCGATCGGAGCGACTCGGCCGTGATCAGGTCGACGGGGGTCGTCGTGTCGGCTGGGGGACTCTCGCCCCGGAGCATCTTGAGGGCCAGCTCGATGCCGTAGACGGCGATCTGGTCGCCATGCTGGTCGGCGGTCGCCAGGACGGAGCCATCCTTGATGGCCGACTGGATCGCGGCGATGTTGTCGAACCCGACGATCCAGACCTCGCCGACGCGGCCGGCCGCCTTGACGGCGGCCAGGGCACCCAGGGCCATGTTGTCGTTGCAGCAGAGGAGGGCCTTGATCTGCGGGTGCTCGCCGAGCATCGCCGCGGCGATGCGGTTGGCCGGTTCCATCTCCCACTGGGCTGTCTGCGAATCGATGATTGTGACGCCGGCCGATTTCATCGCGTCCTCGAAGCCCAGCCGGCGCTGCTGGCCGTTGAAGGTCGTGCGAATCCCTTCGAGCATGCCCACCGGGTCACCAGGCTTGAGCCGCCGGGCCAGGAACTCGCCGACCCTGCGCACGCCCGCGCGGTTGTCCGGCCCCACGAACGGGACCTTGATCCCCTGGTCGGCGAGCACCTGGTCGTCGAGCTTGTTGTCGATATTGACCACGACGATCCCCGCATCACGCGCCCGCTTGCACGCCGAGACCAGCGCCTTGGAATCGGCCGGAGTGATCACGATCGCGTCGACTCCCTGGGCGATCATCTCGTCGACCAGCGCGACCTGGCGGCTCAGGTCGCGCTCATCCTTGGTGCCGTTGATGATCAGGTCGTACACCTCGGCGTGCCCGGCCTGATGCCGCCGGGCGCCCTCGGCCATCGTGGCGAAGAACTCGTTGGCCAGCGACTTCATAAGCAGGGCGATTCGGGGCTTGCTGGCGGTGGCCGCGAGCTTGGGGTACGAGCTCCCACCGCCCCCGTCCTTCCCGCCGCCGCAGCCGGCCAGGGTCAGCGCCAGGACCAGGAACGGCCACGCCCGCACGCCTCCGCGAGGCTCCCGGTCTCGGATTGGATTCGGGTTCATGGTCGGGATCCCTCGACGCGACTCGGCGGCTGGCTGGAAAGTTGCACCAGGGCCTCGAGCACGCGCGGCTGCTGCTGGGGCTGGAGGATCAGGTAGCTGTGGCGTCCCTCTGGGGTCGCCTCGAACCGCGTGACGCCGTCGGCCTCGACAGTCACCTGACCGCGCGGCGAGACCGCGAAGTAGCCGCGGTCGCCCAGGACCGCGAACAGGACGCTGGTCAGGTCCCAGGTCGGCCGGTTGTGCGGCGGCGGGTTGCGCCTGATGTAGGCCTCGGCGAGCGGATGATGCGGCACGTAAGCATAGTCGCGCTCGATGCTCACCGCCGGGTACGGCAGGGCGATCCCGATCTCGAACCCGCTGTAGACCATCGCCGTCGGCCATCGCTCGGCGAGTGTTTGGGCACTCTTGATGTCCTTGATGACGTTGTATTCCCGGTAATGGGCGATTCCCTCGATCGGTTGGAACGCGCCGGCCATGAGCGAGAGCAATTTGACCTTGCGCCGGACCAGTTCATGTCCGGTCATCGGCGAGTGCTCGTCCGGGCGGGAGTCGAGCAGCCGGGCCAGGTTGGTCGAGAATCCCACCTGCGCGATCACGACCGAGCCATCCGGCTGGGCGGCCAGCGTCTGGCGGAGGACGGCCGTCGCGCTGGGGGCCGAACGGCCCGAGGGCAGGCGGTGAGGATACCGCAGCCGGCCGCCGTCCTTCTCCTCGACCAGCGCGAGGAACGCGCTCTTCTCGACGACACCCCCGCTCCCCACCACGCCGATGGGGATCTCGCCGCGGCCGTAGAACGTGTTGACCGCATCGACGAACGGCGCGGCCAGCTCGTGGTCGGCGCTGATCGTGACGGCCAGCAGCCGGCAATGCCCGCGTGACTGGAGGGCATGGATCATCCCCAGGGCCAGCACGTCGTCGCAGTCGCCGCAGATGTCAGTGTCGAAGATCAGGCGCACCGGCTCGGTGTTGGCGGCCTGAGCCTCAGACGAGCCCGGGTCCATCGCCAGGGTGAGCGGCGTGGCGGCGACGAGGAATGTTAGCAAACCCCAGTGCATGACAGGGCCTCACGTAGGTCAGGCTGGACAGCCTGACACTCTTGCCCGTCAGGCTGGACAGCGACCCCTGTGAACATGCAAAGGTTATTGTGACGTAACTCCTGATCGTATCAGGGGTTCTTCTTCCGAAAACGGCGGGCCAACCCCTCGGGCC
>JAJPJC010000078.1 GCA_021324445.1 Isosphaeraceae bacterium
CCAGAACACACACCCCAGCCGCAGGGGTGGGGTGGGTGGCTCGGCACCGCACCAGGGGCCGACGCCCCTGGCGACGTGCGTCCGCCCCCTGCGGGGGCTTCAGGAACGGACTCTCAGTGCGGGATGCGCTTCAGAGGAAGGCGCGAGGAACGGGGAGTTGCCGGACTTCCTGACGCGAAATCGGTACGGCGAGCTACTCTTGACCGGGCACCGTATCGGTCTCCTCCACATCGTGGACCGGTACAAGGAGGGCGATTCCCCGGAGGCGATCCTCCCTACCGATCCGACGCTTTCGCTGAACCTGATCCACAAGGTGGTCGCCTTCTACCTGGATCATCAGGATCAAGTCGATTCGTATGTCGCGGCCACCCGACAAGAGATCGATCGGCAGGCCGCCAAGCCCTCCCCGGGTCCCGGCATGGCCGAGCGGCTCAGGCGGCGGGATTCTCCCTCCTTGTCGAGGTGATGCCAGACGCTCTCAGCGTTCCTCGCCGCTCCGGCAGCCCTGCCAGATCCGCTCCAGATCCTCCCGGCTGGTGCCGGTCAACTGGAGGGCCAGGTCGAAGACGGCGACGATGGGCTTGCCGTCGGCGAGGATCAGCGCGTCGGCGATCGCGTAGGGCTCGGGCCGATAGCCCCGCTCCTTGATCGCGACTTCATACACAACCACGCGCGTCGCTTCGGTGATCTGTCCGCGGCACTTGAGCCGGTTGGCGATGCCGGGCACCGGCTCGAAGGCGACCCGGTCGCTCCGTCCGACCCAGCCCAGCCGCATCAGGAAGACTCGCAGCGTGTGGAGACAGCACTCGTACATCAAGGTGCCGGGCATGACCCGATCGTCGAGGAAGTGGCAGACCATGAACCAGTCGCCAGGGTGGATGTCCGCCTCGCCGCGGATCAGTCCCAGGCCGGCTGGACCGCCGTTGGGATCGAGGGTCGACACGCGATGGATCAGGGCCATCCGGCCGCCGGGCAAGCCGATCATGCCTTCTCCGGAGAGCCGATCGAATGGGGGACCGAACGCCGAGGCCAGGTCTCCCCGCCGCAGAGCCTCGACCTGGCGCTCGTCCAGGCATCCGGGCGCCGTCGGGATCAAGGCCGCGCCCGGGCTGATCCGCAGCTCGGGCCGGGATCGGCCCTCGAGCGTGTGGGAGACGATTCCTTTGCCGGACGCCAGCTCTTCGGGCGTGAAGAACCCCGCGCAACCCTCGCGCATCGTCAACATCGGCTCGCCGGCCAAGGTCGCGTCGAACTCGAACCGGAAGAGGATCGTTGTCCCTTGCCGGAAGAAGCCGGTGATGCGGATGTCGTAGCGCAGGACCGCCCCCGCGCCGGGGAGACCGCGGTGGAAGGTCACCGTCGCGTCGAGCAGCCGGTAGACGGCCAGGCCCTGGGTGACGGAGTCGACGCCCAGGTACCCCGAGAGGACCAGGTCGGCCTGGCCGGCCTCCATCACGATGCACGGGGCAGCCCGGCCATGGTCCAGGTACCACGCACCCGGCTGGATGTCATGCTCGGTGACGATCCGCCCGCCCTGGAGCGATTGCGGCCTGCCCTCGAGGCTGAGGATCCGATCGACCAGCATCAGCGGCTCGTCGGGGAGTCGGACCCGCGTCGGCAAGCGGTCGACCTCCTGGAAGTCCGGGCCCAGCACCGCGGCGACCGACCCCACGGCGAGCTGGAAACACTGCCACCGGTCGAACAAGGCTGCCGGCGAACGGGGGATGCTGGGTGGCTCGCCCGGCACGGCCGCGGCCTGCCGGTCGTCATCAGGCTCGACATCGGCTGCGGCCGCCCGTGATCCCTCGATCAGCTCGAGCTGGAGCGCCGTAAGCCGGCCGATGAGATCGACAGTCCCCTCGGCCACCCGCAAGAACGCACGATGGGCTTCCGTCCGGGCGTGCTCCGTGGCGGAGAGCCGGTCGATCCACGATGAGGGGGCGGTGGATGGCAAACCGCCTCCGGACCGTTCCGACCGCCCGGGCGGCCCAGCACCGCGCACTTCCCAGGGCAGGATGACCGGAGAGCCGGGGCGTATCGTCGTGGCAGCCGGCGCGGGAGTTTGTCGCTGTTGCATGGTTGAGACACTCGCGGTCACGCGGGAGTTCGGGCGGGGCGGAGCGGGGAGCACGAAGTCCCCCCAGCTCACGTCGACGTCAACGGTGGCCTGCCGTACGTCGGCCAGTGGTCCAGAGCCGTCCGGCGTGGCAGCGTCCGGATCGGTACGCCCGCCGTAGAGGCGAGTCAGGTCGACCGGCAGACGGTGGGCGATGCACTCCCCGAGGATTTCCAGGATGGCGGCGAGCGGGTCGCGATCCGGCCGGCAGGCCGAACGGGCGAGGTGGGGTCGCGTGCCCAGGATGCGATCGATCAGGCGGGTGCACGAGCTGCCCGGCCCGACCTCGAGGAAAACGCCGACGTCCTCCAGGTAAGCGCGCTCGATCACCGCGGGGAAGTCGATCGGCTGGGTCGCCTGAGCCGTGATCGCCTCGGTCGCCGACCGGCGGTCCAGCGCATAGGGCCGCCCCCAGACTCCGCTGTAGACGGTGATCCCCGCCGGCGCCCGCGTCTCCAGGTCGTGCAGGGCGCGATACTCCGCGACGACGGCGCGGCCGATGGGACAATGCACGGTGCTGACGACGGGCAGCTCGAGGAACGGACAACGGAGCACGCCTACGACCTCGTCGACGGACCGTCGAGAACCGCCGACGACGGTCTCCTCCGCCGTGTTCTGGATCAACACGTAGACCCGCCCCCGGCCGGCGATCGCCGTGCGGACCTCGTCCGCCGGGCGCGGGACGATGCCGGCGACCCAGTCGACCGGCTCGCCCGCTGGGATTCCCCAAACGCGACGGGCGGCATGGCAGGGGCCGGCCAGCTCGGCCTGGAACAGCGGTGAGGACCGGAGCCGTTGGTGCAGCTCATCGCGGTCGGTCCAGGCCCTCAAGGCGACCAGGGCCGCCGACTCGCCCAGGCTGTAACCGATCGCGGCATCGGGAACCACGCCCAGCCCTCGAAGGATATCGGTCACCAGGCTGCCGAGGGCGACCTGGCCGAGGATGGGCACGCGATGGTCGGCGAATACCTCGGGAAGCGGGCCGCCCCACCAGACGGCCGGCTCGAACTGATCGCGGAGCCGGCGGTTCTCGGCATCTTGCGCCCGCAGGACTTCCGGCCAGAGCAGGGAGAGCTCCCGGCCCATCCCCTCGAAGACGTTGCCCAGGCCGGGATAGACGAACGCCACCCGCTGGGGAATCCGAGCCGTCCCGGGACTGCGGGTGTGGATCGAGCCGCCGGTCGTTGCGTCGCGGTCGTCCGGCCCATGATCCGCCCGCCGGCCGGCGCGGTCGAGGAGGCGACGAAGCGACTCGACCCCGTCGGCAACGATCGCCACTCCGCGGCGGAGGCGCGGCTGGGTGCCATGCCGCCGCCACCAGCGACGCGCCAGGGAGTCGATCGGTTCCGCGGGAGACTCCCGGGCGAGCTGGCCGAGTTCCCGCAGGCGCTCGCCGACTCCCGCGTCGTCCTCCGCCTCGATGGCGAAGAGGCCGAGCCGGCGCGCCACCGCTGGGCCGGCACCGTCGCTCGGGCGGCCCGCGGAGGGGGCCTCCCGGCTCGGTGGCTCTTCGAGGATGACGTGAGAGCAGCTCCCCCCCAGGCTCGATGAACGGACACTCGCGCGGCGCGGTCCCTCGGCTCGGTTCCTCAGCCAGAACTGCGCCCGGGCCGGGAACGCACTCGATGACACTGGGGGGAGGATCTGCTGGCGGAGACACAGCGCGACCTTGGCGACCGCCAAGAGACCGGCTGCCGCCCCGGCCTGGCCGATGTCCGCACCGAGGGAGCCCGTGCTGCCGGAGCCGCCGCACTCCCCGCTCCAGAGAAACTCTCCCTCGGGAAGGTGGGGCGGCTGCCCCACGGCGGCCACGAGCGGATCAGGGCTCGTCGGCGGGCCGGAACCGATCCCGCCGCTGGCGGAGCCGAGGCCGCGAACTACCGCATAGATCCGGTCGCCGTCGTGTTGCGCATCCGCGAGTCGCTTCAGGACCAGCGCGACCGCCCCATCACTGGCGCAGGACCGCGGGTCGCCATCGGCCGTCGAGGTCCGGCAGAGGCCGAGCTGTTGCCGCGCCCGCAACGCCCGGAGGTCGCCGGCGAAGTCCACCGCGCCGACAACCGCCGCGTCGAGCTCGCCGCGGCCGAGCCACTCGACCGCGATCGCCATCGCCTGGATTCCGGAGCTCTCCTCGCAAGAAACGGTGAAGCTCGGGCCGCCGATCCGGAACTCGCGCGCGATCCGGCTGGCCACCAGGCCGCCCAGTGACCCGATCGTGCGGTTGGCGGTCAAGGGCGGCCCGGCGGCCGCGCGCAACTCTTCAGTCCAGCGTGCGAGCTCCTCAGGGGACAGCTCGAGGCGGAGGGTTTGGTTCCACTCCAGCGCGCGCCCCGGCAGCCACCAGCGGAGGTGGAAGTTGGTCGTATTCAGGTCCAGCCCGATCCCGATCAAGACACCCGTCCGCGCGCTCAGCCGCGGGTCCCATCCGGCATCGCGGATCGCCTCGGCCGCAACCCGGAGCATCAGGGATTGCTGGGGTAACATCTCGCCCAGCTCCTTGGGCGGGATCCGGAACTCACCGACCCGGAATTGCAAGGAGGTGAGATAGTAACCCGGGAACGACCGGTCCTCGCACCTCTGGCCGGAGGAAACCCGTTCCGCAGCCGGTTCCCAACGATTCGATCGCCGAGCCGCCGGGACCGGGCGGTTCTCCCCGAGCACGAACCTCCAGAACGCCTCCTTGCCCTGCATCGGACCGATCTGCGCGGAGATCCCGACGATCGCGATCGGCACCTCTGGAGAGGATCGGCTCGACGAATCGTTTTCACCCGCCACCCGCCACCCGCCACCCGCCACCGGAGGGACCCATTCCTCGATCAGGACATGAGCGTTGATCCCTCCGAAGCCGAAGCCGCTGACCGCGGCCCGGCGGGGTTGGCCCGGCGCCCGGGCCGGCCAGGGCTCCGCCACCGTCAGGACGCGGAACGGGCTCTGTTCCGAGCTCAGGTTGGGGGCGGCTCGCTCGAAATTCGCCGTGGGAGGCAGGACGCGATGCTTCAGGGCCAGCAAGACCCTGAGCAAACCGGCCGCGCCGGCGGCCGTCAGGGTATGGCCGATATTCGCCTTGACTGACCCGAGGACACAACCGTTCGGTCCTGGGCGGGAGTCGCTCCAGAGCGTCTGGAGGCTCTCGAGCTCGACGGTGTCGCCGCGCGGGGTCCCGGTGGCGTGGCATTCGATGAGGTCCACGTCATCCGGACGCCAGCCTGCTTGCTCGTAGGCCGCCCGCATGGCCCGGAGCTGTCCCTCGGCATCCGGGGCCAGGAGGTCGCCATGGAGATCGTTGGACAGGCCGATCCCCGCCACGATCCCATAGATGTGGTCGCCGTGTCTGACGGCGTCGTCCAGCCGCTTGAGGACGAACATGCCGGCGCCCTCGCCGACGATCAGCCCATCGGCGCCGTGGTCGAGCGGGGCGGCTTTCCCTCGGGGCGAGAGCGCTCGGAGCTGGGAGAATCCCATCTGCGTATAGAGCGCATCGGGGCGGGAGACCCCGCCTGAGAGCATGACGTCGGCCCGGCCCGATCGCAGCTCGTCGATGGCGAGCTTCAGGGCATAGAGCGAGGAGCCGCAGGCCGCGTCGATCGTATAGGCGACGCCCCCCAGCCCCAGGGCGCGGGCGACCAGTGCCGCCGGCAACCCGGCCGGGAACGCATTCCGCGGCTCAATCGTGTGCGGAGCCGCTGCCGCGACGCCCAGCCGCTCCTCGAAAACGTCCTCCACGCCCGCGCGCGCCATCGCCGAGGCCGTCTCCGTGGGCAGGACAATGTTGCCGAACACCGTGCCGGCGCGGCGGGGATCGATCCCCTCGGTCCGTGCGTCGCGCCACGCCTGGCAGGCTACCGAGAGGGCCAGGTGGAAGACCGGGTCCAGCCGGTCCAGGAGCGCGGGGTCCAGGCCGGTCCCCCGGGGATCGAACCGCGGCGTGGCCACGAAGCCGCCGCGCGTCGTGGAGACGTGGTCCACCAGAGCGATTCGCCGATCGTGGGCTTCGGCCGGGTCGATCAGCCATCGACCCGCAGGGACCTCGCTGGTGGCATCCGTCCCGGCGCGAATGGTCGCCCAGAGCTGCTCGGGGGTCGCGGCGCTCGCGAAGTGGCACCCGATGCCCACGATCGCGATCGCGCCGGTTGGTTGCGAACGAGAGTCGATGGGCATCGCTCAGCTCAGCACCACGGGGGGAGGGACGCTCAGGATATCACTCGATACTTTTGATATCAAACGTTTTAAAATTCCATCCCCGAGCCGAAAGGAGCGCTTCCGAAAGAGTGACAGGACGCTTCTTGAGCTTCTTCAAGAACCAGCCGTCCGGTCTCTTGTCAAACTTGTGGCCAAGCCCCGTTCTGAGCGTGATCTCGAAAGAATCGCCTCCTCCTGGAATAACCTGGATGCTCGCCACCGTAGTTACTTCCGTGATGCGATCATCATACGAGCTGACAAACACACATTGTCCAAGCACGGGCATGAAGAAGAACAGAGAAAGGCGAGAATTGGGAAGCCGGCGCCTGGCCAATTCCAAACTGACCGAGCGAGCTAGACCAATCTCAGGTTTGTGGCCGACACGCCTTTCCTGGAATAATACTAAATACTTCGATCTCAGCTCTTCTACGAACTCGGTGGCGCTGAGGCGTTCGAGGGTGGAAATCTGTGCTTGATCCAGTTCCCCAGGCCGCACTTGGCGGACCAATTTGATCAGTTGTTTCGTGAGCATTATGTGCAGATCCTACTAATGGGTTGGATCAACCGGGCCCCCAGGGTTTCACCCTGGGCTTTTCTCCGCCGGCCCGTTGGGCCGGGGGAACCGAGACGACCCGGCGGCAGCGGCCTGAAGGGCCGCGGGTGCACAGCCTCGGGTGAAACCCGGGGTCTGCGGCACCCACCGATCTACGCCCCGGTTCTTGCGCCTGGTCCGGACCCTTGGTCTCTTATCCCGGCGGGGACCATCGATTCACTCGCTGGCGCTTCGGGCTGGTATGATTTACTTCCTTACCGGGCTAATATATCAGATTCGGGGGAAGAATGCACCCCCTCCGTCCAGGGGGCGCACCGAGGTCTTGACGGACTGCCAGGAAGGAGTCAACAGTCAACTCTGGATGACCGCCGTCCTTGAGGATGGTGCCCCGGATCCCTACCGAGACATGAAATCGGTGAACGTCGATGCGAGCGCGCTCGCTGGAATTGCTCCCCTTGGGAGCGAAACCGCGTCCGAGCCTGCTGCGCTTCACAAAAGCCCAACAGGTCGCCCACAATACTCATCGAAACTTTCGGAATAATCGACGCATGAACAGTAGATAGCCTTGCTTCAAGGAGTGCTTGTGAGGCGTGCCGATTAAAGGCCACACCTGCGCCACGCAGCATCGTTCCCGAGGGCGCAGTCGTGCAATCCGCGCGCTGCGGTTACGCGGCATGGATGCCTTTCCGTGAGTTCATTGGCCAGGCAACCCTGATTGAACCTCACTGTCCGAAAGCGGTTGCGCCGAGCGCGACAGTCTGGCTGTCGAGTCCCAACGGCCCGGCGACGTTCTTTGCGCCTTGTGCGACGCCGAGCGACTCCAAAGCGAACCCGCTCCCCAAGGGGTGCGCAACGGGAACACGACCCAACGGGAAGGAATGTAAACCTTGGTACACATTCAACGAAGGTGGGTTTGGTTCGATCGAGACGAGATCAAACTAGTGGCCCTGGAAAAGCAACAGGGCAACCAAACTGCCCTTGTCGCGTCCTCGGGGGCCCTGTTTAATCTCACGCTGTCGTCAAGGGAATGCTCCAACGACTCAACCGGAGAGGATTTCCGATGTTCAATCGTCTTTCATGCGCCCTCGCTGCGTCGATTCTCCTGAGCATTCCGTCGATCGTCACGGCCGGTCCCATCACCTACGATTTCAGCGGGACCCTCCCCTGGCCCGTGTATGGGACCCAGCAGTTCACCGGATCTTTCACCATCAATGCCAATCCGGTCGTTGTAGGTAGCGGTGACAACGGTTTCAAGGAGAATGGAAGCGACGTCTCCATCACGCTTGACGTCGGTGGACACACGATCAGTTTCGCCAATACGCCGCAGAATCCCAATGTCGCCCAACTCATAGTGGACCAGATTTGGAGCTCGACCGTTATTGGCGCGTCCAGTGATCTTGTCATCGTGACGGGGGGTGGACAGACCACTCCCGGCAGTGACCCGATCCTTACCGGCTTTGGTCTGCGCTTCGGGAATTCGGCAGACACGCTTTTCTCGAACCTCAAAGCCGGACAGCTCGCTACCATTAACATGCAGAACTTCGACTTCTCGACGGCGCAGGACAGCTCTGGGATTCCGCTGGGCGCCGCCGAAGCCAACTACGGCTCGGCAGGTACGTGGGTCCCCGCCACACTTACGTCGGTCGAGGCCGCATCGGTTCCCGAGCCGAGCTCGGTCATCGTTCTTGCCGTGCTGGGAATCGGCGCGATGGTTTACGAGCGCCGCCACAGGAGGCGGACCCCGACGGGGCGCCTCTGACACGGCGGAGCCGCAACCAACGAGTCGGGGCAGGGTGCCACTTCCGCATGAGCCGACCAAGAGCCGCTTCCCGCCGCCGCCGAGGCTCCAGTTGAAGGACTGTGGGGAGCAACATCCGCCGCCGTTGGCCGTTCGATGGGCGCATCATCGGATCCTGGACTCATGGCATCCCGTTCCTGGTGCAGGGGCCTCGTATCCATCCAGGACCCGTCGGTAGGTCTCGATCGTCGAGTTGGCGTGCACGGCCGCGCCGCATCGATGGCAGGAGAAGCGAGAGGGTACTTGCTCTTGCGGGCGGATGAAAGTGGTTTTCCGAACGAAAAAGTCGGAATCTTTCTAAAGCCAAGCGCCACCTTAAGATCCGGCGGTGAGCAGCACGCAGTTTGTTGGGCCGAAACGTTACGTGGCGGCTCACTCTTGTCGCGGATTCATCGCCGAGTTGGAGCACGAGCCTTCGGGTGCCTGCTGCAGCAGTGCCGGCTCGGGCCCGCCGGGCTGATAACCCCGTTTTCGTCCGTCTCGGGTCGTCCTGCTGAGGTACCTGCCTCGAAATGCACGCGCAGGAGGGCGTGCTCGTGCCCAGATGTGGGGTGGAGCGCCTATCTCGCTCATCTGAGAGACGGTCGCCCGCAGGGCTGGCGAAAGGATTCAGAGATGTAACTTACGTGCGCGCGAGATTTCACGGAGCAGGAGTCGCGATCCGGATTTACCGCCCTCCCGATCCGGTGTGCTCGCTGCAGGTAAGCGTCGGCGAAGGGACCTACCGCCTCCATGTCTCAGCAACGAGCATGGGAACGGACATCAGTGACCCCATTCGTCCTGTTGGGCATCGGCGATGCTCAGGCACGGGGGCACCACAGGGCTCGGTTCCGCATTCCCAGATGGGAGGAACCCGTTTGTTCGTTACGTGATGCGTTCGGCGGGCACCCGATGGCGTCCAGCGGCACTCGCTGCAATTCCGAGCACAGCCAGGTCGAACGGGGCGCTCAGTTCGAGACCGGCTACGGCGGTAAGAGTCTGTCCCGGAAGGGTGGGGAAGTCGATATTGTAGGGTGGGTGAAACCCACCGATCTTCAAGCCCGCCAAGGCCTTCCGGTGGTGGGTTTCACCCACCCTACAACGGTTAGACCAGGCTTGTGGAACAGACTCTAA
>JAJPJC010000434.1 GCA_021324445.1 Isosphaeraceae bacterium
CAGGGCGCGTTCTGCCCCAGCGGCCGGTAGTTCTTGCTGTGGAAGAGATCCAGGTTCTCGACGATGTAGCCCGGGCAGAAAGCGTTCAGCGCCAGGTCATAGTTGCCGCGCAGGATCGTATCGGTCAGTGGGCTACCACTCATGGGCTGGAGCTTGACCTTTACCCCCTCGCGCTGAAGCTGGTCGGAGATAACCTGCGCCACTTTCATGTCCTCGTTCGCATCGGAGTCGACGACATACGTCGGGTGCAGGTCCGACGGGGTCAACCCGACCGACTTCAGGAGGTCGCGCGCCTTGGCCGGATCGTGCGCCTGGACGGGATACTGCTTGAGAAGATCACTGATCGCGTCGAAATACGGCTTATTCCCATCGTAGAACGGCCAGATGCCCCAGGTCGGCACCGTGACCCCCTCGTAGGCGAGATTGACCACCGCCTGGCGATCGATCATGTACGAGAGGGCCCACCGGACCTCCTTCTTGTCATAGGGCGGCCGCGCATTCTGCACCATCAGCGCCCGGGGACAGGGATCTAGCCACGAGTAGGGCGGATCCTTCTGCCAGGCTCGCACCTTCGGATTGCGGCGCGCCACCTCTTTGAAGGAGCCAGCCGAGAGGATGCCGATGAATGGGGTATCGATCTCGTTATTCGCCAGGGCCAGGGCCACGTTCGTCTCGGGCCCGATGTACTGGAAGTTGATCGTCTTCGGCCCTGGAGGAATGTTCAGGACCTTCAGCGCCCACCAGTCGTCCCGACGCTCGAACGTCAGTGCGGTAGGCGTGGCGCTGACCAGCTTGTAGGGGCCGGTGCCGACCGGATTGGAGTTCTTGAAGGTGAGCGGGTCCTTGCCTTCCCAGATATGCTTGGGCAGAATCGTGACACCGCCCCAGATCCCGACCGCCGGGAACGCCTCCCGGATCAGGTGGAAGCGCGGGTTCGGCGACTTCAGCTTGAAGGCAACGGTATGATCATCGACTTTCTCGACCGTATCAACCGCCTGGTTCGTCTCGGCCGCCCAGACCATGCCCTCGTTCTTCTTGAGCAAATCATAGGTGAAGACGACATCATCTGCGGTGAACGGCTGGCCGTCGCTCCAGGTTACACCGTTGCGCAGCTTGACCGTGAGAACCGAGAAGTCATTGTTGTATGAGTAGCTCTCCGCCAGCCAGGGAATGAACTGGCCGGTCTGCAGGTTGAGGTAGAAGAAGTACTCGTAGATGACCTGATGGAGCCCGATCGAACGGTCGACCGCGGGCGAGTAGAGGTTGAGGTTGGTGGGGTCGGCGATGCGTCCCCCGAGGGCGATGTTCAGGACCTCGGCCCGGGCCTTGTTGACGGCGGGGGTCGGCGTCACCACCTTCTCGACGACCTGGGTCACCACCTTCTCCACAACGCGGGGTGAGGGCTGGGCCGGTGGGGTCGGCGTCGCCGCAGCAGCCTGCGGCGCGGTCGGCGATGGAGTAGCCGGCGCGGCCTGACCGCAGGCCGCGGCAAGAGCGCCAAGCGCGAGACCGGTTCCGAGGATAAAGGCACGTCGCGTCAGCACCATGGTCATCCTCCTCACGCGAAACCAGGTACCCCTGCGATCATCCCATCGCGGGAATCCAGGCGCATTATATGAGACACATCAGCGCGAGGGAAGAGGACGGTGCCACAGATCCCGCACTCCACCGGCCTGGACCACCCTTTCTTAACCCGTGAATAACCCAGATTTAACCCGATCCGCGTACCCTTCCCACCAGCTGGAAAGACCCACCACCGGGCCACAAACCGATACCGACAATGGGGGAGGTGCGACAATGGCGAAAGGAATGGAGTTCCACGCGCGACTGGCCCACCGTGCGACGCCCCGATCAGCCGCGCCCACTCCACGCGCGCTGGAGGAGAGGATCAGCAATCGTCCCAGGGGGGCGGACAGCGGACCGATCCTGGGCAACCAGGCCGTGCAGGAGCAGGTGCGCCGCGACGGGTTGCGGGCCGCCCTCACCGCCGGTCTCGGGGCATCCCTGGGAAACCAGACGATTCAGCGCCTGGTCTCCCGGGCCAGCCAGAACAGGGCTGGCAGTCAGACGGACGAGAACATTGGGGAACGGATCCGGTCGGCCGCCAGCCGAGGGGGAGCTCCGCTCGAGCAGAATGTTCAGCGGCGATTAGAGACGGCCTTGGGGGCCGATCTCTCGGGAGTCCGCGTCCATGCGGACAGCGAGGCCGACCAGCTTTCGCGATCGGTTGACGCGATCGCCTTCACCACCGGATCCGACATCTTCTTCCGCGCCGGGTCCTACAACCCCTCGACCCGCGAGGGATTTGAGCTCCTGGCGCACGAAGCTACACATACCATCCAGCAGGCACGCGGGCCAGTTGCCGGGACCCCGGCCCCTGGCGGCATCCTGCTCAGTGACCCTGGCGACAGCTTCGAGCAGGCCGCGGCTGCGGAAGCCCGCCGGATCAGCCAGGGAAGCGCCGAGCTGGTCGGGGCTGGTCCGACCTCGTCCCCCACGGGCTCGACAGTGCAGCGCGCCGCGACGGACGAGGAAGAGACAGTCCAGACCCAGCGCCGCGCGATCCAGCGCGCGGATGCCGAAGAGGAAGAGCCGGAGGTCCAGACGGCACGGGCGATGGTCCAGCGCGCTACCCCGGAAGAGGAGGAACCGGTCTCCTAACGCGCCGTCGGACGGTCAGATTGCCGTGGATTAGGCACGGGCACCGGCGGCACGACCGGTGAGCGATGACGATTGGTCTCACGTGATTCCACGCGCCCGCAGGAGCAGAGGGAGGCGACTGCCGCAAGCCTGCGGAGCGTTGTGCGGCGGTTGGATCTCCGGCTTCGCCGCGCCGTCCAGGAATTCCGGGATGAGCTGGCCGCGCGCGGGGATGACGCCTTCCGCGGCCTCTACATCTCTGACCAGGATGTCGATGCCCTGCTCGCTGGCGCCCCGACCGCTAAGGAGGCGCCGCGCGTTCTGAGGCCGTCTGCGGCGGCGATCCTGCCGCGTCTGGCCGAACTCTCCAGCATCTTCGAACTGGATACCTTCGAGCAGGAAGTTCTGCTCATCTGCCTGGCGCCAGAGATCGATCTCCGCTACGAGCGGCTTTTCGCCTATCTGCAGGACGATGTCTCGCGTCGGCGCCCGACAGTCGAGCTGATCCTGCGCCTGCTTGCTTCGACGATCGAGGAGCAGGTCGCCCGTCGGTCGGCCTTCAGCCCGACGGGCCGCTTAGGAGCGAATGGCCTGCTCGTGTTGGCTGACGACGCCGCAGAGCACTGGCCGCTCCTGGCGCGTCCGCTTCGGGTCGATGAGCGGATCGCCGAGTACCTCCTCGGCTCCGATCGACTCGATCCCCGGATCGCGAGCTTCGTCCATCTGCTCCCGCCGGAGGCGGAGGCGTCCATCCCCTCCCTTCCCCCCGATCTCGCCACGGGGCTCGCCCGGGTGCTCACCGACGGGCAAACGGCAGTCGATCACGGGCCGATCATCTACCTGCACGGCTCGACCGGCGTGACGCGCCGCGCCGTGGCGCGCCACGCCAGCAGCCGCACCGGGCGGCCGCTCCTCGCCGTTGATCTGGACACCCTTGCAACGGCGCCCCGACCAGCCCATCTGCTCGGTCTCGCCGCCCGGGAGGCGCTCCTGCAGAAGGCGATCCTCTGTCTCGATCGGTTCGACCTCCTCCTCGGGGAAGAGACCGACATCGCCCCGCTCCGACATGCCTGCCGTGAGATCCTGTCCGGGCGACCCGGCCCGACATTCCTGACCGGAGATGGGCGCTGGGAGCCGGCCACGTGGCTGCCGGGCATCCCGGGTCTGCGGGTCGCGGTGCCGCCGCCTCCCCCAAGCGGTCGGATTGCGCTCTGGCGGCACCAGTTTGACGGCCGCCTCGATCCGAGCGGTATCGCCGACCTGGCTACCCGCTTCCGTCTGGACAGCGAGGCCATCGGTGCGGTTGCGGCCGCCGCACGCCTCCGGGCCCGCTGGCGCGGTAGTGATGACATCGCGCGGGTAGATATCCAGGAGGCCGCCCGTGCGATCGCAACGCCGCCCCTCGAGGGGCTGGCCCGGCGGATCGAGCCCCGCTACGGCTGGAACGATATCGTACTCCCCGCGGACGGCATCGCTCAGCTCCGCGAGATCTGCGCGCGCGCGCGATTCCAGGGCACTGTGCTCGATCAATGGGGATTCGGCCGCAAGCACGTGCGCCGCTCCGGCCTCACCGCGCTCTTCGCCGGCCAGCCGGGCACCGGCAAGACCATGGCCGCCGAGGTCGTGGCGGGAGAGCTGGGCTACGATCTCTATCGCGTTGACCTGTCCGCCGTGGTCAGCAAGTACATCGGGGAGACCGAGAAGAATCTCGAGCGCATCTTCCGCGCCGCCGATCACGGTGATGCCGTCCTCCTCTTCGATGAGGCCGATGCCCTCTTCGGCAAGCGCTCCGAGGTGCGCGACGCACACGACCGGTACGCGAATGTCGAGATCGCCTATCTCCTCCAGCGCCTGGAAACCTACGACGGAGTGGCGATCCTGACTACCAACCTGCGGGGCAATCTCGACGAGGCATTCGTACGGCGGCTGGATTTCGTCCTGGAGTTCCCACTGCCGGAGGAAGCGGAGCGACTGGCGATCTGGCGCCTGGCCCTCCCGCCGGAGGCTCCGCTCGCCCCGGACGTTGATCTGCCCTTCCTGGCCCGGAAGTTCCGCCTGGCCGGCGGCCACATCCGGAACATCGCCCTGGGGGCGGCCTTCCTCGCCGCCAGCGCCAACGAGCCGATCGGGATGCGGCACCTGATCCGGGCGACTCGACGCGAATACCAGAAGCTGGGCAAGCTGGTCGGCGAGGGAGACTTCGAGGGCTATTACGCCCTCCTCAAGGACGATTGACCATTGGGCTCTTAACCCCGGCGTAACCCCTGATTAACCGGCCGGCGCTAGCCTTTCGGTACTGTATCGATCCGGACAGGATCGACCGGGTCACCCGGCCGGTCCTCGCGCCCCGGGGGTGGTGCGGCTCGTGATCTCGTGGCGCCAACACGGATCGAACGAGGGAAAGGCCGCTGTGCTTGCTGACCTTGACGAGACGATTCGCCAGATCCTGATCCGCCACGTCCCGCTCGATCCGACCGAGATCGAGATCAGCTTCGAGGCACCGGATCGCGAGTGGTCCAGTCGCCTGACCCGCCCGGCGGTGAACTGCTTCCTGTACGACGTGCGCGAGAATGTCCGTCTGCGCGTCGCGGGCTGGGATACCCGGCGCGCCAATGGTCAGGCCATTCGGCAGAAGGGGCCGCTCCGGATCGATGCGACCTACCAGATCACGGCGTGGGCCCGGGCGCCGGAGGACGAGCACCGCCTGCTCTGGCGCGTCCTGGCGGCACTGGCTCGCTTCATGACCCTGCCGCCGGACCTCCTCCAGGGATCGCTCAAGGACCAGCCGATGCCGATCCCGGCCTCAATCGGTCAGCCGGAGCAGATGCCGGCCAACTTCGCCGACCTCTGGCAGGCCCTCGAGAACCGGATCCGTCCCGCCCTGACCTACGTGGTTACACTCGCCCTCGACCCGGAGATCACCTTCACCCGCCCGCTGACCCTGACCGCACCGAGGATCGAGCTCGACCGCGAGGATCCGCTGGCAGTGCGCCGCGCGCTGGAGGTCCGCGGTCGGGTGCGGGACCGCCAGGACCCGTCCCGGGGCATCGCCGGGGCAGTGGTCCTGCTAGCCGAGACCGGCGACCGGACCATGAGCGATGCGGAGGGGCGATTCGTCTTCTCCGCCGCTCCGCGCGGGCGAATCACGCTGATCGTCCGCGCGGCCGGGCGCGATGAGGTCATCCAGCCAGCGACGGTGCCGTCTGATAGCTATGACGTGGAGATTTGACGGAACAACAGAGCCTTGATTAACCCGGCGTTAACGGCGTCGTAACCGGTGGCCAATAGCCTAGTGAATCGCCTGCTGACGTCCGGCGGTACTGGCAGGCATCCAGGCCCGCACCCTGGAGACAGCTGTGCGAGGAGTGACCGGCTACCAGTGGGAAGGAGGCGAGAGCGTCAGCGAGGAAGAGGCACAGCCGCGACATCCATGACTGATTCCACCTACGGGTCGTAAGGAAGGGAGTGAAAGCAGATGGCGACAACCTATCTGACACCCGGTGTCTACGTCGAGGAGATGCCGCCCGGTAGTCGCCCGATTGAAGGGGTCGGCACCTCGGTCGCGGCGTTCATCGGCTTCGCCGAGATGGGGCCGCGGAACAAACCGACCCTGATCACGAACTGGTCGCAGTTCGTTGACAAGTTCGGCGGCTTCCATGAAGGGTACTATCTTGCCTACGCGGTGTACGGCTACTTCCAGAACGGCGGGGGCACCTGCTATGTCGTGAACATCGCTCCATCGCTGGCGCCCCAGACGGTGGTCCCGCCCGCGGCCGACGGCAATGCCCGGCCGGCGCTCGAGATCTACGCCGTGCGCCAAGGGCTGAACACCCCCGGCCTTACCGTCGAGATCAGCTACGCCGAAAGCGCGCCGGCCCTGCCTCCAGGGACACCCGCGCCAACCGGGGGCGACGAGGGCAAGGGAAGCGGGAGCACCGAGAAGCCTCGACCGCCCGCTCCCGCCGGCCGCGCCGGCGACGGCGGCAAGACACCGGATTGGGCGACGCCTTTCCGGATTGAGGTCAAGCGCGGGAAGGACGTGCTCGAGACCTTCGACGGGGCGACGATGGACCGCGAGAGCCCGCGCTACGTCGAGACACTCGTCAACGGGAACTCCCAGTACATCTGGCTCTCTCCCCCCTCGGGCAAGGCAGCCATCCTGCCTGCGCCGCGCGCCGGGTCGTTCGCGCTCCAGAAACCGACCCCGACGGCCTTGCAGATCGGAACCAGCGACTTCCTCGGCAGTGCGCGCGACCGCGCGGGCATCGAGGGGCTGGAATCGGTGGATGAGATCACGATCGTCTGTGCGCCGGACCTCATGAGCGCTTACAAGCGCGGGCTGATCAATGAGGATGCCCTGATCGGACTGCAGAAGTCCATGATCGCCCACTGCGAGCGCATGCAGGACCGCGTGGCGATCATTGACCCGCCGCCGGGCCTGGATCCCCAGGAGATGCTGGAGTGGCGGAACAAGAGCATGATCGACTCGTCCTACGCCGCCCTCTATTACCCCTGGATCAAGGTCCTGGATCCGCTTGATCCGACCGGCAAGCGTCTGCTGAGCATCCCGCCGTCCGGACACATGGCCGGGATCTGGGCGCGCACCGACTCCGAGCGCGGCGTCCATAAGGCTCCCGCCAACGAGGTCGTCCGGGGAGCAGTCAACGTTACCCAGGATGTGACCGACGGCGAGCAGGGGCTCCTGAACCCGAAGGGCGTCAACTGCATCCGTACCTTCGGCACCCGCGGCATCCGGGTGTGGGGCGCGCGCACACTGTCGAGCGACTCGGCCTGGAAGTACATTAGCGTGCGCCGATTCTTCAACTGGGTCGAGGAATCGATCAAGCAGGGGACCCAGTGGGCTGTCTTCGAGCCGAACGATTTCAGCCTGTGGCAGCGGCTGAAGCGGGATATCACGTCCTTCCTGATGCGTCCCTATCGTGAAGGCGCGCTCTTCGGCGCGGTGCCGGAGCAGGCGTTCTACGTCAAGTGCGATGCCGAGACCAACCCACCGGATGTGATCGACGCGGGCATGGTCGTGATCGAGGTGGGCATTTGCCCGGTGAAGCCGGCCGAGTTCGTGGTCTTCCGGATCACCCAGCTGCCGACGGGCGGCACCGCATCTTAGGACGGGGAGAGGGACGCGCAACCAATCAGTCATTCAATCTGACCAAGGTTAGTCTCATCGGGAGGTTAGAAGAACTATGCCAGGCGGCAAGCCACCTCAGGATCCGATTACGACATTCGCCTTCGCCCTGGAGATCCAGGGCATCACCGAGGCCTGGTTCCGCGAGGCCAGCGGCTTCAGCTCGGAGAACGATGTTATCGAGTACAAAGAGCAGGGGCCGAAGGGACAGACGATCCTCCACAAGATCCCCGGCACCCTCAAGTTCGGCAACATCCAGCTCAAGCGCGGCATTACCTCGAATCTGGAGCTGTGGAAGTGGCGGAAGAAAGTGATCGACGGCCAGATCGAGGAAGCCCGCGTGGACGGCTCGGTTGTCGGCTACGACGAGAACGGGGACGAGAAGATCCGGTTTAACTTCAAGCGCGGCTGGCCGTGCAAGTGGGAGGCCTCGGGGCTGAACGCCCAGGGGAACGAACCCATCATCGAGTCGATCGAGATCGCCTGTGAGTACATCGAGCGCATGCCGTCATGAGTCCGCGATCCGAAGGTCTGCAAACCGAGTTCGAGTTCGTCCTGCCGAAGGGGTACGTCGACCGCGACGGGAACCTGCATAAAAAGGGGATCATGCGGCTGGCCACGGCGAACGATGAAATCGCGCCGCTTCGTGATCCGCGCGTTCGCCAGAATCAGGCCTACCTCACGATCATCCTGCTCTCCCGCGTGATCACCAAGCTCGGGTCACTGCCAGAGGTAAATACCGCGGTCATCGAGGGGATCTTCTCGTCCGACCTGGCCTATCTCCAGGCACTCTACCGTCGGATCAACGAGGATGGAAGCACCATGATCCCGGTTACCTGTCCGGAGTGCGGCCACGCGTTCGAGGTGGATATGGCCGGCACGGGGGGATCGTAGGCTACCCCCTGGAGCGCCTCTACGAGGAGGTAGCCTATATCGCCTACCATTTCCACTGGCCCCTCGAGGA
>JAJPJC010000173.1 GCA_021324445.1 Isosphaeraceae bacterium
TCAGCCGGTGGTCCGCCGCTACTCCGGCGGTGCCGACATTTTGGCCGCCTGGGGCACGCTGGCCGGTGCGGGTCACGCTTGCCGGGAATGAGCGCGGCGGAGCAGCTCCAGACGCAGGGCGGCCAGCAGTTCCAGGATCGGCTTGACGAACGGTCGCAAGGCCGGTTGCTCCTCGACCCAGGACTCGGCATGGACCAACGGCTCGAAGACGCGGCGGCCACGACGGGTCATCCGTTCGACCACGCCACGATCCACGAGGAACAACAAGACCGCCGCGCGTTCCGCCAGGGGCGACTCAGACCAGAATTCGGATCGCGCCAGGTCGTTCTCGAGATGAAGGCCGGCGTAGCGAACGGCCTCTTCGAACAGGGCCAGGCGATGCTCGTCGTTGCGGTGCGAGGCATAGTGGGCCAGGCGGCCGGTCCAGTCACGTGCAAGTTTCTTCACGAATGATGCAGCCACGGCCAGAACGTTCCTCACCAGTCGGCGACGGTATTCCCAGCCAAATCGCCACGGGCCTGGACGGCCATGAGGGGGTTCGCAGAGCCAGGCCATTTCCGCGTCGCGAAGCAGACCCGCTGTCAACGTAGACCAGCGGCTCGCCGCCGGGCGCGCGCTTTGCAGGAGGTCCCGGGCAGCGCTCTCCTCAATGAATTCGTAGGACATCGTAGGACGCTCGGCAAGTCCTCCGCCGCGGATTCGCGTTCTTGGTTGGGTCCGAGCGACCTGCCCGCGACAGGATGAGGGAACCTGAGGAGACAGGGCCACCCGTGGTGGGATCTCATCCCGGCCGAGCCCATTTTGTTTTTGACATCCTGGGTCGGGATCGACTATGTTCGGTCACCGCAGGGAACGATCCCGTCGGGGGACCGCGTCGCGGCCGGCAGGGAACCGCCCGGCACGACGGCCTGGCCCTCCATCGCCGGTTCAAAGCAGCTCGGAAGCTCGTCGACTCATGTTTTCCTTCGTCTCACGGTTGGTGATCCGTCATCCCTGGCTCATCGCGCTGGCATGGCTGTTCCTGGCGGCGGTGCTCCATCACTTCTCCCCGCCCTGGGATCAGGTGACCAAGGATGACAACGTCCGGTTCTTCCCCCCGGATTTCCCCAGCGTCGTCGGTCAAGAATTGCTGGAGCGCGGCTTCCCCCAGGATGCCTCGAGCTCGCAAGTCGTCCTGGTGTACGAGCGGCGGCCCTTGACGCCGGATCAGGCCCTGGGGATGGAGGTGTTGGCCCCGGCCCCCGCCGCGGCCAATCCGTCGCAGGGCGGCCGCTTGACGACCGAGGACTTCCGCTATGTGGAGGGGGTCGCAGCCCGCTTCTACCAGTTCGCCCGGTCGCATCCGGAGCTGGGCTTCAAGAAGCTGGATACGCACCGTTCGCCGGTGATCGGTCCCCGGCTGATCGGCACCAGCGCCGATGGCCGAGGCCAGGCCGTGCTGACGATCATCTCCCTGAACGGGACCTACCTGGCCAAAACCACGCGGATCGCCGTCGACCGGATCATGGATTGGCTGAAGCGCGACCGGCCCGCGCCGCCGGCGGGGCTGGAGCTGGCCCTCACCGGATCCGCGGTCGTCGGTCATGACATCAACACGGCGGCCAATGAGAGCATCTCCAACACGACCCGGGCGACGGTCAGCCTGGTCGTCTTGATCCTGCTGGTGGTGTACCGATCGCCCCTGCTGGCGATGGTCCCCTTGATCACAATCGCGCTGTCGGTTGTCGTCTCGCTCTGGTCGATCGCGCTGCTGGCGACGACGCCGGGCTTCGGCTTCCAGGTGATCAGCATCACCAAGGTGTTCGTCATCGTCGTGCTCTTCGGCGCGGGGACGGATTACTGCCTGTTCCTGATCGCGCGGTATTCCGAGGAGCTGGGCCGCGGCCGCGCCAAGGTGGAAGCGCTCGGCGAAGCGATCCGCCAGGTGGGCGGCGCCCTGGTCGCCAGCGCCGGCACGGTGATCATCGGGCTGGGCATGCTCTACTTTTCGAGCTTCGCCAAGATCAAGTACACCGGGCCGACGATCGCGCTGAGTCTGGCGGTGGCGCTGGCCGCCTCCCTGAGCCTGGCCCCGGCGCTGTTGGGCTGGCTCGGGGATGCGATCTTCTGGCCGTTCCGCGCCCCGCGGCAGACATCCCGCGGGGATCGCGAGAGCGAGAGCCCGGACTCCCTGCCGGCGACGGGCTTCTGGGTCCGGGTCGCCGACCTGGTGGTCCACTATCCGCTGGGGATCTTGTCGATTTGCTTGATGGTCTTGACGCCTCTGGCCGCGGTGGGGGCGCGCACCCACTCGAACTACAACCAGCTCGCCGACCTCGACCCCGATCGACCGAGCGTGATCGGAGCCAACATCGTGAGGCGCTACTTCGCTCCGGGCGAGCTGAGTCCCACGACGGCGTTGATCGACAATCCCGGGCTGGATTTCCGCTCGGAGCGGGGCCAGGCGGCGATCGAGGCGACCAGCCGGCGGCTGCTGGCCCTGGACAACGTCGCCGAGGTCCGCTCGCTGACCCGTCCGGTGGGTAAGCCACTGGCCGCCGATTCGGGCCAGCGCCTCTTCAGCCGCGTCGCCGGTGAAGCGCTGCTGCGCCTCGGGGCGGCCGTGCGCTACGTCAGCCTCCAGCCGGCCGATCGGGCCGACCTCAACCACATCACCCGGTTCGACATCATCTTCAAGACCGACCCCTTCTCGGCGGCCAGCCTGGAAGCCCTCGAGCGCCTCCGGGAGGTCCTGCTCGAGACCACGACGGCCGGTCAGCCGCTGGAAGGGACCAGGCAGATCGGCCTGGCCGGCTCGACGTCCATGGTCAACGACCTGAGACGCGTGACCACCGGCGATGAGCGGCGCATGTATCTGCTGGTCACGATGGGGGTCTATGCCGTCCTGGTGGCCTTGTTGCGACGGCCGGGGATCAGCCTGTATCTGATCGCCACGGTCGTGCTCGGGTACCTGGCCTCCCTGGGTTTGACGGACCTGGTCTTCCACGCGCTGCACCGCGGCCCGCAGGCCTGGGGTGGACTGGATTGGACCGTGGGCTTCTTTCTGTTCGTGATCCTGGTCGCCGTCGGCGAGGATTACAACATCCTGCTGATGGCCCGGGTGATCGAAGAGGAGCGGAAGCACGGCGTCCTCGAGGGCACGCGCCGGGCCGTCGCCCATACCGGGGGCATCATCAGCTCCTGCGGCTTGATCATGGCCGGGACCTTCGGAGCCATGCTCACCGGCAAGCTGACCTCGCTCCGCGAGCTGGGCTTCGCGCTGGGACTGGGCGTCCTGCTCGACACCTTCCTGGTCCGGCCGATCCTGGTCCCCGCCTTCATCGTCCTGCTCGACCGCGTGCGGGCCGCCCGCCAGGCTGCCACAGAGCCAGACCGCGAGCTTCGTCCCGTGGCGAGTGCCGAGTGGAAGGGGTCGTAGGCGATGTTGTAGGGTGGGTGGAACCCACCGATGACCCCGCCTGCCAGGGCCTCCTGTTGGTGGGTTTCACCCACCCTACAACAAACACTAGCCACGATCCTTGCCGTCAACGGGCAAGCCGCTGGACTCGCTGCCGACGCCCACCAGGGCGGCGGCCTGGCCTTCGGCCTCGTCCTTGGTCGTGGCGAGGAATTTGAACCGCTTGGCGTCGTCCTCGCCCTCGACCAGGACCTGGACGACCTCCTTGCCCTGGAACGAGCCGCGGAGCAGCTCCTCGGCCAGCGGGTTCTCGATCAGATTCTCGATGGCGCGGCGGAGCGGACGGGCGCCGTAATCGGGGTTATACCCCTTGGCGATCAAGAACTCCTTGGCCTCGTCGCTCATGACCAGCTCCAGACCCCGATCGCTCATCCGGCCGCGGATCTTCGAGAGCTCGATGTCGACGATCTTCTTGAGGTCCTCCTTGTTGAGGGCGTGGAAGACGATCACGTCGTCGAGCCGGTTGAGGAACTCGGGCCGGAAATACTTCTCGATGGCGACCTTGAGCCGCTCCTTCATCTGCTCGTAGCTGGCGGCGTCGTCCCGGCCGCGGTCGAAGCCGAAGACGTTGGTGTACGAGGTCACCTCGGCGCCGGCGTTGGTGGTCATGATGATGATGGTGTTCTTGAAGTCGACGTTGCGGCCAAAGCTGTCGGTGAGCCGGCCTTCCTCCATGATCTGGAGGAGCGTGTTGTAGACATCGGGATGGGCCTTCTCGATCTCGTCGAGCAGGACCACGGCGTAGGGACGGCGGCGGATCTTCTCGGTCAACTGGCCGCCCTCTTCGTAACCCACATAACCGGGAGGGGCCCCGATCAGGCGCGAGACGTTGTGCTTCTCCATGTACTCGGACATGTCGATCTGGATCAGGGCGTCGGAGTCGCCGAACATGAACTCGGCCAGGGCCTTGGCGAGCAAGGTCTTGCCCACGCCGGTGGGGCCGGCGAAGATGAAGCTGCCGATGGGGCGCTTGGGATCCTTCAGCCCGGCCCGGCTGCGGCGCACGGCCTCGCTGATCCGCTTGATGGCCTCGGTCTGGGAGATGACCCGCTTCTGGATCTCCTCTTCCATGCGGAGCAACCGCCCGCTCTCCTCGCTCTCCAGCCGGGTCAGCGGGATGCCGGTCATCTTGCTGACGACCTCGGCGATGACCTCCTCATCGACGGTGCCGTCGATCTCCTTGGAGCGTTCGCGCCACTCGCGAGTGATGGTCTCCTTCTTCTTCTTGAGCTTGTCGGCCTGATCGCGCAGGGCGGCGGCGCGTTCGAAGTCCTGGTTGGCGACCGCCTCCTCCTTATCCTGGTTCAGGCGTTCGATTTGCTCGTCGATCTCCTTGAGGTCCGGCGGCCGGGTCATCGCCTTGAGCCGGACGCGCGCCCCGGCCTCGTCGACCACATCGATCGCCTTGTCGGGGAGGCAGCGCCCGGTGATGTAGCGATCGGACAGCTCGACGGAGGCCTCCAGCGCTTCGTCGGTGATCTGCACGCGGTGATGGGCCTCGTAGCGGTCGCGGAGGCCGCGGAGGATCTCCAGGGCCTCATGCCGGCTGGGGGGTTCGACGATGATGGTCTGAAACCGCCGCTCCAGGGCGCCGTCCTTCTCGATGTACTTGCGGTATTCATCCAGCGTGGTGGCGCCGATGCACTGCACCTCGCCCCGCGCCAGGGCCGGCTTGAGCACGTTGGAGGCGTCGATGGCACCCTCGGCCCCGCCGGCGCCGACGAGCGTGTGCAGCTCGTCGATGAACAGGATCGTGTTCTTGGCGCGACGGACCTCGTTCATCACCGCCTTGATCCGCTCCTCGAACTGGCCGCGGTACTTCGTCCCGGCCACCATCATGGCGAGATCCAGGACCACGATCCGGCGATCGCGCAACAGCTCCGGGACGTTGCCGTCGACGATCATCTGGGCCAGGCCCTCGACGATGGCGGTCTTGCCGACACCCGCTTCGCCGAGCAGGACCGGGTTGTTCTTGGTGCGCCGCGAGAGCACCTGGATCACGCGTTCGATTTCGTTCTGGCGGCCGATGACCGGATCAAGCTTCCCTTGCCGAGCCAGGTCGGTCAGGTCGCGCCCGAAAGAGTCCAAGGCCGGGGTCTTGGACTTGTTGCCTTTTGACGTGGCGCCGCGTTCGCTCTCGGAGCCAGCGTCCATCCCATGACCGAGCAAGTTCAGCACCTCCTCGCGCACGTCTTCCAGCTTCAGATTGAGGTTCATCAGCACCTGGGCGGCCACGCCCTCCTGCTCACGCAAGAGCCCGAGCAGGAGGTGTTCGGTCCCCACGTAATTGTGACTCAGGTTCCGCGCCTCCTCGATGGCATACTCGATCACCTTCTTGGCTCGAGGGGTTTGGGGCAATTTGCCCATGGTCACCATCTCGGGGCCAGCCTGGACGATTTTCTCGATCTCGTTGCGGATCTTCCTCAGGTCGACGTCCATGTTCCTCAGGACGGTCGCGGCCACGCCGCTCCCCTCCTTGATCAGCCCGAGTAAGACGTGCTCGGTCCCTACGTACTCATGGTTGAATCGCTGCGCCTCCTGGTTGGCAAGCTGCATCACCTTGCGAGCACGATCGGTGAAGCGTTCATACATGGGCGGTCTACTCCGATCCGACGATTGTCCCCACTCCGCGCCGCTTTACGTCTCGCTCCGTCTACTTCCTATTGTACGCAACCCTGAGCCAATCAGTCAGCGGAGTTGCGCGCGACTCAGGGACGTCTTCAAGGGAGGACCAGTCGGCGAGCGTCACGATCCGTTCCAGACGCCCACCAGAGCGTTCGTCCTCCGATGGAGGTGCGACCACCGGGGGCGGGAATGAGTGCGTCGGCGACACGATGACCCGTGTGTGATTCTAGATCGCCCTTCGGTCCGAATCAAGTTGAGGCGCGATGGGGGCGCGGGGAACCCCCGGCCCAGCCGGAGGCTCGCGCGCGGCCGGGAGCCGGTCGTTGTCCCAGGGAGGGGGGTGGACACGACCGGGGAAGCCGGCCCGGCGGCGGCGAGCGAACCGGTGGGGCCGCCGAGGGCGGCGGCCCCAGACGACGGACCGATCACCGCAGGAGCCGGTCGCGGAGCTGGCGTCCCAGCAGCCGCAGCCGCTCGCGGTCGTCGCGCCGCGGCCCCGACTCCTGGAGCATGCTGCCGTGGATCGGCACCCCGTTGACCTGAACGGCCATCTGGTTGAGCGTCCCACGGAGGGTCAGCGTCGTCAACGACCCGACGTCCAGGTTCAGCTCGCCCAGGACGCGCCGCGCCCGCTCGGGCAGACGCCCGGTCAGCCCCTCCACCTTCATCTCATAGTCGATCCGGCCGTCGAGATCAGTCCAGCCCGACATCGTGATCGGCAACCGGAGGAGATTCATCGTGAAGTGGTCGGTCGTGACCCGGCGGTCCTTGATCAGGAAGTCGCTCTGGATCGAAGCCAGCCGCCGCGGGTTGGCCAGGTCGACCAGCTTGGACAGTTCGGCGACGAGGGGGGCGCCCTGGAGGTCGATTGATTTCAGCGCGATCACTCCCTGGCCCACCAGAGCCTGGCACAGGTCGTTCCAGGAGGCTCCCCGGCCCTGGAGATAAAGGTCCGCATGCAACCGCCCGTTCAGGTTGGCCGCGGCGCCGGCCAGGATCGGGACGACGTAGCGGAGCACCTTCATGCCCGGGTCAACGGCCACGTCTTCGGCGCGGAACTGAGCCTCCAGGCTCATGGCGGCGTCGGTCCGGTCCAACTGGGCCGCCAGGCGGAAGGGACCGCCGTTGAGTGTTCCCCGCAGGTGGTCGACGAGGGTCAGGGGGCCTTCCGACGAGCCTTCGCCTTCCACCTCCTCGAGCTGGAGCCGCGTTTCCGTCGGCTCGTCGATGACCGTCACCTGGCCACGGCGAACCGAGAAGGCAACGCGATCCGCCACCCGAACGGCAGTCGATCCCCGCGCCGGCTCCTGGATCGGCTTGATCAGATCGGCTAATTCCACCGTCCCGTCGCTGCGGCGGAGGATCCGGAGCTGGACTCCGTCGGCCTCCAGCCGCCTCGGATGGAGCCGGCCCCGAAAGATCTGTAGCAGACTGAGGTCCAGCCGCAGGTCGGCGGCCTTCAACCAGGGGTCGCTCCGGCCCTGCGGGGAGCCGATCTCCAGGTTGATCAGGTGAATCCCGCCGAGCGGACAAACCGACAGCCGTTCCAGGCCCACCCGGCGCCCGCTCCGAGCCTCCATCGCCGCCACCACCTGGCGCCTGGCCCAACCCGTCGGTGCGACCACCACCACGACCAGCCAGAGCAGCACCGGGATCAGGATCAATCCGACCAGAAGCCGAACGGTCCATCGCCATCGGCGGATCGCCATGGGAATCCCTCCCCCCTTTCGCGCCGGAGATCCCGACCGCCGCGGCTCCGCCCACGCGTGACTCCGGCCGCGCGCACAGTGCCGGCACCCAAGACTCGCCCGTTCCGTGCCTGCGGACCATACTCCAAGGCCCCGATCGCGGCAAGCACAGTCTCACAACCCCCCTCCGCCAGTCCGTGCCGGCGGGAATCCGCACCCAATTCCCGAGTCGAACTCCCCCGCGTCCTTGAACGGGGACCGGGAAACCGCTAAACCTGCTATCAGCAACCCTCCGGCGCAGTGGACGCGCACCTCCGGGCGCGGCTCCCTCCCAGGCCCCACGGATCGCCTCGGACCCCGCCGCGCCCCTCACCCTGTCAAGGACTCAACCATGCAAGCGAGCTTGAGACCATCCTGGCTGCGACGTACCTACTGGGTGATTGCCTGTGTGGCCTTGTGGAATCGCGCCGGCCGGGGCGAGGAGCTGCCCATCGTCCTCGGGGTGGAGTTCCAGCCGCTCTCGGCGCAGGTGAAGCGTGTGGTCGAGGCGCTGACGATGCTGGGCGAGCCGCTGGCACCGGGGGAGGCGGCCCGGCTGGAGCGGGCCTTGAACACGACCGGGCCGGAGTCGGCGGTGCGGACGATTCAGGAGGTGCTGGATCGGCACTGCTTGATCGGGATCGAGATCAATCCGGAGAGCCGGGTCAAGGCGGCGCAGGGGCCGGCGCGGCCGCGGCTGGTTCAGAACGGCTGGTCGGTCTTTCTGGTGAAGGTCCACAACGAGGCGGGCGTCACGGCGGAGCTCTCCGTCGAGAGCCCGAATGCGATCCCCGTGTACAAACGCTCGAGTGGGCGGCCGGATCCGAAGCCCTCGGTCAGCCCGGCACAGGTCCTCCAGCGCTGGATGGACGTGGCCTTCTTCGGCGATCGGCCGATGAAGCGGTCCCTCTCGGGACTGGAGCTGGAGTACCGGATCATCCAGATCTCCAGCCGGGATGCCGGCAAGCGTGAGGCCAAGATCAGCTTCAATGTCGGCCAGGGGACCCAGGACCTGGGGTTCCGCAGCGACGTCGACATCTTGTTCCAGATCGATCCGGCGGTCCCGGTGGTCCTGGGCGTGCGGGACGAGGACGGCCAGCCGACGACGGCCTCGTTCATCTTCCGCGATGCGATGGGACGGGTCTATCCCTCGCCCAGCCGCCGGCTGGCACCGGACTTCTTCTTCCACCCCCAGATCTATCGTCAGAACGGCGAGACCGTCGCCTTGCCCCCGGGCCGGTATCAGGTCGAGTTCACCCGCGGACCGGAATACCTGGTGCAGCGGCGGCCCATCGAGGTGCCCAAAGCGAAATCCCACCGCGAGGTCTTCCGCCTTCAGCGCTGGATCGACCTGGCGAAGCTGAACTGGTACTCGGGCGATCATCACGTGCACGCGGCCGGCTGCGCGCACTACGAGAGCCCGACCGAGGGAGTCAAGCCCGAGGACATGTGGCGGCACATCGTGGGCGAGGACCTGGACGTCGGCTGCGTGCTCTCGTGGGGACCCTGCTGGTACGCCCAGAAGCAGTTCTTCGAGGGGAAGATCCACAAGCTGTCGACCTCCGAGTACCTGATGCGCTACGACGTCGAGGTCTCGGGATTCCCCTCGTCGCACGCCGGCCATCTCTGCTTGCTCCGGCTCAAGGAAGACGATTACCCGGGCACGACGCGGATCGAGGAATGGCCGAGCTGGGACCTGCCCGTCCTCCAGTGGGGCAAGCGGCAAGGGGGAGTCGTGGGCTTCTCGCACTCGGGATGGGGGCTGAAGATCTCCGGCGAGACCCTCCCCTCCTACGAGGTTCCGCCGTTCGACGGCATCGGTGCCAACGAATACATCGTCGATGTGGTCCACGACGCGGTCGATTTCATCTCCAGCGTGGACACGCCGGCGCCGTGGGAGCTGAACATCTGGTATCACACCCTCAATTGCGGCTACCGGGCCAAGCTTAGCGGCGAGACCGACTTCCCCTGCATCTACGGCGAGCGGGTCGGCCTGGGGCGGGTCTACGTCAAGCTCGACGATGGCCAGCTCGACTTCGACCGGTGGTGCGAGGGCCTCAAGCAGGGCCGGTCCTACGTCAGCGACGGCCACAGCCACCTGATCGATTTTCGGGCCAATGACGCGGTGCCCGGCGTCGCCGGCAGTGAGCTGAAGCTCACCGGGCCAGGTACGGTGAAGGTCACCGCGCAGGTGGCGGCCTATCTCGACCCCAATCCCTCGGCCGAGGCGCGCGCGATCAAGGCCCGGCCGCTCGACCAGAAGCCCTACTGGGACCTGGAGCGCGCCCGCATCGGCTCGACGCGGAAAGTCCCCGTCGAAGTCGTGGTCAACGGCCAGGCCGTGGCCCGGACCGAAGTCACGGCCGACGGCAACGTCGAAGGCGTCTCGTTCGACGTCCCGATCCCGAAGTCGAGCTGGATCGCCCTGCGGATCTACCCGTCCTCGCACACCAACCCGGTCTTCGTCCTCGTCGACGGCAAGCCGATCCGGGCCTCCAAGAAATCCGCCGAGTGGTGCTTGAAGTCGGTGGACCAGTGCTGGTCGCAGAAGGAGCGGGCCATCCGCTCTTCCGAGAAGGAGGCGGCCCGGAAGGCCTATGACGTCGCCCGGGATGCCTACAAGCGAATCCTCGCGGAGAGCAATGGCGATTGAGCGAGTTCCCGCAGTCGCTCCCGGCCATCGTGCCGGCCGGCCGCGTTCCGGTATAATGGTTGGGAGCGAGACGGAAGTAGTCCCTGGGGCATTGAGGACGAGGAGTTGCCGATGAGCACCGCTTCGACCGCAGAGCGTTGCATCGAAGTCACGCTGCTTCGCTCGGAGGGGGATTCACAGACCTTAACGTTGGCCGAGGGCGCAACGCTTGCGGATCTTCTCCGCGAGGCCGGCGCCGCGATCCACAGTCCCAAGGTGCTGATCGACGGGCGCCCCATCGAGGAAGCCATGGTTTTGAAGTCGGGTATGATGATTACGATCCCGGCCCAGCCGCCTCAGGCGCCTCCGGAGAAGGACTGGCGAAGCACGATCGGGATGTTCGCGGACGATCCCACGTTCGATGAGTTCATCGCGGAGTGCCGGGCGATCCGTGAGGCGGATCGGAGAGCGACGCGCGAGCAGTTGGATGCGGAGCAGGAGAATCCATGATCGTCTTGGATACGGACCACCTCTCCGAATTACAACACCCCCATTCGAGTCGGGGCGTTCCGCTGGCCGAACGTCTCCAGCAGCAAGGCGATCGTCCCATCGCGACGACCATCGTCACGGCTGAGGAGCAACTCCGCGGGCGCCTCGCGACGATCAACAAACGACCAGCCGGTCCCGAGCAGGTCATGCACTACACGAAACTCATCAAGCTCCTTGAGTTCTTGGCGAGGTGGCTCATCTTGCCCTTCGATCAGCGTGCCGCGCAACGCTTTCACGACCTTCGGGCGGCGAAGATTCGGATCGGCACGATGGATCTCAAGATCGCGGCGATCGTCCTGACTCATCAGTGGACTCTCCTCTCGGCGAACCTCCGTGATTTTCGCCTGGTGCCGGGGCTCTCGGTCGAAGACTGGCTCGCTGAAGCGTGACCGACCACGAGTCGGATTCAGGCGGCACCGCCGGCTCTCGGATCAGCGTTTTCTAGCAGCTACCGCCGACCGTCCCCTGGACTTGTTGGGAAGTCCGACCTTGGGCGTGTAGGGAAATCGTTCCGGATCGATGCGCGACAGGGCGATGCCGGCCGCTTCGCGGACCCTGGGGTCACCGTCGTGCTCCTCCACCTTCTGGAGCGCGGGGATGGCATCCTTGGCTTGTTCGCCAAAATAGCCAAGTTTGATGGCGGCGCTGTGGCGGATGTCATGGCTCCGATGCCTGAGGGCTTCGATCAACGCCGGAACGACCTTTTCCGCCTCGCTCCGCGGCAAACTGCGCGCCGCGAAAAGCCCCTCTCCCGCTTTGCCCGACTTCAGATCTGCTATCAACTCGTCGGTCGATTTCCCCTTGTTGCAGCCGCCGCACGCCAGCAAGCAAAGCAACAGAACCCAACCTGTCTGCACGCGCATAACTCAAGTCCTCCGTCGGAATCGGGGCGAAGAACAAGGCGAATGGCCAGCGTCCGCCGGCTGGTGGGGCGCGGCCCGCGGCAATCAATAGGAATCTCCCGAGATCAACTCGCCGCCGGCTCTTGTCATCATGTATTGATACGTTGGCCCCCAGATAGTGCTCTTGAGGAAATGCACCGAGCCGTCGCCGAACAGGAAATTGCAGCCGCCCGGGTGCATGCTCCAATACACATCGGGGTCCCAGAACGGGTTGTCGCTGTTGGGCTTGTGGGTGGCGTCGCCGTGGCCGAGGCACAAGGCTTCGTCGAAGTCCGCATTGTCGTAGGCGGTGCCATTTCCTTGATTCTGGCACTGGGAGGGAGCAGTATTGGGGGCTGTCCAGGGTGTGGTAGCCATCCACGCGGGGACCCTTGCTCCCGTCACGGCGCCGACCCAGGTGCTTGGGGAGTGGGCGGTGCAGCGCTCGCCGATGGCGAGCGTGTTGCTCAGTCCATCAGTGACGGCGGCGACGCGCGTGTTGCTGTTGCGCCAAAACATGCCGATGCCGGCCGCTCCAAACCCACAGGTCACCACGCCGCTGCCATAGATGCCGTCCGTGGGGTCTCCGGCTGTAATCGGACTGTCGTAGGGGTCGTTGTTGTTGAGGTAGAAGGGTTGGGGGTTCCCGCCGGCGTTCATAAAGCATTCCTCCCAGCCGCAGGTAGCGGCGTAGTTGGAGTGCGCCACCGTGGCGATGACGAAGGTTTTCGTGATGTCGTAGAGGATGCAGGGCTGCGGGTTGTACCCATCCGAAGGACACTGGTAGACGCTCAAATTCGTCAGCACGATCGTGCCGTTGCTTGGGTTTACGATTCCCAGGTTGAAATTGATCGCGTTAAACAGGGGCTGCTGATCCATGAAGGGCAGCGAGAGGGCCGCCCAGCCCCAGCCCGGTCCCATGTCCAGGTCGGGAGTATTGTTGGGGTTGTTCTGGTAATCGATGTAGCCGCAGGGGAAGGTGCTGATGGCATCGTGGTAGTTGAACAGGGCGATGCCCATCTGCTTCAAGTTGTTGACGCACTGGGCTCGGCGAGCGGCTTCGCGAGCCGCCTGAACCGCGGGCAGGAGCAGGGCAACCAGGACCCCGATGATTGAGATCACGACCAGCAGCTCAATGAGCGTGAAGCCGGAGAGTCGGCCGATGGACCGACGAGAACCAGAGATCATGAGTGAAGTCCGAGCCTGCATGGTGCACTCCTGGGAGTAACGATCGAGAATAGAACGATTGGTACGGATCAGTCCGGATGGCTGAGGCGACCTCCTGGGGCAGGCGTCGCGCCTCCGTCGGTGGAGATGCCCGCGGGACACCCGCCTGCACCACCCACGGCGATCGGAATCGTTCGACTGCGGACGATCTCCGCGACGGACCATGGTCTCGATGAGGATTGACAGCAGGGCCGAGATCGACAGGCCGTCCGTGGACTCGACCAGGGCTCAGGTTCGAGGCGGTCTCGCGCCTCGCCTCGGGATCATCCGGGAGGCTCCGGCGAACCTGGAGAAGCTGGCCGAAGAGCCGTTAAGCCGATGGGCCCCGAATGATTTGAGACAGTGCGCACTCGCGGCGCAGCTCATCGCGATCGAGCGTCATCACGGCGCCGGTCCTTGGACCTGGGAGCGTGGGAAGATCACCAGGGATCCGGGACCGCGGGAGTGCGCCGATCACGATCCGATGGAGATCGACAAGGGAGGAGCGCGCGGACTTGATGGGAGATGGTGAGTGGTCGGCCGCGCGGTGGGCAGCGCGGGAATGGCCAGGTCGGCGACGACCTCGACGGCGAGCTCGGAGGCGGATTCGACCAGCAACTGCCCCTGCGCGACGAAGTGGCAGATCACGCAGTTGTCGGCCGCGTCGCGGCGGGATTGTGCCGGATGGTCGGGGCGATCGGCCTTGGACATCGCGCCGATCTGGTGGGACGAGCCCGGCAGCGCATGCAGACAGGGTCCGCACAGCGTCACGGCCGCGTGGCACGCGATCAACGTGACGAACAGGACCTGTCGAACGAGCCGGGACATTTTGATCCCAACGCGGTGAGCTCAACGCCAGCAACCGCCCGATGGGCGATCGTCACCCGCCCACGCCGCACGGCCAGGGGCGGTCCGGCACGAGCAACCGAATCAGTTTGAACAACAATTCCACGGGCGTCAATACCCATCTTCGACAGATTTCACCGACCAGGAGCCGCACTGTCCCAGGTGTTGGCGTCTCTTGATTCGCGCGGCTGATGTCGTCATCATCGGTTCACCAACCCAGTCGTTGACTACCCCGCCCCCGGTTCGCACCAGGACTGCAAGCAGGCTCGCCATGACCCTCGATCGCCGACCGATCCTCGTCGCCGCTCTCCTCCTGATTCTGTCCACTCCCGTCGTCACAGCCCCAGGCGCGGAGCCAGGCCAGCCCGCCCGGGAGCAAAAAGCCTCACCGAGCCGGGATACCGCCGGCAAGGACTACGCCGCCGAGCTGCCGCGGTTGCCGATGAAGGCTCCAGGTGAGGCGCAACAGGCGCTCGTGGTCCGGCCCGGCTTCCGCGTCGAACTGGTCGCGGCCGAGCCGCTGCTCCGCAGCCCCGTGGCCATCGACTTCGACGAGGACGGGCGGCTGTATGTCGCCGAGTTCCCCGAATACAACCAGTACGCGGAGGCTAACTCTCAGGACGGGGGCGGCAGGCCCGCGTCCAGCGCACGGGGTTGCGTTCGCTTGCTGGAGGATACTGACGGCGACGGCCGCTACGACAAGAGCACGCTCTTCGCCGGCAATGTGCCGAGGGCGACCGCCGTCGCCTGCTGGGACGGCGGCGTCTATGCCGGCTCGCCGCCTGATTTGCTTTATCTCAAGGACACCGATGGCGACGGCAAGGCCGACGTGCGGCGGGTGGTCCTGACCGGCTTTGGCACGGACAAGGCCGGTGAGGGGATGATCAACTCGCTCCGGTGGGGCCTGGACAACCGGTTCCATGTCTCGACCAGCCTGGACGGCGGCACGGTGCGGCGCGGCGACCAGCCGGGTGCCAAGCTGGTCGCGGTCCGGGAGCAGGTCCTGCTCCTGGACCCCCGGAGCGAGACCTTCGAGCTGACCGGCGGGGGCGGCCAGCACGGGATGACCATGGACGACTGGGGGCGGACCTATGTCTGCGGGAACAGCGACCCGTTCCACCTGGTGATGTACGACAGCCGCGACATCGCCCGCAACCCGTACTTGAAAGCCCCCGCGGCGGCGGTGAACATTGCCCCGGCCGGCAAGTACACCAGGCTGCACCGGATCAGCCCGGTCGAGCCGTGGCGGATTCTGCGGACCCGGCTCCGCAGCCAGGGGATCGTCCCCGGCTCCGACGAAGGGGGCTCGCCCTCGGGCTTCTTCACCGGCGGCACCGGCGTGACTGTCTATCGCGGCGACGCGTTCCCGGCCGAGTATCGTGGCAACCTGTTCGTCGGCGACGTGTCGAACAACGTGATCCATCGCGCGATCCCGGAGCCCCACGGCGTGCTCGTGACGGCCCGCAGCGCCGAGCCTGACCGCGAGTTCCTCGCCTCGCGCGATTGCTACTTCCGGCCGGTGCAGATGGCCAACGGCCCGGACGGCTGCCTCTGGGTCGTCGACATGTGCCGCGAGCTGATTGAAGGCGCCGCCTTCCTGCCGCCGCAGATCCTCAGGCACATGGATGTCGCCAGCGGCAGCGATCGGGGGCGGATCTGGCGGATCGTGCCCGACGGGCAGCGGCGGCCCATTCCCAAGCTGGGTCGGGCGACAACGGCCGAGCTGGTCGCCCTGCTGGAGCATCCCGACGGCTGGCACCGCGACACCGCGTCGCGGCTGTTGTATCAGCGGCAGGACCGGTCGGCCGTCGCGCCGTTGCGCCGGCTGGCCGCCGGCTCGGAGCGGCCGATTGGTCGCGCCCACGCCCTCTCCGCGCTGGCGGGACTGGGAGCGCTCGAGCCGGGCGACGTCCTGGCCGCCCTCTCCGACCCGGAGCCGCGCCTCCGCGCACACGCCCTGCGGCTGGCCGAACCGTTCGGCCGGGATCGCGTGCCGATCCAGCAGCGGATGGAAGAGATGGTCGACGACCCCGACCCCATGGTCCGCTACCAGTTGGCCTTCTCGCTGGGCGCGCTGCCCGGTCCCAAGGCCGCGCCCGCCCTGGCGGCGCTGGCGAAGCGCGATGGGGCCGACCGCTGGATGCGAGTCGCCCTGCTCAGCTCCGTCACCGGCTGCACCGGCGCGGTCTTTCAACGGCTGGCCGGCGATGCCGGCTTCCGCGGCTCGGCACCTGGTCGAACCTTCCTGACCGACCTGGCCGGGCAGACCGGCGCCCCGGACCGTCCCGACGACCTGCGCGCGATCCTCGCGGCCCTGGATGGCCCGCTGGCCGGCCAGCAGGCGCTCGCGCGCGCCCTCGTGCTGGCGCTGCTGGGGACGAATTCGGCCGCGTCGCGTGCGCAGCTTGCCGGCATGGGCGGAGGCCGCGTCCGGGCGATCCTCGACGGGCTCCTGGCCGATGCGCGCGCGGCCGCCCTGGATGAGCACAAGTCGGCCGCCGCGCGGGCCGCCGCCGTCGGGTCGTTGCGATTCGCGCCGATGACCGACGTCCAGTCCATCCTGACCGATCTCCTGGCCCCGCGGCACCCGCTGGCCGTGCAGACCGCGGCCGTCGAGACCCTGTCCCGATTCGACGATGCGCAGGTGCCTGAGATCCTGCTCCGCGCCTGGCGCGAGCTGAGCCCCAAACCCCGCGCCACGGCCGCTGAGGCTCTTCTCTCCCGGCCGGCATGGGTCATGGCGTTCCTCGACGCCGTCGAGAAGGGGACGGTCGGTCGTTCCGACATCGAGCCAAGCCGGCTCGAGCTCCTCAAGTCGTACCCCGATCCCCGTGTGCGGGCGCGGGCGGCCCGGCTCTTCGCCGCCGCACCGGCGCGGCGTCAGGACGTGGTCGCCGCTTACCAGAAAGCGCTCCAGCCCAGGGGCGACCCGCGCCGGGGCAAGGAGGTCTTCAAGGCGCAGTGCTCGACCTGCCATCGCCTCGAAGGGGTCGGCCAGCAGGTCGGCGCCGACCTCTCGGCGATCCGCGACCGCGGCCTGGACGCCGTGCTGCTCAACATCCTCGACCCCAACCGCGAGGTGATGCCCCAGTTCCTCAGCTACGTCCTCGTCACCACGAGTGGACGCGTCCTCACCGGCATGATCGCCGTCGAGACGGCCAACAGCCTGACCATCCGCCAGCCCGACGGCCACGAGGAGACCGTCTTGCGCAACCAGGTCGAGGCGCTGCGCAGCACCGGGTTGTCCTACATGCCGGAAGGGTTGGAGAAGCAGATCGACGTTCCGGCGATGGCGGACCTGCTGGCGTATCTGAGCTCATTGCGATAGTACGGCAGGAGCTCGCACCTGAGAGCGCCGAGTTCGATGTGTGCTCGCTCGATCAAACGGACCAGTCTTCGATGTCCAAGCCTGGCACCTGGCCGAAATCCTTCCGGTTGCGCGTCACCAGGGTCGCACGGTTGGCCAAGGTGAGGGCCGCGATCAGAAGGTCGGCCCGTCCGATCTTCTTCGGTTTCTTGTTCGGTCGCAGCCGCTCGAACTCAGCAGCGGCCGCCGAGTCAATGACGAGAATGGTGAACTGATTCAAATCCTTCTCGCTCTCGTCCAGTCGCCGCTGGGCTTGGAGCAGCTTTTCGCGGTTTTCCGCCTTCAGCAGGGAGGCGAATCGCCCTTGGAGGATCTCGATCCTGCTGATCAGCGTTATGGCCACTTCCTCCGTGGCCCGTGCAACTCGCTCTGTCACCCGGCCATGACCGCGGAACAAGAGGGAGAGTGTGTCGCTATCGAGGACGAACATCCCGAGTCCTCTCGCCTCTCAATCGCTGACATCCTTGGGGGAGCCTACTTCGGTGATCAGTCGGCGGCGTCGGCGGTAGGCCTGCTCGACAATCTGTTCCAGTTCCGGGTCATCCTTGTACTTGCCGGCTAATTCCAGGATGGCTGCCTTCCTCATCTCCCAGGTCGGCGACGCGGTGGCGAGCCAGAGTTGGATGGCGGCTTTGAGGAAACGCCATTGGCCGGCAATGCAACGACCAGGCAGCCCCTGGGAGTGAACCAAACCCACGAACTCCACTTCCGGGAGACGGAGGTACGCGGCTGCCTCCGCCAGTGTGAGCACCTCGCCCGATGGGCCATTGACCGATGTCGGCGACGGCTGAGGCTGCGTCAGCGGGGCCCGTTGGTGTCTTCTCGTTCGAGGCATAATGATTCCTCGTTCTTCCTCTGGGCGTTCTCCGAGGTCTGTCGAGCCGACCGCTCCCTCATTCGGTCATTATCGGCCAGCGATTTGACGGGGATCAAGCCTGCATCCCGAGCGGCTGTCTTCCATGCCGCAAGGGTTGGAGCAGCAGATCGACGTGCCGGCGATGGCGGACCTGTTATCGTATCTGAGCTCTGTGAAGTGACCCGACTCCCCCGTGCTCGGTCAGAATCTGGTACACTGCATCCCAATTGAGGAGCGCACCATGCGAGTTGCCGAGCGCACGAGCGAGCGAATCGTCTTGACGGGATCCTCGACGCTGTTCCGGCCGTTCCTGATCGGCGGGCTGGGCCTGGTGGTCCTGGGCATCGGCGTCGTGTTGGGGGCGTTGGCGGCGGGGTTGCCGCTGAGCGGACCCTTGCCGGGGGACCGGTCGTCGACCCCCATCGGGGGCCTGGGCGCGTTCCTCGTGCCGTTTGGCTTCTTCCTGGTGCTGGCCCTCTGGCTGGGCCGCATTCCCTTTCGGCAGGAGGTCGTCGTCGACCGCGGGAACGGCCGCCTCACCCTCAGCTCCCGATCGCTGCGCGGGCTGCGCCAGGAGGTGTGCGACTTCCCGGAGATTCGGGAAGTGGACGTCGAGCGGACGGCCCTGGATGGGGATTACTCCTACATCGCAGTGGCGCAGCTCGTGTCCGGCAAGTCGGTGGCCTTGAGTCGGCCCGGGGATCGCGAGACCGCCGAGGATGTCGCGCAGATCGTGCGGAGCTACCTCACCCCGGCGTGACCCCTGCGGTTCCAGTCCCGCGAAGGTCCGTCCCGCAGAGAGAAGTTATCGCGATTCCTTCCGGAGGAAGAGCCAGACGAAGCCGTGGCTTTGCTGCTGCGGTTCGTACGCCCTGGCGATCTGTTGCACCCTGGCGATCGCGTCCCGCAGTCGCGTCACTTCCGCGCGCAACGATTCCAGCTCCTGGACGCGTTGGTCCGGATCGTCTCGAGGCGTCCCGGCCGCGAGGCGAGCGCGATACCTGTGGAAGGCGGATGACCAGCGGCTCCGGAGCTGCGGGAGCTGATCGATGGCCGCTCGTTCCGCCGCACGCTCCGCCGCCGACTGGGCAGGCTTCGCGGTGAAGTTGCCGCAGAAGTCGCCGAGCAGGGTATCGAGCCGGCCGTCGCCGTTCCAATCCGTCACGCAGATCTTGGCGCGCTGGCCCCACTCCCCCTCATTGCGCGTCTGGTCGAGCCGCGCCGTGCCCGGACTCTCGCGGATCAGCTCAACACCGCTCGGCCCCTGCGAACCGATGGCCAGGGTTCCCCCATCCGGCGTGAAGGCCATCGCGTTTACATATCACGATCTCTTCGCGTCGCCGACGCGGACCTGCCGCGGCTCTTCGCCGGCACTCCAGCGCCAGAGGGCGACGATGTCGCGCCCGCCGATGGCCAGTACGGCCGAATCCGGGGAGAACGCCACGCAGCCGATGCGCTCGAGGCCGTCGAGCGGGTAATCCAGGATCTCGGTCCCGGCGGCCACATCCCAGAGCCGGAGGTGGCCCCGCTCAACTGCCCCCGGTATCGGATCGATCCCAGGCGCGAGATGGCCCCTTTCGGCAGGGGATCACCATATAGGTCGAGGCCGGGCTTCTCGATTCCGCCCGACCGCCCCGAGGCCGATTGCTGCGGACCATCGGCACCCATCGCGGGCGCCGGCGGCAGGAACCCATAGGCCACCAACCCAGTCAGGACAGCGACCCGCAACATCCTCCCCTCCCTCCGGTCGAGAAGTGTCTGCTCAAGAGCCCCCCGTGCCTGCCTCGCGTCCCAGCGGCGCGGATCTACGCGATCATAGATCTGATCATTCCCGTCCGTGTCCAGAAGCAATCGGCACCCCGGAATTCGGCAACGAGGCGCTTCTCATGAATGGTTCACCCGATGCGCTGATGACGATTCGACAACGCCCAGCGATCAGGCGGTACGATCAATGTCTGCGTCATACAAGGGATTACTGGAAGGCGGGCCAGCCTTGGGAGTTGTCAGAACACGAAGGATCAGACCCGCTCCGACCGCCGTCGGCATAGCCACGAGGAAGGGAACGGCGATCGAGAACACTAACGAGTCGAGTTCCATGTTCGGAATCATCATCACGCTGCACGCGAGAAGCCCAAGCGTCTCACTACGACGACAGATCCGGTAAGCGATCGACCAACCCACAAATCCGGCCAGGGTCGTCGTCGCGGCGTCAAGAGCCGCTTTTGAAAAGGGGCGTCCGAACCAAAGGCCGAATGCGGCCCCGAAACACCAGAGACACGCGGCTCCCACGACCAGGTCTCGCATCCACTGTGCCGTGGTGAGTGTAGACGGGAGGAATGACTTGCGGTTCATCGACATGGTCCGATCCCCCCAAAGCTCAGCCAGAAATCCGCCCGTTCCAGGAGCGCGTGGTGCCGCGGCCGGCCGTCCGGGTCACCTCTGATCGGGCCTTTCCATATCCAGTTTGACGTAAGTCTCGGAACGAAGGATCAAGGACCGCTATTCCGAACCCGATATTGACCCTTTACCGTTGTTATAGACGCAAAGCCGGCATGTCTCACAGTGATCCGGCGGCCTGGCGAGAGAGTCGAGGGCGTCATGGATGATACCGCGCCGGGGGCTCCGGATGAAGATCAATACCAGCTTGTGGTCGTTGCTCCTTCACATCGTGAACTTTCGAAATAGAGGGAGTTCCGCGTCGAATCCCTTTCCAGAAAGCGGGCACGCGGCCATGATACGGCCGAGGCACCTGCGCCGGGGGCGCGCGTCGACGGGGATGGTCCCCGCTCCCGTGTTCCGGTGTGGTATCGAGGGACGACTGCAATGTTGATGACGGGGCTATCGGGCAACGAGATCTACTGCCTGGCACAGAAAGGGTATGACCCGGGGAACATCGTGGTGGGCAACAGCGTCCACTCGCTGGGGCTCATCCGGGGGATCACCAGCGGGCTCAAGACGATCTCGGGCGGGGAGATCGCCAGCATCACGCAGCTCATCGTCGACGGCCGCCACGCCGCCATCAACCGGCTCGAGCAGGAGGCGAAGGAGGAGGGAGACCGGGGGCTCACCGGCGTCGTGTCGGAGCTGAGGAAGCTGAGCGGCCTGATGGAGTTCCTCGCCATCGGGTCCTCGGTGAAGACGCCAGGAGCCGCGGGCGCGTTCTTCTCGACGGCCTGCTCCGGCCAGGACCTGTTCTGCCAGGTCGACGCGGGTTACGAGCCGCGTCATTTCGTCATCGGCAATGTGGCCTACGCGCTGGGGCTGGCGCGAGGGATCGCCGGGGGACTCAAGGTGTTCGCGCGCCGGGGTGAGGTCAAGGAATTCTCGGACATGTACAACCACACCCGCCACCTGGCGCTGGAGCGGCTGGAAGCCGAGGCGGCCGAGCGCGGGTGCAACGCCGTCGTCGACATCATCACCCGGATCATCCCGTTCGGCCCCGGCGTCCGGGAGATGCTCATGGTCGGCACCGGCTCGTACAATCCAGCGCTGGGGCAACCGAAGATTCCCTACACGTCGGAGCTGACCGGCGAGGAGCTCTGGAACCTGACGCAGGTCGGCTACGCACCGCTCCGCCTGGTGCTGGGGACGAGCGTCTATGCCCTGGGCCTGGCCGGTGGATTCACGGCCTTCTTCCGCTCGTTCGCCCGGGGCGAGATCGATGAGGTCACGCGCCTGGTCTACGACGCGCGCGAGAACTGCCTCGATCATATCCGGCTCGAGGCCGAGGAACTGAAGGCCGACGCGGTCATCGGCGTGAAGATCTTCATCCACGAGCTGGGTGCGGGTCTCGTCGAGGTCATGGCCATCGGCACGGCCATCCGCAAGCACCCCGGAGTCTCGACCCACAGCGACCAGCTCATCCCCCAGGCCATCACCCGCGACCGCGACACCTTCTTCGACCAGGCCCCGGCCGTCCCGGGCATGCCCCAACCCCGGACGCTGGAACGCACGTAAGATGAGAGAAGATTCGTTGGGTGGGTCGACTCGACGAGCCGTCCTTGGGGCTTTGATCCCGCCCGGGGTGCGGTTACAATGCGAGGGAACTGCCTACCGACCAACCTCGGGAGCCGCTGGACGTGTATCTCACCCTGGGCTGGATGGCCTGCCTCGCCGTACTTTCCGCACCGCCCGGTTCGCCCGCCACCGACGACAAGGCCTCGGACCTCTGGTCCTTGAAGCCGGTCGTGCGCCCGGAAGTCCCCGCCGGCTTGACCGCGTCGCCGAACCCGATCGACGCCTTCATCGCGGCGGAATACCAGGCCAGGGGCCTCAAGCCGGTCGGCCCGGCCAGCCGGCAGGCCCTGCTGCGCCGCGTGTCGCTGGACCTGACCGGGCTGCCGCCCACACCCGCCGAGCAGGAGGCCTTTCTCCGGGATCCGTCGCCGAACGCCTACGAGAAGCTGGTCGACCGGCTCCTGGCCAGTGAGCAGCATGGGGTCCGCTACGGGCGGCACTGGCTCGACGTGCTCCGCTACGCCGACGTCGACGAACAGATGATCGCCGCGCCTGGGATCTCGCTCTGGCGCGACTGGGTGATCAACGCGCTGAACCACGACCTGCCTTACGATCAGTTCGTCCGCGCCCAGTTGACCGGGTACCGGTCCACGACCCGGACCCGGATGTCGGCCACCGGAAACCGGTCGCGCATCGAGCCTCGTCCGGATGACTGGTTCGCGCTGGGCTTCCTCGCGCGCGGGGCCGTCCTGCGCGACGGCAGGGATAACGGGGAGCTGCCGATCGCGGCCGTCGAGACGACCTCCACCGCCTTCATGGGGCTGACCGTCGGTTGCGCCAAGTGCCACGATCACATGTACGACCCGATCACCCAGCGCGACTTCTACGCCATGAAGGCCCTGTTCGATCCGCTCGTCTTGAGGAAGCTGACGCTGGCGACCCCGGCCGAGATCGTGGCCAGCGGCCGGGCACTCGAGGCGGCGGAGGCGGCGCGCGCGGCGCTGGAGGAACCGATCGAGCGACTGGTTGGCCCATACAAGAAGAGGCTGTACGACGAGCGGGTCGCCATGCTCCCGCCCGAGGTGCGGGCCATCATCCTCAAGCCCGAGAAGCAGCGCACGGCCCACGAGCGGAAGATCGCCGACGACTATTTCCCGGTCCTGCGCATCGACCCGGGCAAGATCCTCGAGGTCATGCCCGCGGACCAGCGGAAGGTGTACCAGGACCTCCAGCGCCGGCTCGACGGGCTCGGCCGCGGCCGTCGCGCTTCCTCGCTCCCCGTCTTCTGGACGGTGGAAGTCGACCCCAAGAAGGCGATGGAGAAGAGCTACATCCTCACCAGCGGGGATCCCCAGCGGCCCGAGACCAACCACGAGGTCCAGCCCGGCTGGCCCCTCGCGCCGGAGCGGATCGACTTCAGCGAAGGTCGCATCGAGGCGTTCTCCGACTGGCTGACCGCGCCCGAGAATCCGCTGTTCGCCCGCGTGGCCGTCAATCGCCTGTGGCAATGGCATTTCGGCGAGGGCTTGCAGAGGACGCCCAGCGACTTCGGCACGCTGGGCGGCACGCCCACCAACCCGCGGCTGCTCGATTGGCTGGCGTCGGAGTTCGTGCGGCTGGGCTTCCGCATGAAGGCCATGCACCGGCTGATCGTCACCTCCGAGACGTACAAGCTCGCCACCGAGGTGGACCCCGCGCTGGTCAGCTCCGCCGGATCCGTGGATCCGGACAACACCGCGCTCTGGCACTTCCGGCTCCGCCGGCTCGAGGCCGAGCCGATCTGGGATTCGATCCTGATGGCGGCCGGCAACCTGGACCTCTCCGTGGGAGGACGGTCCTTCGACATCCGGCCACAGTCGGCACGGAGTGGAGGCGGCCAGTTCGGCTTCGGCCCGCCCACCGACCCGCGCACCAACCGGCGCGCCGCCTACATGATCCGGGGCTATTCCACCAGCCGCGACCTCACGCCCCACTTCCTCCGGGCGTTCGACGTGGATGACGGGCGGGCGCCTTGCCCGTTGCGAACCCAGACCGTCGCGGCACCTCAGGCCCTGTTCCTGATGAACAGCGAGGTGATCGAGCAGGCCACCGCCAGGTTCGCCCAGCGGCTGCGGAAGGAGGCCGGCGGCCGTCTCCCCGACGCCGTGGACCTCGCCTATCGCATCACCCTCGCGCGACTTCCGTCTCCTGCGGAGAAGGCCCGCGCGCTGGATTACCTCGCCGAGGATCCAGGCCGCCTGAAAGGCCTCGCGTGGCTGCTGTTCAATCTCGATGAGTTCGTCTATGTACGATAGATCAACCGGCATGAGCATCAACAGCCTCGATCCGTGCGGCCGGATCACGCGCCGCGGTTTCCTGCACCAGGCCGGGGGCGGGTTCCTCGGTGTGGCGATGGGCGGCATCTGGGCCGAGGCGGGCGCGATCCCCGATGCCGGGCTCGGGCCGCACCTCGCGCCCAGGGCGAAGTCGGTCATCTTCCTGTTCATGTGCGGGGGTGTCAGCCACATCGACACCTTCGACCCCAAGGGCAACAAGTGGGCGGGCAAGCTGATCGACGTCATCGGCTTCGGCGACAACCAGGCGGAGATGAAGCGGCCGGTGATCCCCTGCCTGCGGACCTTCACCCGCTACGGGAAGTCCGGGATCCCGGTCTCGGACTGGTTCCCGCACGTCGGCACCGTGATCGACGAGATCGCCGTGGTCCGCTCGTTGTGGTGCCACGAGGGGAATCATTTCCCGGCGGTGATCGAGACGTGCACCGGGCACCGGGGCCGTCAGTTCGATCACCCGACGCTGGGAAGCTGGGTCTCGTACGCCCTGGGCAGTGCCAACAAGAACCTGCCCACGTTCGTGAACATCGGCCGGCCGTCCTCGCCCGTGCAATTGACCGGCGGTTACCTCGGCGCGACGGTCGCCGGCACCCCGTTCCAGCCCGGCGCGACGCCGATCCCGGACCTCCACCCGCCCCGAGGAGGCAGCGCCGCCGAGCGAGAGCGGCAGATGCGGGCGCTGGCGGACCTGAACGAGGAGTTCCGCGAGCGCTATGCGATCCAGTCCGAGATCACGGCCCGGACGCGGACCTATGAGCTGGCCGCGCGGATGCAACTGGCCGCGCCCGAGGTCGTGGACTTCTCCGGCGAGTCGGCGCACATCCTCGAACTTTACGGCATTGGCGAGCCCGCGACGGACGACTTCGGCCGGCAATTGCTGCTGGCGCGCCGGCTGGCGGAGCGCGGGGTCCGGTTCATCCAGATCTGCCATGCCGGCGGGGGCAACGGCGGCTGGGACGCGCACGGCGACATCAAGACGCACGCGCCCCTGTGCCGCGCGACCGACAAGCCGATCGCCGGGCTGATCCGCGACCTGAAGCAGCGCGGCCTGCTCGACTCGACGCTCGTGGTCTGGACCAGCGAGTTCGGCCGGAGTCCCTGGTCGCAGAATACGACCGGGCGCGACCACAATCCCCGGGGCTACACGGCCTGGCTGGCCGGCGGCGGTATCAAGGGGGGCATGGTCCACGGCGCCACCGACGAGGTGGGCTATCGGGCCGTCGAGCACCCGCACTATTACAGCGACCTGAACGCCACGATCCTGCACCAGCTCGGGCTCGACCACAAGAAAATGGAGATCCCCGTCCTCGGCCGGACGATGCGGCTGGTCGAGGAGGGCCAGGGCCCGATCCGGCAGATCCTCAGCTAACGATCGCGGATTCGGTCCGCCGAGGTCCCACAACGGCTCTCGCCCCCGAACAGCGAGCCGACCGCGCCCCAGACTCTGCCAAACCCGTCCATCATCCACTCTGGACCATGGTTGTCAGCGGTCACGAGGGCTGATAGATTCAGGGAGACCGCGGTGAAGGCGCCGCGCAGAGACCGAGGGCATCGTTCCCCAGGCGGCCGGCGTCGCGACCACGACTTCCGTTCCGGGCGGCGTCTGCGCGATGGGCGTCGAGGGAGGGTGTGGTGATGAGCTCGGATGAGGTCCTTGCACAATTCTCCAGGAACCGGCTCGAGGGCGAGCCCGTGCCTCACGACCTGCGGATCTTCTTGCCACTTCGGGACGAGCTGGCGCGGCGGACCGGCATCCGCCTGGAGTGGGTCGAGGAGTGGGCTCCCTGGCTGGCCTCCATCGAGCTGAATGAGGCCGAGCGCCGGGATCCGGACCTCGCCGCCACCGTGCGGGCGACCGAAGAGGTCTGCCGGCTCATCGCGTTCGTCGCCTCGGTGGAGGATGAGTCCTACCTCGGCTACTGGCGCGGTCCGACCCATCGTCCCGTGGCCGAGTCGCCGCTGGTCCTCTTCGACGCCAAGGGACAGTTCCACCTCCTCGTCGCCTCCAGCTTCGCCGAGGCCATCCTGGCTCGGGAATATGGTCGCGAGCGGTTCGCCAAGCTCCGAGCCTGGCTCCGGGCGCTGGGAATTCCGATCGGATGGGACAGCCCCAGCATTCTCACGGTCCCCCACGAGAAGCCGACGCCCAGGGAGCTGCACAGACAACTCTTCGAGCGTTACCGCGGGGAGATGCTCCCGAAGGGCTGAGTCGGTCCACACAAGCGGGAAACTGTGAGCCAGCCGGCAGGGGGCAGTCGGGGCGGCTGCCATTGGCGTCCCGCCGGCACACCCGGGTTGCAATCATTCGCTTCACCACACCGTCGGGACAGTTGAGATCGCCGGGATCACGTGGGACGACGAAGCGGGCCGCGGGCGCATGCCCCAACCGGGGATGCCGGCCTGATCGGGGGGGGTGCCGGCCTCGATCGCCTGGGCCGCCCGGAGGTACGCCGCCGACTTCTCATTGCGGAGCTTCGGGTCGTACCGAATGTAGGTGGTGATCCTGTAGAACACGGCCTCCCGACGGCAGACCTCAGCCCATCGGGACGCATCGAGCCCGAAGTGGCGGGCGCAGGAGTCGGCGTCGACGCGGGGTGCTTCGGCCCCGTCAGGCCAGCCGAAGGCGCGACGCCGGGCAAGCTGATCGAGGACGTCCTGGGCCGGCGCGGCATAAGCGCGGAGGTTGGGATGCTGAGCGTCGTGGAGCAGGCGGTCATCGAGGATGCCGTGGGTGCTGATCGACTCCAGGACGAGCGGACCGTCGACCAGCAGGACCGCCGGATGGTTTGCGGCCACGTCGCGGTACGCCTGGCGGAAATCCTCGGGACAGCGCAGGGGCAAGGCGTCGCACTCGCGGGCCGCGAGATAGTGCCGCCGCGCCTCGTCCCAGTCGCCGGCCTGCTCCCGCAGCCGGGCCAGCCGGTAATGCGCCTCGGCGAACTCCGGATGCCGTTCGACCAGCTCACGATCGATCCGCAATGCAGCCGCCGGATCTTTGGTCTCCAGGGCACGGGCGCGCGCCACGGCGCGGGCCACGGCGGCGCGCTCCGCGGCGGGCGTCGCGGGGGCCAGGACCGAGCGCGTCGGATCGAAGCCGCCGTCGTTCGAAGCCGGGATGATGAAGATGGGCAGGGTCTGGATCGCGGCGCAATACGCCGCGATCGCCTCGAGCCGGCGGCGGAAATCGGCGAGGATCTGGCCGGCCTCCTCGGCCGTACAGACCGGCCGGTCGATCAGCTCGCGGGTCACCCAGTGCGGTGGCCGCTTGCCCAGCCGCTGGTGCTCCCAGGTCTCCAGCACCAGCCGGCAGAGCGGCGAGTATCGCAGGAGCGCCGTCAACGACCGCGGCGAGCTGAGCGAGGGCAGGTCATCGTGATAGTACCAATCGACTTCCCGCATCCAGGGATATCGCGCCTGGAACTCATTGTGACCCACATAAAGGATCAGCGCATCGGGGCGGTACGTCAGGCCGGCCAGCCGGTTGTGCATCTCGGCCAGGCAGGCGCCTCCTTTGGCCCAGCTCTCCACCTGGATCGGCCGGCCCGGGAAGACAGACTCCAGCTTCCAGCCGACAATCTGACCGACCGACACCCAGGGATGATACGGCTCGCCCCGCGCACTCGACTCGCCGAGCACCAGGATGCGCACGGGTGCGGCGCCGGGCCGTCGCGCGCCCGGCGCGAACCGGGTGGGGAGGTCCGGCTCCGGGCCGCCGGGCGCCGGTGCGTGCTCGAGGGGAACCGGCTGAGTGCCGGCCGGACCCGTAGCGCCGAACCCCGGCAGACGGGGCGCGCTGTGCCGCCAGGCGCTCCAGGCCGCGGCGCCGATGTCGAGGGCGAGCAGGCTCAACAGGACCGAGGCGCCCAGGGCCAGCAGCCGCGCCGGCCACCGCGGGCGCAATGGCCCGGCCGGGGTCCAGACCCGCAGCAGGATCACCACCCCGATCAGCGCGATCGATCCGACCAGGCCAGGGCATACCCGATCAGCAGCCCATCCAGGTAGAGGATCGCCAGCCGGCGATGGAACCCGCGCGGGAGCTGATCCCGGATCAGATCGAGCCCGAGCGACCAGAGCTGGCACCCCAGCACAGCCACGACACCCGCAACCACCAGGCCGACCCGCCGGGCGGTCCACCACAGCCACGCATGGTTCTTCATCGTTGCCCGTTGCCCGCCGGTCGTGGAATCGCTCTGATCGTCGAGGCCGCGGAGAGCGACCGGTGATGACAAGAGCGAGCTCCCCTGTCATGCTCTAGCAATTCTACGGAACACGGAACACGGAACACTATCCCATGGACGACCTCTTCGGCCCTTGGTTCGAGTCGGTCTCCGAGCTGACGGTACGGATCAAGCGGTCGCTCAAGGAGCAGTTCGGCGAGGTCGCGCTGCGGGGTGAGGTCTCGAACGTGGCGCGGCCGCGGTCGGGGCACGTGTATTTCACCCTCAAGGACGAGGCGGCGTCGATCCGCGCGGTGATCTGGAAGAGCGACGCGCGCCGGCTCGCCTTCGAGCTGACCGACGGCCTGGCGGTGCGGGCGCTGGGGGGCCTGACCGTTTACGAGCCCAGGGGGGATTATCAGATCACGGTGCGCCAGATCGAGCCCGAGGGGATCGGGGCGCTGGAGCTGGCGTTCCGCCAACGACTCGCCCGGTTGACCGCCGAGGGCTTGTTCGACCCGGCGCGCAAGCGGCCGCTGCCGCGCTATCCCCGCCGGATCGCGATCGTGGCCAGCCCGACCGGGGCCGCGGTCCGCGACCTGATCCAGGTCCTCGGCCGTCGCTGGCGTTGCGCCGAGCTGCTGATCGCGGCCACGCGCGTCCAGGGCGACGGAGCCGCCGCCGAGGTCGTCGCCGCGCTGGCCCTGGCCAACCGCGTCGCCGGGACCGACCTGATCATCGTGGCCCGCGGCGGCGGCAGCCTGGAGGATCTCTGGACGTTCAACGAGGAGGCGGTGGTGCGGGCCATCGCCGCCTCGCGCCGGCCGGTCATCTCGGCCATCGGCCATGAGATCGACGTGACCCTCGCCGACCTGGCCGCCGACTGCCGCGCCTTGACCCCCAGTGCGGCCGGCGAAGTCGCCGTGCCCGACTGCCGCGAAGTCGCACTCCACCTCGACCGCCTGGCCGAGCGGCTCCGCCTGGCCGGCCAGGCTCAGATCGACGACGCCCGCGCCAAACTCGCGCAACTGGCCCAACGCGGCCAGGTCGCCCTCCGCCACGGCTTGCTCCAGCGCCAAAACCGGCTGGCCCGGCTGGCCGCCGGCCTCGAAGCCCTCAGTCCCCTGGCCGTCCTCGGCCGCGGCTACAGCCTCACCTTCCAACACGATGGCATCTCCCTGATCCGTTCCGCCGACCAGGTCCAACCCGGCCAGCTCATCCACACGCGACTCGTCTCTGGCCAGATCACTAGCCGGGTCGAAACCACCTCCAGCGCACGCTCTTCGAGCGGCGGCATGCAATCGGTCAAGAGTTGTCAATGACTCCAAGGAAGCCGCGCGCGCTTGTTGGGGCGGATTCCGTGTGGTTTGAAGGGAGACGATCATGGCAAGTCCGCTGGAGCTGGTCGCGCCGGAGTCTGCCCCCCACACGACTGACTGCGGGGTGCCCGACGCCGATGGGCCTCCCTTCCTCCCCGGCGTCGGCCTGACGAGGCTCCCGGACATCCCGGAGGTCGCTGGTCTCATTGAATAATACTCATACTTGCATATAACCTGCGGGTTGAGGCTCGACCGAGACTTGGCTCCGTTTGCGACACCCATGATTCGACATCATGGCGAGGTGGAGAATGCGCATCGCGAGTACCCTGGCGGCGCGGCGGCTTGCGGGAGGGGTGTCCCGCTCGCGTCGTGCCCATCGGATCAACCTGGTCTGCGAGCTGTTGGAAGATCGGCGGCTCCTTTCGGCGGCTGCGGCGGCCGGCTCGCTGACAGGAATCACGGCGAAACCCAACGTGGACGTCCTGACGATGGCCGCGACGGGGCCGACGGGGATGACCCCGCAGCAGATCCGCGCGGCCTACGGGATCGACCAGATCACGTTCTCGGGCGGGACGATCACCGGCAACGGCGCGGGCCAGACCATCGCGATCGTCGAGGCGTACAACGATCCCAATATCAGCTCGGACCTGGCTGCCTTCGACGCCGAGTACGGCCTGTCCGCCCCGCCGTCGCTCACGGTGGATAACCTGGGCGCGACGACGACCGATGCCGGCTGGGCGCTGGAGACGTCGCTCGACGTGGAATGGGCCCACGCCATCGCGCCGGCGGCCAACATCGTGCTCGTCGAGGCGTCCTCGGCCAGTCTCTCCGCCCTGTTCAACGCGGTCAGCTACGCCAGCCAGGTCCCGGGCGTCAGCGTGGTCTCGATGAGCTGGGGGACGAGCGAGTTCCCGGGCGAGTCGATGTACGACAGCCTGTTCACAACACCGGCCGGCCACACGAACGTGACGTATGTGGCCGCCTCGGGCGACACGGGGGCGTGGGATGGGCCGATGTACCCGTCGGTCTCGCCCAACGTCCTGGCCGTCGGCGGCACCACCTTGACCCTGGGGTCGGGCAATAGCTACGGCTCCGAGTCGGGCTGGTCCGACAGCACAGGCGGATTCAGTGGCACGGATACTGGCTTTTGGAGCTATGAGTCTGAGCCTTCTTACCAGGCCGCGACCCTGGCGTCCGCCGGACTGAGCTACGGGGTTCGAACGACGCCCGATGTGTCCTTCAACGCCGACCCGAGCACGGGCTACTCGGTGTATGACTCGGTCGCTTACGACGGGCAGTCCGGCTGGTTCCAGGTCGGGGGCACCAGCGCCGCCGCCCCGGCGTGGGCCGGCCTGGTCGCGATCACCGACCAGGGGCTTGCCGCCGGCGGCCAGGGCACCCTCAGCACCTCGCAACTCTTGACCGAGCTGTATTCCTTGCCCAGCTCGGACTTCAACGACATCACCAGTGGGTCCAACGGCTACTCGGCGACCACCGGCTACGACCTGGTCACCGGCCTGGGTACGCCCAAGGCCCAGAGCCTGGTCGCCGGCTTGCTGGCGGCCAGCGGTGCGTCCGCGAGCGAAACCTCATCCTCGAGCTCGACAGGCAGCTCGCCAACGTCCGCGGGATCAACCGGCACCACCACCCCGACACCCACGCCGACTCCCACACCAACCCCTGCTCCGACATCGCATCATGTCAGCCATGCAAAAACCCACGCGACCAAGAGCCACCATACGAGCGTCCAGCGGACCAAGGTCGAGCGCGCGAAGGTGACGCAAGCGAAGGTCAGCCATTCCGACGTTCTGTCTTCCTCGACGAACGGATCGGAGAGCGGGGTGCAATCCTCGACGGACGCGGATGCGACCAGCCTGGTAACGACCTCCAGCGGCTCGGCGTCCTCCGCGGGCGGGACCGCACTGTCGTCGGCCGCCTCTTCCTCGGGTACCCAGCAGGTTGGATCCCTGTCCGCTCTACCCAGCCAGTCTCTCAGCATGCCGACCGGCACCGCGAGTGCTCAGCAGGCTTCCACGAGCGTGCCTCTGAGCAGCCAGAGCCCCGTGACGTCCTCCGCGCTGGGTCAGGGCCTGGCGCCACCGTCCGGGTCGAGCCAGGGGGTGTCCGCGGACGAAGCGCAGCCGAACGCGACCGGAGCGATCGACTATGTCGAGCCCATGCCAGCGGCCGCGCAGAGCCCGAGCTCCTCGCCGTTGCCCGAGGGCGTCCCTGCCCCGGCTCCGGCCGCTCCGGGCCGGTCATCGGGGGATCCCGCGATGGAGGATTTCGACGCGGCGCTGGCCCAGGTGGCCGCGAGCCTCTTGATGGGACGACCCGGGTCGTCGAGGGCAGAACCGCTGGGTCCCGGCCCCGCGCGGGGGGCCTGGCCGGTCTGGGGCCTCTCCACCCTGGTCGGGACCGCGGCCCTGGCGGTCGGCGGATCGCAACTCGTCCTGCGAGAGCCGGACGAACGGACGAGTCGATGGTGGTCCTATCTCGGTCCGCGACGACGCCGGTCCAGCGCGACTGGCTGAAAACCAGCTCCGCGCCTCGGCGAATGGTCCGGATGCCGTTTCTCAACCAGGAAGACCCAGCTATGCCTGGCGACCTGATCCTACCCCAGGGCGATTCCGATGGTCTCGTGGCCGAAGTCTACCAGGCTGCCTTTGACTTCGCCATGCGGCGGGGTTTCCGCGGCACGTTCGTCGAGGTCCAGATCGGACTCCTGGACGCACTCCGGGATTGCGCCCGGGGGGTCTCCACCGGCGACCTGAGGCATGCCGTCGAACTGTCCGGTAGGCACGACAGCCGAGCCGGACCAAATCGAGTCGGGACGGTGACCTGACGGGCACGGCTCAGCAGGCGTTCGAGCTGGCGGCTGCGGCCGAGCCGCTGGCGGTCATTTCTGCGAGGAGCTTCAGGAGTGTGCCCGGATCCACGGGTTTGGTCAGGTGAAGGTCGAACGGCGACGGTTGGGCGATTCGATCGCCGTCGCAGCCCGAAACCGCGATGATTTGGCACTGGGAAAGCTCCGGGACTTGCCGGAGCGCCCGGGCGACCGCGACTCCGCCCATCGTCGGTAGCATGAGGTCCAGCAGCACGACATGGGGACAGTCCTGCTTGGCCGCCTCGATCGCTTCGGGGCCATCGTAGGCGGTCCGGGCCTCATAGCCCTCGATCTTGAGCAGCGCTTTGAACAGACCGGCGGTGTCGCGGCTGTCATCGACGATCAGGACCCGTCTGCCCGATGCGGTCACTTCCCTGGAGGGCATCGTCGGCTCGTCCATGGTGCCTCCCGAACTGGAGTCCACCGGTCCTGCCGGCGAGGCTGGCGACCACGGCGACCAGCTCGCCTGGGTCCACCGGCTTGGACACATGAGTCTGAAATCCGGCGAGCATGGCCCGCTTGCGGTCCTCGGCTTGGGCGAAGGCTGTCAGCGCGACGGCGGGCAACCATCTGGCCGTCCGCCCCCCGGCCCGAATCTGCTGGATCAGATCATACCCATCCTCCTCCGGCATGCCAATATCACTGACGAGGACATTCGGCCGGAACGTGTCGAGCATCAGCAGGGCCTCGGCGACCGTGGCCGCCGTGCGGACCTCGGCCCCGCGCTCGGCGAGCACCCGCTTGACCAGCGCGCGGGCATCGGCCTCGTCGTCGACGACCAGGACGTTGACCCCGACCAGGACATTGCTGGGGCTCTCCACCTCGGTTTGCGGCTCCTGGGAAGGGATCCGCAGAGGTCCGGAGTCCCGGCGATGGACGACCAGGATGGGCAGCGTCACGGTAAAGGTCGCCCCCTGGCCCTCGCCCGGGCTCTTGGCGCGGACGGTGCCGCCATGCATCTCGACCAGGTGCTTGACGATCGAGAGGCCCAGCCCGAGGCCACCATGCTGCCGGGTCGTGGAGGCGTCGGCCTGGCGGAAGCGTTCGAAGACGTGGGGGAGGAACTCGGGCGGGATGCCCTGGCCGGTGTCGATGACGCTGATCTCGACATGGGAATTGACCCGTTCCAGCAAGACCTGCACCTGACCTTCCTTGGGTGAGAACTTGATCGCGTTGGTGAGGAGGTTCCAGACGACCTGCTGGAGCCGCGCCGGATCACCCGAGACCGGTCCGACCAGCGAATCGAGCACCTTGTGGATGCGAATCCCCTTGGCCTCGGCGGCCGGCATGACCGCGGCCAGGGCCGCCTCGATCACCTCCGCGAGCTGGACCTGCCGGACGTCGAGCCGGAGCGTCCCGGAGACGATGCGGGAGATATCCAGGAGATCCTCGACGAGATGGGTGAGCATCCGCGCGTTCCGCTCGATGGCGGCGAGGCCCTCCTCCACGTCCTGGCTGTCGACCTTGCCCGAGCGGAGCAGCCGCCCCCAGCCGAAGATCGCCGTCAGGGGCGTCCGCAGCTCATGCGAGAGGGTGGCCAGGAACTCATCCTTCATCCGGCTGGCCGTCTCGGCCTCGGCCCGCGCCACCTCCGCCTGCTCCAGCAGCCGCCGCCGCTCGGCCTCGGCCCGCTTCCGCGCCGTGATATCGCGGTAGTTGGCGACAATCCCCCCGACGCTGGGATCGTCGAGGCGGTTCTGGCCGATCGCCTCGATGTCCCGGTACGAGCCATCGGCGTGCCGCAGCCGGAACTCGGCCGAGACGACGACGCCGGGGCGACGCAGGGCGTCCTCGAGAAAGCTCCGTTCGGCGGCCATGTCGTCGGGGTGCACCAGCGGCTCGCGGAAGATGTTCCGGCCGATCCGTTGCTCGGGCCGATAGCCCAGGACCCGCTCAATCGACGGGCTCTCATACAGAACGTACCCCTGGGCATCGAGAACCTTGATCATATCCGAGGAGTTCTGGACCAGCCGGCGGAACCGCTCCTCGCTCTGCCGCAGGGCCTGCTCCACCTCGCTGCGCTCGTGGTCTTTCTGCCCGAGCTTCACCACCTCGGTCACATCTACCACCTGGTGGATCAGGTAGACGACCGCGCCCTCGGCGTCCAGGACCGGGGTATTCAGGGGGCTCCAGTACCGTTCCTCGAACGCGCCTCCCTCCGACTGGGGCTTGCGGATATCGTACTTCTGGATCGCCATCCGGTCCGGTGCCCGCTGCGCGAGCACGCGGTTGAGCGAGGCCCGCAGATTGGTCACGCCGGTCGCGCAGGGATCCTCCGGGTTGTCGGGGAAGACCTCGAAGAGCCCGCGGCCGAGAATCTCCTCACGCCGGGTCATCGTCGCTTGAAGGTAGGCGTCGCTCACCGCCACGATCGTGAAGTCCGGCTCCAGGACCAGATACAGGCCCGGAACCGACTGGAAAATGGCTTGAAAGTCCGGTGGAGAGAGCGTTTTCCATCGTTCCATGGTGCCACCTGCTCCATCTCAACGCGCGCAGTCTCTCCGCCAGCTCGAATCTCGGCCCGCGGGAGATGGCTCGTAACGCCGGTTCGTCCCTTCGCCTCGGTTGCGTCGATCCCCGTCCTGGCTGCCGGATGATTTGATGAGAGATACTGAGCCAGGTCTCCTCGACAACCGCGCGGAGCGCCACAACGCGTCTATTCCGCTGGCGCGCCTAGACAGTCAGCACTGGATGCATTGTTGAAATCCAGTACCCCCCTCTGTGGTCTTCTACCCGAGTGCAAGCGGCGTGCCAGTTCCGAGGATCGGGGCGATCGGCATCGGTCGGTCGTGGCTTGCTCTTCCTCGGGTGATTGATTCAAGTGGATCGTGGAATCCGCGGGGATGGAATCCTCGGTGCCCCGGGTTCCAGGGCCGGCTGGGCTGAACTGTCTTCTCACCGCGGAGTCCCTCCTGTGAGACGTGCCCTCCCGCTTGTGCTGTTGGTTTTCCCTCACCTGGCGTCGAGCCTCCTGGCGGCGGAAGCGCCCGCGACGCTGCCCCAGCTCGCCACGCGGGTGGCCTTTCCGAACCTGCGCTTCGACCGGCCGGTGGCCCTGGCCTACCCCAACGATGGCAGCAACCGGCTCTTCGTCGTCGAGCAGCATCAAGCCAGGATCTGGTCGTTCCCCAACGAGCGCGAGACCCGCGACCCGCAGCTCTTCCTCGAGCTCCCGGACCCGATCCACCGCGGGAACGAAGAGGGCCTGCTCGGGCTGGCGTTTCATCCCCGGTTCCAGCAGACTCACCAGTTCTTCGTGTATTACTCGGCCGACGACCAGGGTCGGAGGTTCTCGGTCGTCTCCCGGTTCCTGGCTTCGGATGTCGATCCCCGCCGCGCCGATCCGGCCAGCGAACAGCACATCTGGGTCTCGGCCGAGGATCCGTTCGAGAACCACAACGGCGGGACGATCGTCTTCGGGCCGGACGGGTACCTTTACATCACGCTGGGCGACGGCGGCGCCGCGGACGATCCGCAAAAGAACGGCCAGAACCTCAAGACCCTGCTCGCCAAGGTGCTGCGCATCGACATCGATCATCCCGAGCCCGGAAAACTCTACGCGGTGCCCAAGGACAATCCGTTCGTCAACCTATCCGGCGCCCGGCCGGAGATCTGGGCATACGGTGTGCGCAATCCGTGGCGGATGACCGTCGATGCGAAGACAGGCCACCTGTGGGTGGCACAGAACGGGCAGGACCTTTGGGAGCAGGCGTATCTCGTCAAGAAGGGCGAGAACTACGGCTGGAGCGTCATGGAGGGGAGCCACCCGTTCTATCCCAATCGCAAGCTCGGTCCGACGCCGCTCGTGCCGCCGACGGTGGAACACCCGCACTCCGAAGCGCGCTCGCTCACCGGCGGCATCGTCTATTATGGATCGAAATACCCTGAATTACGGGGCGTTTACATCTACGGCGATTACTCTACAGGCAAGATCTGGGGCGTCCGTCATGATGGCCGGCGCGTCACCTGGCACAAA
>JAJPJC010000056.1 GCA_021324445.1 Isosphaeraceae bacterium
ACGCAGGCCCGCTCGAAAGCCGCTGCTGGCGTCCAAGGTTTTTCCAGCAGCCACCACAGACGGCCTATTCACCGGCCACATCGCCCCGCGGTGCAGGACTTCTCTGGCCGATGGGGTCGTCGCTGGTCGCTTGGTCAGTGCGACACCCCCCTCGGAGAACTCGCTCAGGGGCTGAGATTCTCCCATCGATTCCCGCGGCGACGCACAGATCTCGAAAGCCGCCTTGCCCGGCGCTGATGCTGGGTTTGCCATTTCATCGAGAGCGCTTCGGCGTGCCCCCAGGGGCGAATCCGGCCATGGCGCAAGCCCGAAGCTGGCAATCACTTCAGACGTTCAAGACCGGGCCTCCGACATTTTCTCCCGTTTCTTGAAACAGTCCTCGCCGCGCCCGTACCTGAAGGTGAGCGGAGGCAACGGGACTCGACCGACGAGGGCTGCCAATCGGGAGGAGCAACGTCATGTTCAAGAGACAACGCTGGGCGCAGGTGCTGGGAATGGGTCGAAGCGATTCGTCGAGGGGCCGGCCGCCGCGCCGTGGGGCGCGCCGGTTCCGGCCCGGGGTTGACACCCAGCCGCTGGAACCGCGGATCGCCATGAGCCACGCGCCGGTCCAGCTCGGGGCTGTCCATCCCGGTCAGAATTCGACCTTCTCCGGCTCGGTGGCGCGGAACGCGACGAAGGACTACCAGTTCCAGGTCAACGCCTCGATGATCGTCGGCGCGACCTTGTCGGGCCTGTCCGCCAACGCCGAGTTGATCCTGCTCAACGCCAACAAGGTCGAGCTCGCCAGCTTCTCCAACGGCAAGTCCAGCGACTCCTTCACCTACACATTTTCGCCCGGCGACTACTTCGTGCGCGTTCTGGGCCTGGGCCGGCACAAGGCCAAGTACCAGCTCGAGGTCACCGCGACGGCCCTCCCGGCTCCCACGACGTCCTCCCCTCCGACGACGACCGCTGGCGGCTCGACCACCGGGGGGAATGGCCAGGACACGGCCCAGCAGTTGATCACGGCGGTCAATACCTCGATCGATCAGTTCCTCACCGATGCCGCCTCGCTGGAGATCCACTCTCCGACCCTCCTGGCCAACTACGGTATCGATCAAGACCTGATCCGGATCGGCAACGACATGAAGACCGGCCCGCTGCTCCAGGTGTTCGCCGATTTCCAGTCACTGGGCCAGGTGGCCTTCCAGGAAGCGGTCGAAACCATCGAGTACAAGCAGCCTGCCCGGGAGGCCCTCCTGGGCAACAGCACGGTCGTATCGGACCTTCTCACGATCAACGGTGACAAGGAGCAGACCTACGCGCTGCTCCAGGCACTGGCGAAGGCGACAGGACAACACCTGTCGACGCAGGCCCAAGCCGTGATGAGTACGGGCCTGTTCGCGCCGCCGGCCAACACGAGCGGCCTCCAGAATGTCGTGAGCAGCCCGACGGTGGGCCAATTCACCTCCTACTCGTCGCCGGCCTTGAGTGCCGAGTACGCGTATTACCTGAATGACCAGTCCAACATCGAGTCCGAGGCGGACTACTACTACGACAACTACGATTACAGCACCTACAGCGCGGGGACCGGCTGAAAAACCCGAGCGCCGCACGGGGCCGGGGATTCTGGTGATGGTCCCCGGCCCTTGCCTTTTGGCCCCTCGAGCGGGAAGGCGGCGGCCTGGTCGCGGCGCCACCCTCAGGCCACGCCGTGCTTCTTGAACCAGTCGAGCAGCCGCTTCCAGCCGTCCTCGGCCTGCTCCTTGCGGTAGCTCTGGCGGTAGTCGGCGAAGAAGGCGTGCGGCGTATTGGGATAGACGATGATCTCGGCGGTCTTGCCCGCGTCCTTGAGGGCCGCGCGCATCTTCTCCACGGTGTCGACCGGGATACCCTGGTCGGCCGCGCCGTAGAGCCCCAGGATCGGGGCGTTGATCTTGGCCACCAGGTCGATCGGGTGTTTGGGCTTGAGCTCATCCGCTGGCCCGACGAGCCGCCCGTACCAGGCAACGCCCGCCTTCAGGTTCGGGTTGTGCGCCGCGTAGAGCCAGACGATGCGGCCGCCCCAGCAAAAGCCGGTGATGCCCAGCTTGGCCACGTCGGCCTTGCCGCTGGCCTTGGCGTAGGCAACGGCCGCGTCCAGGTCGGACATGACCTGGGCGTCGGGGACCTTGTTGACGATCTTGAGGATGTCCGGGAAGTTCGTGAGGCCGGAGACATCGCCCTGCCGCGCGTAGAGCTCGGGGGCGATCGCGAAATATCCCTGCTTGGCGAGGCGCCGGCAGATGTCCTTGATGTGTTCGTGGACGCCGAAGATCTCCTGGACCACGAGAATCACGGGGAAAGGACCGCCGGCCGCCGGCATGGCCCGGTAGGCCGGGACCTGGCCGTCGGGGACGGGCACCTTCACCTCGCCGGCTTCCAGTCCCTGGGTGTCGGTCGTGATCGTCTGGGCCGAGACCGGCTGCGCCGCCAGGGCGAAGCCGGCGGCCAGCGACGTCACCACGAAGCCGCGCCGCGTGAGGTCGGTCTTGGGCAGCAAGCTGAGCAGATCGTCGTGCATCGTGGGTGTTTCTCCGGGATCGATCGAGTGCTTGTTCGGTTGCGAACAGCCCTGGGGACCCCCCCGAGGGGTCCGCGAAGGTCGCGAGCCCGGGCCTCCCCGTGGCGAGACCTCGGCCCGGGCCTCCGTGTAGGCCAGGCTCATGATAGCCTCCGGCCCGACCGCGTGCGAGGCGCGCGTCTCCAGGCCCCGGTCGGGTGCAACCCGTGGACCGGCCGCCGACAATTGCCCGAGGTCGCGCTTGCACCCGCGGAATTCGTTCGTCAAGATAGAGTCCGTGGATCGTCCGTTGGTCGTGGTCCGGCGTGGTGCGATCGGCCGGACAGCGGGGCAATCCGGCCCGGCCCGGGCTGAGCACCGCGCACAATGGGCTACGGACCCCAAGGAGAGCTTCATGAGTCGCATCATTGCAGTGGGCGGGGCCCTGGTCCTGACCCTGGGCCTGATTGCCGCCGACCTGGGCGCGCAGGAGCCGAGGCCGGCGGGCGAGATTGACTTCGGGGCCGTCATCCGCAATGCGCGAGCGGGTGGCCCGCGGGCCCTCGCCGGTCCCTACCGCGACTTCAACGAGGTGACGCAAGGAGCCAAGAAGGTCGAGGGATTGTTCACCCTCTACGAGAAGGGGGACCACCTCTATGCCGAGCTCCTGCCCCATCAGCTCAACCAGATGCTGCTGGTGCCGGTGACCATCGCCCGCGGCATGGGCTCGACCGGGGTCCCCATCGGCGACGAGGAGATGGTGCTCATCTTCCGCCGCGTCGGCGAGCGCATCCAGCTCGTGCGGCGGAATATCCATTACAAGGCGACCCCGGGGACGCCGCTGGACAAGGCGGTCAAGCAGAATTACACCGACTCGGTCCTGATGGCCTTGCCGATCATCGCGCTGAACCCCATGCGTGGCGGCGCGGTCCTCATCGACTTCTCCGATATCTTCATGACCGACTTCGCCCAGCTCGGGTTTGGGTTCCTCGATCGCACCCGCAGTAGCTGGGCGAAAGTCAAAGGGTTCCCGAACAACATGGAGCTGGAAGTCGAGGCCACCTTCAGCGGCGCGGGACGCCGGTCGTGGCCGGCCTACCACGACGGCGTCGCCGACCACCGGGGCATCACGCTGGTCATCCACTACAGCCTGATGAAGACCCCCGATTTCGGCTATCACCCCCGCTCGGCCGACGACCGCGTCGGCCACTTCCTCAGCGCGTCCAAGGACTTCGCCCTCACTGACCCCGATTCGAACTTCGTCCGGCTGATCAACCGCTGGCGACTCGACAAGGCCAATCCCATGGCCAAGCTCTCCCCGCCGCGGAAGCAGATCGTCTGGTACATCGAGGACACGGTCCCGATCGAGTATCGCCCGTATGTCGAGGAAGGCATCCGCGAGTGGAACAAGGCGTTCGAGAAGATCGGGTTCAAGGACGCCCTCGCCGTCCGCTGGGAGGAGCCGGGCCGCGATGACTTCGACCCCGAGGACACGAATTACTGCACCTTCCGCTGGGTCACCAACGACCTGGGCGGCGCCATGTCGTGCCTGCGGGCCAATCCGCTCACCGGCGAGATGATCGACGGCGACGTCGTCTTCGACGCCGGCTTCATCCGCCGCTGGAAACAAGAATACGCGCTGCTGATCGGCAACAAGACCACGGCCAATGGCCAGGGCCAGACGGCACCCCTGGCCCTCGGCGAGCTGATCAGCCCGATCCTGGCCGCCAAGATGGGCTACGGCCGGCCGCTGCCCGGCGCCCTGCTGGGGATGGACGCCCTCGATCGCAACGCCGATCGGATGGTCCCGGAGGTCGTCCCGGCCGATCAGAATTTCCTTTCCTGGGAGCTGGCCCGCCACACCGCGCAGGGCCGGCGGGGATTCTGCCAGTTCCAGACCGGTCTCCAGCGCGATCTCGGGCTGGCCGCCATCGCCATGGCCGAGGCTGGTGGTTCCACACCACCCCCGCCACCGATTGCCCCCGACACGAAAGATGACTCGGCCAAGGCTCTCGCCGAGGCGAGTCCCTTCGACCGGGCCCTGGCGGAAAAAGTCGCGATGGCCCCGCCCACCCTGCCGGCGACCGACAAGGATCGAGGCACCGGTCCGCCGCGGAAGCCCCAGCCCAAGGACGAGCTGCCCGAGGAGTTCCTCGGCCAGGCGATCAAGTCGATCGTGATGCACGAGGTGGGGCACTCGCTCGGCTTGCGGCACAACTTCAAGGGGAGCACGATGCTCAAGGCCGACCAGCTCCACGACACCGCCATCACACGGACCCGAGGCCTGGTCGGCAGCGTGATGGACTACTGCCCGATCAATCTCGCGCCCAAGGGCAAGAAGCAGGGTGATTACTATCCGACCACGATCGGCCCCTACGATTACTGGGCGATCGAATACGCCTACAAACCGATCATGGGCGACGAGGCATCGGAGTTGAAGAAGATCGCCTCGCGCGCCCCCGAGACGGACCTGGCCTACGCGACCGACGAGGATTCCTTCCTCAACGACGACCCGTACGCCAATCCCAACGACCTGGGATCCGACCCGTGCTCGTTCGGCAAGGAGCGGATCGCGCTGGCCGGCGAGCTCTTGAAGGACCTGGACAGCCGCGTGGTCAAGGACGGCGACTCGTGGGCCCGGACGCGGCGGGCCTTCGGCATCCTGCTCGACCAGTGGGGAGATGGTGCGACCCTGGCTTCGCAGTACATTGGCGGCCAGTCGGTGTCGCGCGATCACAAGGCCGACAAGGGCGGGCACGACCCGATCGTGCCCATTCCGGGTGCCAAGCAGCGCGACTGCCTCAAGTTCCTGGTCGAGACGATCCTCAGCGACAAATCGTTCCAGTTCGCGCCCAGCCTGCTCCGCCGCCTGGGGACCGAGCGGTGGATGCACTGGGGCTCCGACAGCTTCGGGGGACCGGGCGTGAACATCTCGGTGCTGGAGCGAATCCTCGGCATCCAGAAGATCGTCCTGGGCCACTGCCTCAGCGGTGCGACCCTGGCCCGGCTCCAGAATCAGCAGCTTCAGGCGAACCCGGATTCCGACCCGCTCCGGATGGAAGAAGTCTTCCGGGCCCTGACCGACGGCATCTGGTCGGACCTCGATCAGCTCGGCAGCACCAAGCCGGAGAAAGCCGCCAAGTTCGCCCTGTCGACGATCCGCCGCAACCTCCAGCGCGAGTACCTGCGCCGGTTGAGCAACATGGTCCTGGGGAATAACCCCAACCCCTATGGCGACCTGTTCTCGTTCGTCGTTTTCGTCCGCGGCAGCAGCGCGGCGGTCCCGGCCGATGCGCGCGCCCTGGCTCGCCTGCACCTCAAGGAGATCGCCGGCCGGATCGGCAAGGTGCTGGAGACGACCAGCCTGGCCATTGATGACACCAGCCGGGCGCACCTGGAGGAGTGCCGGCACCAGATCACCAAGGTGCTCGAGGCCCATGTCGGCGTCCGGGAGCCGTGAAGTGGATCGTGCTCCGTGGGACTGAGAGTCGGTCCTGCGAGGGTCGCGAGCGAAGTTCGTAGGGTGGGTGCAACCCATCGATCACCAAGCCTGCTTTCATTGGTGGGTTTCACCCACCCTACAACTAGAACGCGTCTCACGCCGCAGGATCCTCTTGCGAGGAGCGTCCTGATCATGAACCATTCCCGATTCCTCGCCGCTGCGCTCGTGATGATGTGTCTCGCCGGGGGCGCCGTGCTGCACGCGCGGAGTCCCCAGGCTCAGCCCCAGCCGCCGCGCCCCCGGCCCGGTTTGACCGCCCAGCAGACCAGGCAGGCGATCGAGCTGGCCCAGGGGGCGATGCGCGAACTCCGCAAGAAGACCGAGGGCGCCACCGAGCCCGAGGCCGATCCTCGTGAGTATATTGTCAACGTCGAGCTGCTCGACACCAAGGACAACCCGCCCCGCCCGGAGGGCGAATCCTCCACGGGCAAGCCAGCCGCGAAGGCGGTCGCGCCCCGCGCCGTCGTCACCTCGTATCGCTATTTTGATGATATCACCGTCTACTCGACGATCGACTTGCAGACCGGCCGCGTCGTCGACATCCAGGCCGCCCAGCACATGCGGACGCCGCTCTCGGACGACGAGTACGAGGAGGCCCAGGCGATGGCCCGGGCCAAGAGCGACGAGGTCAAGAAGCTGTACGAGCAATACGGCGATCAGCTCAGCGTCTACCCCCAGTTCAGCCAGTTCACGGTCAAGGGAGACCCGCGCGTGCACCGGGTGGTGCACCTGAACTATCGGGTGGGCAAGCGCGACCTGAGCTATCCCCGCCCCCAGGTCGACCTGACCACCCGCGAGGTCGTGACGCCGGCCCCGGAGGTCGAACCCAAGGTGCGCCGGCGTCGTGATCCAGCGGGGAATCGTCCGTAGAGCCTTCCGCGGCCATCAGTCACCACGCTGAGCACCGGTCCAGGGGACTGCTGCTGAATCCGCCAGGAGATCCCTCGCATGAAGACGCGCCCGTCCCGGCCGGCCCTGTTCCTGACGGTCCTGGTCCTGGCGATCGTGCCGTCCTCCGCTCGGGCGCAGCGCCGCTTCCGCGAGCGGCTGGTCGACCCGCCGGCGCAGGAGGTGACCAGCGAGTTCCTGGTCAGCGAGTCCGGCGGCGTGGAGCCGCGGCGCGGCACGGCGTGGAAGGTCCACTTCGCCCGCGGGCTGCACCGGGGCCTGTACATCACCGGCGCCTGGTTCAAGCGCGACCTGGCCGAGGACTGGATCAAGATCCTCAACGACGCGCGGATTGCCGAGCTCTTCGTCCCCTATCACCAGCATAGCTATACGCGCTTCTATGACCTGACCGGCTTCTCATTCCCCTTGGCGGAGGTCAAGGCCGAGGACGCCGGCCCCTTCGGCACGCTCCTGCCCCCGTTCCAGGGGGACACCTATCCGACGGTCGTCAAGGAGGTGCGCGACCGCGGCCTGGCCTGGAAGGACTACGCCCACGGCGTCCGCCGCGGCCGCGAGCTGGTGCTCTGGAGCGGGCTCCAGGCGGGCAATTACATGTACATCATGTCCTATGCATTTCACGACGATGGGACCATCGCGTTTCGACTGGGGGCGACCGGGCAGAACCTCCCCAGCCAGCGCCAGGAGGCCCACGTGCACAGCGCCCACTGGCGGGTCGACATCGACCTGGTCGACGGCCGGAAGAACTCGGCCATGCTGATGCGGCACGTCGAGGACCCCGCGAGCCTGGGCGCCGAGGACCTGAAGGAACCGTTCCACGGCGGCCTGGAGGGGGGCGTCGACTGGGATCCCAAGGAATTCACGATGATCCGCGTCGAGTCGGAGCGGACGAACGAACGAGGCGAGGCGATGGCCTACGACCTGATGCCGATCCGCTCCGGCACGCCCCGGCACAACGAGGCGTTCACCCATCACGACCTGTGGGTCAGCCGGTCGCACCCCGAGCGCCCGCTGGAGTATCTCTTCGTCAACCTGCCCGAGATCGTCAAGGACGAGGAAGTCATCGAGCAGACCGACATCGTGTTGTGGTGCAACGCGGCCGTGCACCACGAGCCGCGGAACGAGGACGGCAAGCCCAACTCGGGCCGGCGGCTCTGGCCGGGTGACGACGCCTGGGAGGGCTCGGCCCTGGTGATGTGGAGCGGATTTGACCTCCGGCCGCGGAACCTGTTCGACCGGACGCCGTTCTACCCGTACTCGCCGCCTCCGCCGCCGCGGCAGGCCGCCAATCGCCGCGGCGGGGTCGCTGCCGACGAAGCGGGCCGGCCGGGTGCCGCCGCAGAGCCACCCGCAGACCGCTCGCCGCCTGATCGGCGGAAGTGACTTCACGGGTTCGACGAATCGCGTCGACCGCGGCGATGTTCTGCAACAGCCTCACGGACGATTACACCTCGCGCGGGATGATTCCCTTTTCTCTAACCTACGTCACATCTGGTAGGATGACGAGAATGGGCGGGACCTACCCGAAGGAGACTTGGGCTTGCCGTACGAGATCATCTACGCGCCAATAGCATTGGAGCATCTCCGCGGTCTGGATGCCCGCCAGCGCGCCCTCGTGGTGGATACGGTCGATCGGCTGTTGTGCCATCAACCGGAAGTCCTCACTCGAAACCGGAAACCACTGCGCCCAAACCCGCTGGCACCCTGGGAGTTACGAATCGGCGACCTGCGTGTATTCTACGCGGTGGAATCGGAGCTACGGGCCGGCTCGTCGGACGAGGAAGCGCTGAGCGATGGCCGGGTCTTCGTCTTGAGTGTAGGCGTCAAACGAGGGAATCGTCTCCTGATCGGAAACGAGGAGTGTCAGATATGAGGAACGTAGACGTAACACAAGCCAACGATTCTCTGGGCCAGTCGGTGCGCCAGCTCGCGGGGGAGCCTCTCGTGGTCACCGAAGATGGAGTTCCCATCGCGGCGCTCGTGCCGATCGATGAGCTCGATCTGGAATCACTGGCCCTGGGCAGCAATCCCAGGTTCATGGCGATCCTCGAGGAGGCACGTGCCCAATGTCGCCAAGGCCTGGGGCTCACGCCCGAGGCCGTTCGGCGCGAGCTCGGCTTGCTTTGAGGGTCTGGGGGGGAAACGCGAGTTGGGATGGCGGCTGCCGTTCGCGCCAGCCGGATTGTGAAGCGGTGTCGCCTTCGAGATGCGACGCCCCCGGTCGGTCTGGTGCTGGCATCGATGGCCTGGCCTCGGTCTCCGGGCCGGCCGGCTGTCGTTTCAGCAAGGACCGCAGGACCAGTCCGCTGGCAAGCAGTGCCACGCTGATATGCTGCGACCAGGTCATCCCGGCAAGAATCGCGGCCTCGTCGCTCCGCAACGCTTCGATGGGCCAGCGCGTCACGGGATAGACGATCATCAGGAGGGCCATCAGCTCGCCCGCGCGCCGGGGACGGCGCGCATAGGCTAAGAGCAGCCCCAGCACGACGAAACCAGCCAGGGCCGAATAGAGTTGCGTGGGATGGACCGGCAAGGACGCCGGCGCCTCGGGTGGAATCAGCCCGGCGTTCAGTTGGCGGACCCACGCATGCGAGCCGGTGGGGAAGCTCACCCCCCAGGGCAGGTCGCAGACGGCCCCGTGACAGCAGCCGTTGAGGAAGCAGCCGATCCGACCCAGCGCCGCCCCGATCGCGACCGCGGGCGCGGCCACGTCGCACATACCCAGGAAGGGGAACGGCCGCCGGAACCAGTAGAGCGTCGAGCCGGTCAGCCCGCCGAGGATGCAACCATAAAAGACGTTCCCTCCCTGCCAGGTCCGGAAGACGTCGCTGGGCTCATGAAACGCCTCGGGGTGCTGGATGAAGTAGAAGACCCGCGCGCCGATCACGCCGCCGAGGAAGAGCCAGGTCGCTAATTCATAAACCGCGTTGGGATCGATCCGCTCGCGCCGAGCGCGCCAGACGGCCATCGCCAGGGCGGTCGCGCAGGCGACGAAGATCATCACGCCGTAGCTGTGGATCCGGAGGTCCGAGCCGGGGATGTCGAAGAGAATCGGCCGCATCCGTGCTTCCCAAGAGCGTTCGGACAAAATGACAAGCAAGCCCTGTTTCCCGCCAGCCCGCCGGGAGGCTTCGCGGAGCGGATGTCCTCGCCCTGGAAGGGCGGCGGTCCGTAGCCAGGGGTGAAACCCCTGGACCGGACGCGACGTCTCCCATTCCCTCCCCTGCCGAGCCCCGACGGGGCGACGGTACGACGGTTTCGCCC
>JAJPJC010000093.1 GCA_021324445.1 Isosphaeraceae bacterium
ACGCAGGCCCGCTCGAAAGCCGCTGCTGGCGTCCAAGGTTTTTCCAGCAGCCACCACAGACGGCCTATTCACCGGCCACATCGCCCCGCGGTGCAGGACTTCTCTGGAGCGGCTTCCCCCATTCACGACGGTCCCCACCCGAGGCGCGGGACCGCGACGGCCGGACATGCCGAGCCCCGGACGACCGGGCTCTCTGGCCGGCGACGGCGCGGGGTCACCGGCGGGGCCGCGGGGCGGCAGTCAGGCTTCCGCGGCGAACTCCGTCACCTCGGGACGGCCGTCCGCGCCCTTGCGGACGACGGCCAGGATGCGGCCGTCGCGCCAGACCGCCATGTCACGGGCATCGGTCCCCCCGGGATCGTCGAAGTCCTTGACCAGGTCGTCGATCACGTCCCGGAGCGTGTAGTCGCGCGTCGGGCTGGCCGCCTCGGGCTGCATGAAGTGCACATCGCCGTAGGAGCACATCCACTCGTCGCCGTTGAAGACCTGGAACACCCTCCGCCGGTACTCGGCCCGCAGTTGGGCGCGGCTGGTCCTTGGTTCCATGCGAGGCTCCTTCAGTGTCCTCGTGCGCGGGTCCCCGCCGACCATCAAACGGATCCGCTCTCAGGACATCGCGGTCGAGGGCCAGTGCCCGGCGGCGCGCTCCCGAGGATCAGGACCGATGGCTTGCCTCGCCGTCCGGGCGGGTTTGCCAGCGCGGTGTGCCGGCGGGATTGGAGGAAACACGAGTCCTACCCAGGTGCCGCACAGCAAAGGCAGAGCGGGATCCTGTGCTGTGGGGATGTTCCTCCCTCCCCGCATGTCCCTCGCCCCGGGGATGCCCAGGGCCGCCGAGCGTCCCCGGCACGGCGCCCAGTCCTGGTCGAGCGATTAGCCGGGCGCGGCTCCTCGCAGTTTCACGCCCGGCCAGCCGGGTCGGATGCGATTCCCCGCGGGGTCTTCCCGCCGGATGCGGGTAAACTGCAAGCGGTCCTCATTCTCCTGGATCAGCTCCAGGAGCTGCTCGTCGGAGAGCGACAGGCCCGTGGACCTGCGGATGTAGTTAAAGCTGTGCGCCCGGTCCTTGACGGCGGTGGCCACGATCTCAATCCCGTCCATCTCTGCCTCCGGTGTATGGGAGAATCTGCTCGAAGGTCTTGGATAAGCCTAACAACTTTGACATTCGCCAAGCAATAACAATTGAGAAATCGCTGCGACCCGGCTTCATTTCGGTCTCATAAAAATCTTCAAAAAAAGAAATTTGCTGGTGCAAACCGTCGGCGGTCAGGGTACGATGATGGTTGTAGGTCGTGCACCGAGCCCGGTTCTGACACCTCAGGCGGCACTCCCGCAGACTGGCAAGCCCCTCCCATGCAAAAATTCGTTGACAAGTGGTTCCTGCCCTTTCTCTTCGTCGCGATCGGCAGCCTCATCGCCTGGTCACTCTGGCGAAGATAGCCACCGGGACGGACGAGACCATCACGAACTCGATCAACCGACCGGATTCACAGACGGGGGAAATATCCGTGGATTTCCGGATCCCGGAGTGGCGAGGCACGCGTGCGGGATGCTTCGGTGCATCGCCAGGGAGATGAAACCCCCCATCCTCTGCCGGTCGACTTCCCCTGGAGATGGAACCCCCATGCCGATCATGATCCCCGCCAAGGACAAGAGGAGGGCCGATTCGAAGGCTGCCAATGCCGCGGCCGGGGCGTTGCAGCGTACGAGGCGAATTCAGCGGGCAGCGGCCCTGCTCAAGCAGGCCAGCGACCCGACTCGACTCCAGGTCATCAGCATGCTCTCCCGGGGGGAACGGCACGTCGGGTCGATGTGCGAGGAGTTGACCCAGAACCAGCCGGCGCTGGGCCACCACCTGGCCCTGTTGCGGCACGGCGGGATCATCACGCCGCGCCGCCGGGGCAAGAACCAGTTCTATCACCTCACCGGAGCCGGCGTGAGGCTCTCCCAGGTCGTCAAGAGGGTGTTCGGTTGACACGACACGGAGCGGAGGACCGGCAGCCCGGCGAATCCGGAGGGCTTCGTGGGCTGGTCGCCTCTCCCGGGGAGTGCCACTCGGTCGCCGCACCCTTCGACGGTCACGACGGTCGAGGGAGGCGCGCCCACGCTGCCCCGATCGCATCGCTCGGCCCGCCGTCAGGACGATTTCACCGGATTAGCTCTTTCTTTTGCCGATGATTCTGGTTATGCTTCAATCGGTTGGTCTGACGACCGAGTGAGCATTTCGGGATCCGACTCGAATCTCTGGCTGCTCCCCGCCCTCGCCTTTCCCGCCTCCGGGTCCCGCTGTGGGTCCCCTTTCTCGGCGACCCAGAAGGCATCCAACGGGTCGCGCCTCTTTGCCCTGGGGAGTACACCAGTGGGAAAGAAACTGCATGTCGGAAATCTAAACTATTCAGTGACCCAGTCCGATTTGGAGGAGTGGTTCGCTCCGTACGGGACCGTGCAGAGCGCCCAGGTCGTCCAGGATCGTGCCACGGGTCGCAGCAAGGGGTTCGGCTTCGTCGAGATGGATACCGAGGCCCAGGCCCAGGCGGCGATCCAGGGACTGGGCGAGCAGGAGTACGACGGGCGGCGGATCACGGTGAGCGAAGCCAGGCCGCGGGAACCGCGCGCCGGCGGCTACGGCGGTGGTCGCAGCGGCGGCGGTTATGGAGGCGGTGGCGGTCGGCGGTATTGAGCGTCCGCCCAAAGGTGGGTCGCGAGGGGCCGCTCGTGCGGACCCTGGAGCACCGGTTCCGGCACTGGATCGCGATTTCCTGGAGGGACACAGCCTTGGGGGTCCCTCACCCGCCGACCAGCCGGATCTCAGGAATCCCAGCCACCCACCGCAGCCGGACCCGCTCAGGCATCGCGAGCTCGCGCTCGCCTCCCACGCGCGCACGAATCCGTCAGCGGGCCTTGAACCGGCTATTGATCGAGCCACTGTGGATGCACTGAGGATTCATTTGAACATCTATCCTGCCAGTGAAAAGTCGATCCGGGAAGTCGAGAGGGGTCGAAGCTGCAACGCCATCCTGCCGATGCCTCCCGGGAGATCGCTTTCCGCGGGGGACTCCGTCGTCTTCACCCTGGCTTATTCGCCTGAAGGCCAGGAGATGCGTTGCGCCAGGGGCGGCGATTCGGTCCGTGTCTTACTCACCGGTGTGACGGATCTCGGCACGACCGATCCCGCCACGGGCCGAGCCCTTGTTCGACTTTGCTGGGAACCGCTGGGACAGGAAGGCCCCTCCCTGGCCACTGCCCAGCGTGTCATGGAGTTCCAGAGCTCTCATGGGTGAGCCCAGGCCGACCCCCGATGATGTCCGCGGCGCCCTCGCGAGCCTTCGCCAGGTAGGACGCCGCAGCCCGCGACCGATGAGGCCGTCCAGGGCGAGATCGGCGACGGCTCGGCGCTGGCCACCCTGATGGATCTGGATTACGCCTGGGCCTGCGTTCGATGCGCCGTTCGAATGGGATGGGTGCTCGGCTGCCCATTTCCGGCGATGCGCCGCGGTGTGATCACCTGGCTTCCGGAGTCGAGACCGACGGCCCACGGCGACGTGGAACCGGGGCCATCGGTCATCGTCGACCACGAATTCGTCTCGATGGGTCCTGTTCCAGGAAGACGGCGCCATCCAGACGTTTGGTTGCGACTCCCCATCGGCGATTCAGGAAACCGTCGAGCAAGAGGACTGGGGGGACTTCAAGGACCTCGTACGTCCCTGGCGGCCAGTCGGCATGGGCGCGGAGGAAGTCCTGGATCTTCTCCGGGATGGCGAGCTGGGCGATCTCATGACTCTGGGGGTGTTTGACGCGAAACGCCGTCGGCATGGTCCAGACCTCCGTCTCGTTGGCGGTAAGCGCGGCGAGCGTCACCACCGGTGAGGCGCGCCAAAACACTCCTCGGCCGAGGGGCCCGATGCGCAGCGCCCTCCGCGCCCGTTCGTCACCGCCCAGCAGGAGCCGCTGAAGCGATCGGGGTGCCTGGCGCTGATCACCCGGCGGAGTACAGGGTATCCTGGGCCGTCGCGAACCGGCCCGCCTGGGCACGGGCCTTCCGACCGACCCGCCGAGGGTTCGCACGTCCGCTCCCCAACCCTGAGTCATCGTTGAAGCGATTGGGAGACCTCGTCCCTTCTCCTCGAGTGGCGCCGTCCCTCGTCCCGGTGATCGGTCAGCAACGATTGCCAGTCTCACCGGGCGCATGGGCAGCGAGAGGGGCATGGCTTCTGGAGGATGTCCGCTCGGCTGGTGACACAGGGTTGCGGGCTCGAGTCCGGCCGGCTACGGGGCGCACCATCTCCACACCGGAGAAGGGATCAGGCGGCCCCGGGCCACCAACCGATCCCGCTCGGCTTCCAACCCCCTCATCACGTCGTCGTTCCTTTCCCGCACCGCAAGGAGCCGACTCACCGCCTCGCGCCGTTGGTCGTTAGCTCGTGTCAGGGCTCGGCGCCTGCGATGAGCGGGCTGTCCTGCTCTTGGAACCTGCAACGGGGAAAGGTCGTGGACGTCCAAGGGAGGACAGGCTGTCGGACGCGAAGTCGGCGTTGATGACGGAGGCATCTGGCCCGCCCCGGCTCAAGGAGATGCCCCACCAGCAAACGGCGTCGATACCGATGGTGTCGCTATCGGCGTCGATTACTGATGGCGTCAGCATGGCGTCGAGTCCCGGTGGGTCGCCACCATGCCGTAGTGGGCACGAAGAGGAAGTCCCCCCGGCCAGCCGGAAGGCTCACCGGACGTTCTCATGCTCCCAAGAAGGCTGGGATGCTGGCATCCTTCGCCGTTCCGGTCGCACGTGACGGGAGGATTGTACCGAATCTCTCAACTCTTGCATAGTCTATTACTTTTAAAATCCGGAAAATTCTTTATATAGTAGTGCTCATCACTGTCTGGAGCCATTGCCTGTTCGGGCATTGCGCGGGGGCCGGGATGACGATCGACTCGGGCACGCCCACCGCCGACCTGTTTGATCGATGGTTCATGAACCGCAGCACCTTGATGGCCGGTTCACCCAGCACGGTGCGGTAGAGCGCCGGTCGCTCCGGACCGGCGTTCGCGAAGCTGATCTGGTGCGACAGCGTGGTCTTACCGCATCCGGGAGAGCCCGCGACGATGGTGAAGGAGGACTCGGGCAGACCGCTGCCGAGGATCTCGTCGAGGCCCGGCACGCCGGTGGGCAGTTTCTCACAGACCCGAACCGCTTCATGCACGTGCGGATCGGCTGCGGACGGGCTCGCGGCTTCCGCGCGATCTCCCAGTAAGCACCGTTTCTGAATCTCCAAAAAATCAACGTAATTTCAGATTTTCTGGTCGTTTTCCGATTGGGCGGCCCGCAATTTGCTCGCTCAATCCACCATGAAAACTCAACAAGGTTCTACCGTAGTCGGCGTGTTCGAGGATCGTCGCCACGCCAACCAGGCCGTCACCGAGCTTCATCAAGCGGGTTTCGACGAAAACCATGTCGGCGTCGCCATGCGGCACGCCGAAGATGGAGCGAATGCCACCAGCAGCGAACATGATACGCACGCCGGATCCGGCGCGCTGACCGGAGCCTTGACCGGCCTGGGCCTGGGTGCCCTGGCCGGCCTGGGCGTCCTGGCGGGCGTGATCCCCGTCGTCGGTCCCGCCATCGCGGCGGGCACCTTGGGCGTGATCCTCTCCAATGCGGCAGCCGGGGCCGGGCTCGCCGGGCTCGTCGGTGCCCTCGTGGGGGCGGGCATCCCGGAACATGAGGCCAAGTTCTACCAGGATCGACTCGAGGCCGGTCATGCGATCGTGACCGTCAACGCCGGGGCGCGCTCCGGCGAGGCGATCGCCATCCTCCGACGTTGTGGCGGGTATGACATGAGCAGCGCAGGGGCGGCCCTGGTTGCGAAGTAATACGGCCGAGCCCGGTTCGGGCTGCCATCAACGGCCTCTCAATGAAACGGTGATGCTTCGGCATCGCCGTTTTTCATTGGTCTTCGTGCGAAATCCCCTGCCCATTTGGGTCCGTGCGTCGTTCTCCCGCCGCACCTCGGACGGATGGGGTTTCATGCTTCTGCCGGGGGTCCCGCCGGCTGATCCCGCGAATCCAGAACGCCTTGCTCGACAGCGGGTCGAACAGCCTGATCAGCCGCATCCAGGCGCTCGCCGCCTGGTGCCGCACCGGCGCCTCGGCTGCGACGCTCCAGTCGGCCGTGGCCGCTTGCAACGACCAGCTGACGAGCAGTGCCGAGGGGTCGAGACATGAGGCTCGAGGTTGCGAGAGCGGCCCTGGGGATCGCGGTGATGGATGCAGGTTGAGGAGGCCTCTGGCTGGACCCGGAACCGGGCCCCCTGCCGACCGGGCGTCGCGCACGCCCGATCGTTCATCCCATCCTCTCTCGCGTCTACCCTGCAAACGCCCCAACGGTTGTTGGTCGGACATGAATCGTCGGGCCTCCCCCTGGCAGCGTGGAAATGATGGAGGATTCCGCCAGGTCCTGGATCCTCGACCCCGCCGCTCAAGCGGTCCTTTGCCGCTGACGTTGGGCCTGGAGGGTCGGGAGCTTCAAGTCCCAGGCGAGTCCCAGGCGGGCGAGCGTCCAGATTACCCAGTAACTCACGTCGATCTGCCACCACCGCAGTCCGTGACGCGCCGAGGTCGGGAAGGCGTGGTGGGTGTTGTGCCACCCCTCGCCCATCGCCAGGACGCCGAACACGGCGTTATTCCGGCTCTCGTCGTTGCTCCGGTAGGGCCGCAGACCCCACAGGTGGCAGGCCGAATTGACGCTCCAGGTCACGTGATGGACCAGGAAAATGCGGACCACCCCGCCCCAGATGAGGCCCGTCCAGACGCCCGCCCACGTCCTGGTCATCAGCCCCCCGACGGCTGCCGGGATCAGCAGGCCGAGGACGGTCCAGACGGGGAACAGTACGCTCGCCATCCGGAGGGCACGACTCCGACTCAAGTCCGGGACGTAGCGGTCGAGGTCCGGCGGGTCGGGATCAAACAGCCAGCCGATATGGGCGTGCCAGACGCCTCGCAAGACGCCGAGGACGCCTTGGCCATGGCCGTGGGGGGAATGCGGGTCGCCCGGCGTGTCGGCGTGCTGGTGGTGTCGGCGGTGCTTGGCGACCCACATCAAGAGCGGCCCCTGGACGGCCATCGAGCCGAGGACGGCGAAGACGAATTTCACCACGATGTTCGTCTCGAAGGAGCGGTGGACGAACAGCCGGTGGTAGCCGACCGTGATCCCCAGGGCGGTCAAGACGTACAGGCTCAACAGGAGGCCCAGATCGGTCCAGCGGAATCCCCAGCCCCAGACGATGAACGGGACTGCCAGCACGCCCAGGAGAGGAACGATGATGGCGACGAGGACCGCCAGTCGCACCGCCAGCGAGATCCGCTCGGGGGCCTCGCCAGGGGCCGGCAACTCGGCGTCGGGATCGGCGACCGGCAGCTCCGTCGTTTCCTTCGTGTCGGGCGGCTCGGTCATGGCGAACCTCCTTTCTGGTGCGGTCCCGTCAGGTGAAAGGCATTGCGAGGCGGCCCTCACAGCGCCATGATCCATTCGACATGTTGCAAAAATCGAGCCAAACGGGTGTCGCGTCGGCCCTCCTCCCGCGCTCCCGGGAAATCCCTGCGATCGCACGGCCCCTCCGACTTGCCCAATCAAAGCGACATTGGATCATTTTTAATATCAATAATTATTAATTTCTGAAGCGATCCGGATCTTCGGACGCCGGGATCGAGCCGCAACGGAGTTTCTTCGCGACGCGTCACGAGCCGGGCTGCTTCGGCGGTCCCGTTGCCGCCGCCGAGCTTGCGGCGGTACCCTTTTTCCCGCGCTCCGTGGGGTTCGGCCTTCGGCCCGGTGTGGGCCCCCTCTCGAGCGCCCTCACGACGGACAGGGATTCGCTGGGTCCAGTGCGGGATTCGATCACCGTCCGGAACGGCATTTGCTCGTCCGTTCGGCCGCGATTGCGACCCGATCGTGATTGCTCAACCAGTGGCATCCAGGGACAACTCCCATGAAACTTGAATCGCTCCGCGACCTCTTGATCGAGCAACTCCAAGATCTGTATGACGCCGAGAAACGCATCACCAAGGCTTTGCCGAAGATGATGAAGGCGGCGAGTTCCTCGGAACTGAAGGCGGCATTCGAGAAACACCTGAAGGAGACCGAAGGGCAAGTGACCCGCCTGGAGCAGGTCTTCGAGCACCTCGGTGAGAAGGCCAGGAAGAAGACATGCAAGGCCATGCAGGGCCTGATCGAGGAAGGGGAAGAGACGATCAAGGAGGATGCGGAAGCCGAGGTCAAGGATGCCGCCCTGATCGCCGCCGCCCAGCGGGTCGAGCATTACGAGATGGCCGGCTACGGGACCGTCCGAGCCTACGCGAAGCTCCTGAAGGAGACCGCGATCGTCGAGCTGCTCGAGCAGACTTATGCCGAAGAGAAGGCAACCGACGAATCGTTGAGCGAGCTTGCCGAGGGCACAATCAACGTCGAGGCCGCTTGATGTCTGACCGAACGGCCTCCCCCCGACCCATGGCTCGGCCCGCGGAGGCTGGACTCCTCATCACGATCCGGCGCCGGGACCATGCCCGGAAATCCCTCGAACCGTGCCGCCGGCATGGTTGACCCTCGGTTGGTCGGCGGAGGAGCAAGGCATGGATCGGGGGGCATCGTACGCCGTCCTGGCGGCGATCCCGAGTTTCCTCAATCGGGACCAGAACCGGGAAACGTGTGGCCGTCGGCAGCATCGGCGCAAGCTGATCTACTCAGTTTAGCGTATCCAATTAAGTAGATGTAATATGCGGGGAGACCTTCCCCGCGTCCTTGCGGCAAAGCGCCCCGCACTGTCCCCCGAAATCCCGCGGCCGTTCGTTCCCGAGAGGCATCCCGCACCAAGAGCACGCCCATTCATGGCTGACATCGTCATCATCAACCCGCGGTTCGACATCTCGTTCTGGGGAATGGAGCTGGTCCTGCCGCTGATGGTCAAGCGCGCCGCCACGCCGGTCGCTTGCCTGCCATTGCTGGCCGCCTTGACTCCGGCCGGGCACGACATCACCCTGATCGATGAGAACGTTGAGGCCATCGACTTTGAGCGCTGCGCCCGCGCCGACATCGTCGGCGTCACCGGAATGGGCATCCAGCGGCATCGGATGAAGGAGATCCTGGCCGATCTGAAACGGCGCGGGGTGTTCACCGTGGTCGGCGGGCCCATGATCACCATGGCGGAAGACTACTTCGGCGACCTCGTCGACGTCATCTTCATCGGCGAAGCTGAGGAGACCTGGCCCCTGTTCCTCGAGGAGTGGCAAGAGGGACGGCACCGGACCCGGTACGCGCAGGCCGAGAAATCCGACATGTCGAAGGTGGCGACGCCGCGGTTCGACAAGCTGAAGATGCGGCACTACCTCTTCGGCAGCCTCCAATTCTCGCGCGGGTGCCCGTTTCAGTGCGAGTTCTGCGACATCATCGTCACGTTCGGCCGACGACCCCGGATCAAGACCTCGCCGCAGATTATCGCCGAACTCGAGGCGATCCGCGCGCAGGGAATGCGCATCGTCTTCATCGTCGATGACAATTTGATCGGCAACAAGAAGGCGATCAAGGACGTCTTGCGCGACGTGAGCGCCTGGCAGGAGCAGAACGGTTATCCTCTGACGTTCTTCACCGAGGCGTCGATCGACTTGGCCGACGATCCCGAGCTGATGCGGCTGATGGTCGAGGCCAACGTCATCACCGTCTTCGTCGGCATCGAGAGCCCGAATGAGGCGTCGCTGCGCGAGACGAAGAAGTTCCAGAACGTCCGCACGGGGGGGACGATGCTGGAGAAGGTCCACCGCATCCAGGGCGCGGGAATAGAGGTCTGGTGCGGCATGATCGTCGGTTTCGATAACGACGGCCCGAGCGTCTTCGACGCCCAGACGCGCTTCCTCAAGGAATCCCGGATCGCCAACGTGCTGGTGAGTCTGTTGACGGCGATCCCCAAGACGCCGTTGTATCACCGCCTGGAGCGGGAGGGGCGTCTCGACATGTCGGACGAGCTGGAGTTCGGCACCAACGTCATCTCCCTCCAGCTCAGCCGCGAGGAGCTGCGCGACGGGTACGTGCGGGTGATGAACGAGCTGTACGAGCCCGACGCTTATTTCGGACGGCTGGAGGGGCTGTATCTCCAGGAGAAGATTCAGTTCTGTCAGGGGCGCGCCCGGTACTGGCGGCGCCATCCCATCAAGCGGCTGACGGCCAATGCGTTATTCTTGGCTCAGGCGGCCGGGCTGTTCCTGCAACTGATGCGAAACATCCCCGAGGCGTCGCTCCGCCAGGAGTACCGGCGCCGGATCGGGCGGTTCCTCAAGGTCCGCCGCGACCCGGCCACGCTGCTCTCCTTCGTGTTCAGTTGCGCGATGCACTATCACGCCCACTCGATGGCCCGGCGGATGGTCAGCGGGCGCACGGCGGTGTTCAGCGGGTACTGACGGCCGGGCGGCGAGGCGCCATGCTGTCGACGAGAGAATCCGGACCGGGGCCCTCGACGCGCCAGGGCGAGGGGACTCCGCCTCAAGTCCGGGACGTAGCGGTCGAGGTCCGGTGAGTCGGGATCGAACAGCCAGCCGATCTGGGCGTGCCAGACGCCTCTCAAGACGCCGAGGACGCCTTGGCCGTGGCCGTGGGGGCAATGCGGGTCGCCCGGCGTGTCGGCGTGCTGGTGGCGGCGGTGCTTGGCGACCCACATCAAGAGCGGCCCCTGGACGGCCATCGAGCCGAGGACGGCGAAGACGAACTTCACCAGGATGTTCGCCTCGACGGAGGCGACCCGTTGTTCAACAGGCGTCGGTGACCGGGAAAAATTCTAACGTTATCACTTTTCTGGCGCGGGATTCGCTCCGAAAGACATGAGGTGGGGCGCGGACCTCGCCCGGCGGCTACGCCCTGAGGTAGGGCGGACGCGGGTGCGGGTCCCGCTCGCGGAAGGAAGATCGCAGATGACAAAGTTGATGGATGGACCGAAGGCCTCCGACCTGATTTCGGTCCGGAGTCGAATCAGTTGGGGTGCCATCGCGGCCGGTGTGATGGTTGCCCTGTCGATCTACGTCGCCCTGTCCCTGCTGGGGATTGCCCTGGGGATCGAGGCGACCGTACGCGGCGCGACGGCGCATCTCGGGGCGGGCACGGCGATCTACTCGATCCTGACCCTGCTCGTGGCGATGTTCTTCGGCGGCTGGACTGCCAGCCGGCTGGCGGTCGGCGAGAGCAAGTTCGAGGCTGTCCTCTACGGGCTGATCCTCTGGGGCACCCTGTTCGTGGGGATGGTCTGGCTACTCGGCGCCGGCGTCCGGACCGGGTTCGGTGCGATGGTTGCGATGGCTTCCGGGACGGATGCCGCTTCTCGTGATGCCGAGTCCGGATCACCGTCCTCGCTGGCCCAAACCTTGAGCCAACGGTACGCCACCGAACTGGGCGGCGATCGGTTCGTCGAGGATCTGAGGAAGGCGGGCCTGAGCGAAGAGCAGGCCCACAAGGCGCAGGGGGCGATCCAGGGCCGAATCGACCGCCTGCGGGGTGACCCGTCCTCGCTGCCCGAAGTGACGCGCGACGTGGCCCACCAACCGGAGGTCCAACAGGCCGCCGACCTGGCGGGCGAAAGGGCGCGGGAAGCCTCGTGGTGGACGCTGATCGGCGTGGTGGTCTCGATGGCGACCGTGATCGTCGGGTCGCTGGTCGGATCGGGCGAGTTGCTCCAGCCGGTGCCGATCCTGGGCGTCCGCCGCGTGCCGGTCCCGCGCTACTAAACCCCGACCTCGATCGCCCCTTGAAGGGTACGGCCTTCCTGCCCCATCCCGGGAGTGGCGAGTCCCTCATCGGTCAGGGAGTCGCCGGAGCGTCGAGGATGGGATGCTCATCGTGACCCAATAGTCGGCGGCTCGAGCTCGGAGGCCCATGCCCAGATCGATGCGGCGACAGCGTGGGGGGGGCCTCCACGCCCTGGGTCCCCGGCGGTGGCGCGAGGCGATCCTTTCGGCGCTGGCGGCCTGGAATCGGCACCAGGTCGCCCGGATCATCGTCGCCGTCGCCGTCGCCTGGTTGCTCGGCGCCACGGCCCTCCATCTCGCCGAACGGGGCGTCAACTCGGACTTCGCGACCTGGGGCGATGCGCTCTGGAACGTCTGGGTCCTGCTGTTCAGCGGCCTCGACCAGCCGCCCAAGACGGCGGTCGGACGTCTGCTCACCATGGTCATCCTCGTCATGGGCGTCGGCACGGCCGGGTTGTTCACGGCGAGTGTGGCCTCCTTGCTGGTCGAACGCTACTTGCGGAGGCGCGACGTGTCCACGTTCGCGATGGAGAACCACCTGGTCCTGTGCAACTGGTCCCCGCGTGGGTTGGCATGGATCCAGCAGGTCCACTCCTCATTCATCCAGGACAAGCGGTCGATCGTCATCATCCACGACGAGACCGACGACATCGAACTGCCGGACAAGCAGGACGATGCCGCTTTCAACGACGTCTACATCGTCAAGGGAGACCCGACCAGTGAAGTCGTGCTGCGGCGAGCCAAGGTGCCCACGGCCCATTCGGTCGTCATCCTGACCGACGAACGCGAGGGGAAGCATGCCGACGGTAAGAGTGTCCTGACCTGCATCGCCATCCGCAACATCTGCCGGGGCGAGGCCCAGCCGAACGTCTCGGCGGAGTGCCGCAACCCGAACAATCGCCAGCATCTGCGGAAGGCCGGGGCCGACGAGATCATCTCCTCCGACGAGCTGGGCCTGAGGCTGCTGGCCCGCTCGGCCCTCTTCCACGGGATGACCCGGGTCTACCAGGAGCTGCTGACGGTCGGCCGCGACGCCAATGAGATGTACCTGCTGCCGGCGCCCGAGGGACTGGTCGGCAAGGACTTCGTGGAGCTGACCGGCATGTTCGCGCGGCATCGCGGCGACCGGAAGTCGTGCCTGCTGATCGGCATCCAGCGCGGTGACGAGATGCACCTCAACCCGATCGGCGGCGAGGCGGGCCCGCTGGGTCGCGACGATCAACTGATCCTGCTCTGCCGCGTCTTCATCAAGCCGTCCGACACGTTGCCGACCGATCCTCCGCTCGAGGCGACGTAAGTAAGCCCAGCCCCCGCGTGCAGGCCCGGCCTGCGGCATCCCCATGCGGCCCTCGGCCGCCGGGAAAGCGCGCCCCTGATCGGGCCATGGCACGGGGATCGCTTCTCCGGTTCGATGAGCATCTTGCCAGCCCTGCGTCGATCCGTCTCAGCCCAGCCGCCCGAACGACCGCGAGGAACACTGCTGTGACCGGCCCCCCCAAAACTTCCCTGCGGACTGACCCGTTCCAGATGACGTTGCTGATCTTCGCCATCATCGCCTTCATGTACTTCACGGGCGAGGTCCTCAAGCCGCTGGCGCTGTCGGTGCTGCTGAGCTTCGCCCTGGCACCGGCGGCTCGCCTCTGGGAGCGATTCGGCCTGCCCCGGGCGGCAGCGGTCGTTCTGACGGTCATCCTCAGCCTGGGTCTCCTGGGCGGGATCGGCTACGTCGTCGGGCAACAATTGACCTCACTGGCCAACCGCCTGCCCGATTACCAGGAGAACATCGAGGCCAAGCTCAGCAGTGTCATCAAACCGAGAGAGCAGACGGCGGCCAACCGGCTCAAGGATTTGGCCGACCGTGTGACGGCCAAGATGGAGAAGCCCCCCGCTTCCCAACCGGGGGAGGCGACGCCGATCCAGAAGGTTGAGGTGATCGCCCGGCCGTCGATCCAGGAGCAGCTCCGGTCGGCCACGGGTCCCTACCTGGAATTCCTCGGGGTCGGCAGCTTCGTGCTCATCCTGGTCTTGTTCCTGCTGATGGGCCGCGAGGAGCTCAGCGACCGGATCGTCGGGCTCTTCGGCCACCGCCAGGTC
>JAJPJC010000133.1 GCA_021324445.1 Isosphaeraceae bacterium
AAGAGCCCCGCAGGGGCGACAGTCACCCCTGTCGCCCCTGCGGGGCTCCTGGGAAGAGAGGGGGGGCTCGGCGCTCCGCGGTCCACCAGGGGCTGACGCCCCTGGCTATTGACCACCGCCCCTCCGGGGCTTTCGGAACAGACTCTCACTCGACCGTCCGTTTGATCTCCCAGCCCCTGGGTTCCTGAGGTTCGAAGGCGGCGTCGGCAGTCGAGGAGTTGAGCGTGATCTCGTGGAACGTGTACTGCCGGGTTTCCTTGCCTCTGCGGCCTCTCCGGTACACGAGCGAGATCGGCAAGAACCGCTCACTCTCGAGCGTGATGAGGATGTCGTTGTACCAGGATTTCAGATCCGGCGTCAACGGCGTGGCGCGGAGAAGGAATCGCTTCGGGTCGGGGTCTTCAAGCCGCTCGAACCGGAACCGGTTCTTTGCCAGGTTCTCTTTCAAACCGATCAAGAACGGTAGCGGGTCGACCGCTTTGGGATCTCTGAGCGTGGGGAAGATCCAGACGAACTCGTTCCCAATCCAACCATACGCCCAGGATTGCCTCATCAAGTAACCGAAAAACCGTATCCTCTTGGCAAACGGCGTACCGATTTGTATCATGAGGAATTCTCACCCCTTGCGGCCAATGGGCCGAGTCCAATTGGGGCCCGGCCGGGGGTTTCTCTCCTGGGAGTTCTGGGAGGGTCGATCCGGCGGCGCAGCGAACCCAGCCCCAAGGCCCAGCCGTGCCGGTGCGGCCGCCGGGCTGGTCTGTGGGTCAGCCGTTGTTCACGCGGCGGCCGGGTGCGGGTGCCGACGGGGTCTGGAGGCGTACTCAGTCGTCCTGGAAGTGGGAGATCCGGCCTGTGGTGAAGTTACGGGTTCGTGCTGGCGAATCGATCCAGGAAGCGGTCCGCCGCTTCCGCAAGCTGTGTGAGCGGAGTGGGCTCCGCAAGGAGATGCGTCGCAAAGCCTACTATGAGAAGCCCAGCGAGCGCCGGCGCCGCGAGGAGCTCAAGCGACTGCGCAAGGCGCGCCAGCACCAAACCTCCCGGGTCTGATCCCCCGCGGCCTGGCTGCGGCTCCGGTCAGACGCGGACCAGGGAATCCGGATCCTCCCTGCGGCGATCGGGGTAACGCTGGCGGATCGGTTCGACCTCGTGGTCGAGGAATTCCTCGACCTGCTGCACCGATCGACCGATGTAGCGGCCCGGATCCAGCACGCCGCCGAAATCGAGGGAGGGGAACGCCGGGTCACCGCGGAGCCGCTCGAGCAAGTCATTGTCGGCGGCGCCGTCCTTGAGGCGCTGGGCGGCCGCCAGGGCGTGCACGCGGATCCGTTCGTGGAGATCCTGCCGGTCGCCACCGGCCTGGACCGCCGCCATCAAGAGGTTCTCGGTCGCCATCAACGGGAGCTGCTCGGCGACGTGGCGCGCGATGACCGCAGGATGAACGACCAGTCCCGGCGCGACGTTGAGGTACAGGTTCAAGATCGCGTCGGCGGCCAGGAAGGCCTGGGGAAGCGTCAGGCGGCGGATCGCGCTGTCGTCGAGGGTCCGCTCCAGCCACTGGGTCGCCGCGGTCTGGCCGGCAGCGGCCGGCAGGGCCATCACGAACCGCGACAACGCGCAGAGTCGCTCCGCCCGCATGGGATTGCGCTTGTACGCCATCGCCGAGGAGCCGATCTGGTCGGCCTCGAACGGCTCCTCAAGCTCCTGCTCATGGGCTAACAGCCGCAGGTCGGTTCCGAAGCGGTGGGCGCTCTCGGCGATTCCCGCCAGTGCGGCCAGCACCTGGCTGTCGACTTTCCGAGAATAGGTCTGCCCCGAAACCGGATAGGTTCGTTCGAAGCCGAACGCCTGAGCCACCATCCGGTCCAGGGTCTCCACCTTGGCGCCGTCGCCGTCGAAGAGCTCCAGGAAGCTCGCCTGCGTGCCGGTCGTTCCCTTGACTCCCAGGAACTTCATCGCGGCGATCCGCCGCTCGATCTCGGCGAGATCCAGCACCAGGTCGTAGCACCAGAGCGTGGCCCGCTTGCCGACCGTCACCAGTTGCGCCGGCTGAAAGTGGGTGTATCCCAGGCAGGGCAGCGCCTTGTGCGCCTCGGCGAAGACGGCTAAGGCATCGATCGCGGCAACCACCTTCTCCCGGAGGACTCCCAAGGCCTCGCGGAGCACGATCAGGTCGGCGTTGTCCGTCACGAAACAGCTCGTCGCCCCCAGGTGAATGATCGGCCGTGCGACCGGCGCTGCATCACCTAGAGCATGGATGTGCGCCATCACGTCGTGGCGGAACCGCCGCTCGTACCGCTCGGCCGCTGCAAAGTCGATCGACTCAACCTGGCTGCGCAGCGCGTGAATCTGCTCCTCGGTGATGGCTAAACCCAGCGCCCGCTGGGCCTCCGCCAGGGCCACCCAGAGCCGCCTCCAGGTGGAGAACTTCACTTGCGGCGACCAGAGCCGGGCCATCCGTCGACTCGCATAGCGGCCGATCAGCGGGTTGTCGTAGATCTCGTACGGATTCATGGGAGTCCCAATCAACTCTTCCTGCGGTTGGCCCTGCCCGTCGTCCGCCGGCGTCGGTGTGGCCACGCCCGCTTCTGAGATCCCTCCGTGTGCTCTCAGAATCCTGCACCCAGCCCGGACGCCCCAAAGCCGGGAGCCAACCTCCGGCTCAACCGCCGAGATGCATTCTACCCTCCTGTCCTCCTCTCCTTCACCGGCCGCCCCTGGAAAGTTCGCGTCCTCGGACCTTCCCTTCGAACCAACCTACCACGCATGTTTCCGACAATCCATGGGTGTGGACGCGACGCTCCATTCGTGCGATCGGGCAGCCAATCGGCCCAGGAGGAAGCCACGGCCGGTGACGACTCCCTTGCCAGGCCAATCTTATATTCGTGGCCAGATATCCTTATGGAGGTTGATAGTCATATCAGGAAATTCGTCGTCCGCCTGAGGCGCCGGCACCAGTTATGCGAGAAGGTCTCCCAGGACGCGGATCGCCGAGCCCCGCACCGCGTTGCCGGCCCGCACCCATGTGGGCCGCCTCCCCGTTCCTTCACCCGTTGGCTCGCTGAGCCGGCTTGTAGGTGGAGGTGCCCTGTGACAGGCCGCGGGCCTGCTCCAACCCAGACCACTGAAGGCCGCAGGCCAGTCACACCCGCGGTGCGCTTCCCGCACGCGGGGCCGATTGGGCCTGACGATTCACGGGATCTTGGCATCACCATCCAGGAGGTTTACCGATGTTTCGCGGACGGGACATCAAGAAGAGGATCAGGAGGAAGCTCGAGCTGGGAGTTGAGGCGCTCGATGATCGGGTTGTGCTGTCGGCAGCGGCCCCGCATGCAGCGGCGGTGACCGTGGCGGCCCACCACCCCAGCGTGACTGCCCGGTTCGAGGCAGCCGTCGACCGACTCTCCAGCCAGTTCCAGCGGCAGCTCGCACACTTCAACGGGCTGGTCAACACCCAGATCAATCGGGAGAACGCGGTCTACCAGGGGATGCTCAGCCAGAGTGTGGCAAGGATCAACGACGGCGAAGCCCTGAACGGACCGCGGGACGAAGCCAGCCTCAGCCAGGCGTCCACCGCGGTCGCCAAGAACCTCAACCAATCCCTCACTCGAGTCGACCTGAAGTTCAATCGGTTCGCCCAGAGTTTTGACAACCGCCTCTACCGGCTGGGGCAGCAGGATGTCAAGGCCGCGCCGGCGTTGGAGGCTGCGGTCATCGCGACCCGGGGGAACTTCCAGTCCGCGGAGGCGTCGTTCATCAGCAGGGTGAACGACGAGTTCCAGGAGGAGAGTAACGCCCTTCAGACCGCGATCGGCTCAGTCGAGAAGGCGGTCGCCGCCTCACCGGCCGCCCGGGTCGCGGCGCGGTCCACGAGCTTGGGTGCGCCGACCCGGTCGGCCACCGCAACCGGATCGGGCGCCATTACCAGCATCGGCACCACCACCGGCATCGGAATCGGCACGGGGATGACCAGCGGGGCCGGCCCGACCACAGGGGTCGTCGGGACCACCGCGACCGCAGGGGTCGCTGGCAGCACCGGCAACGGCGCCTTCGGCGTCGGCTCCTTTGGCGGCACCGGGAATCTCGTCGGCGGCACTCCGCCGTCGCCCGTGACCGGAACCACCGGGGCCGGGGTCGACACGGGGCTCGACGACTTCGGCATCGGCAGCGGCATCGGGACCGGGACCGGGATCGACCTGACCCCCAATGGAACAGGATTGCTCTTCTAGGATGGATCAGGACGGCTCTCCTCGGGCGGTTGCCGCGCCCCCATGGGAGGCCCAGCGCGAACGACTCCCGACCGACGCCCGCGATTGGGACCGAGTGCCCGAGCGGCGCCCGTCGGTCGGGAGGCCGCGCGACCGGGGTGCCCCACGGTATTATGATGCAGGAATCTTAACATCTAATGAGGTGAATGGCACCGGTTCTGCGAGAGTGTTTCTCAGGACGCGGATGGCCGAGCCCCAACTGAAGGGGCCGGCCCGCATCACCGTTGGCCGCCTCGCCATTCCGTCACCCGTCGGCTCCCTGAGCCAGTTCGTGGGTGGAGGTGGCCCTGTGGCAGGCCTCGTGCCTGCACCCAGCCCGACCAATCCAGGCCACAGACCGGCCGCACCCGAGGTGTGCCTCGAGCGCGCGGGGGCTGAGCGAGCCTGACATGCCTTGGATAGCGGGATCACCACCCGGGAGGTTTACCCATGTTTCGCGGACGGGACACGAAGAAGAGGACCAGGAGGAAGCCCGAGCTGGGAGTCGAGCGACTCGATGATCGGGTTGTGCTGTCGGCAGGGGGCACGCATCAGGCCGCGACGGCCGTCGCGGCGCGGGCCGTGGCCAGCCATCCCACCTCGACCAACCACCCCGCCGTGGTTGCCCGGTTCGAGACGGCCGTCAACCACCTCGAGAGCCGGTTCCAGTCGGGGTACGACCACCTCAGCAGCCGGATCGCCCAGCGAATTGATCATTTCGACGCGATGTACAAAAGCGCCGTCTCCAGGGCGACGGGCCAGATCCGCAGCGGTGCCACCCCGGCCGCGGTCCGCAAGGCCGACGCCAGCCTGATGCGCTCGGGTGCCGCGATCACCAATGACCTGAAGCGGTTCACCGCCAACGTCAACCGCCAATGGAATTCCGCCGGCCGGAGTCTCAATCAGCGGCTGGATCAGCTCGGGCGGCGTGAGGTGAAGGCGGATCCGGCGCTCAAAACCACCGTCGATATGTTGAAGGCCAACTTCAGCGCTGTGGAGAGCGCCTCCAAGAACCTGTTCGACAGCGAGCTCCAGACGGCGCGCACCGACCTTCAGAACTCGGTGCACTCGGTCAACGGCGCCATGGCCAGCGTCCGGACGGCCGCCACGGCCGCCGGGTTCTCGGATCCGAGCACCACCGCCGCGTCCGCCGCACTGAGTACGGCCTATCAGGGCCTGACCACCGGACTGACGGCCGGACTTCCACAAGCTGGCAGTAGTGCGAGCCTCGTTGGTATCATCATACCGGGGGTGGGGACGTCCGGGGCCGCGAACTCTGGCCTTCCGCTCGGTCTCTTCGCCTCGACGACCTTGCTCGGTCTGCCCGCGTCTTACCTGACCGGCAACGCGGCCGGCAGCGACGTCGGTGCGACCGGCTTGGGCGCTACGGGTGCCGGCACCGTCGGCCTGGGCTTCAACGGCATCGGCACCACCAACTTGGGCGCGGCCGGGCTCCCGCTCGGTGTCCTCCCAACCACGACGTTGCTCGGTCTGCCCACCTCCTACCTGACCACCGACTTGCCCGACGAGGACCTCGGTACCACGGGCGTGGGCGAGACCGGCGCCGGCACGGTCGTCCAGGGCTCCGGCGGAATTGGGACCACCGGCGTCGGCGTCAACGGATTTGGTTCGGCCGGGCTGAGCGCGTCCGGGCTGCCGGTGGGTCTCTTCCCGACCACGACGTTGCTCGGTCTGCCCGTCTACTACGTGACCACCCCGACCACCTCCTCCGGCACGACTGGGTCCACGAGCAACGGCCTCGGAACGAATCTTTTCACGACCTCCATTTCCGGAGCGCTGGGATCGGCGACAAGCGGTCTGGGTGTCGGAACGACGAGCACGGCGGGCCTGGCACCCTTGACGGGTTCCATGATGACCGGTCTGGGTAGCGGAACAACGAGCACGGCGGGCGTGGCACCCTTTACGGGTTCCACCAATGGACTGGGGGCGGCATCGTCCGCCAGTGGACTGACGCCCTGATCCGTCGGGAAGGTGTCCGGAGTCCGGTCCAGGCCGCGGTACTTTCGTGGGAGCCGGTCCTTGCGGCAACTTGCCCGCGGGGATCGGTCCCGTTCGTTTCCTCGCTGCGGCGCGCCGACACCGTCGGTCCAGGTCGGCGCGGGTCGTTCGCACAGCGGTCCTCGCCCATCGGTCGTAGCCGCGCGGCGGTTTTTCGCAATTTTTCTTGCAAAAAAAGTGAAAAAGGCCCCGCACCCGATAGACGAGGGGCGGCGAAGTCCGTATCATATCTTAAGGCGAGAGGCGTTGCTCGCCCTGCACCGAGTGGCCGACGGCGGTTGCCCGGCTGGGCCAGGGGAGGGGTTGCGATGTCCGAATCCTCGGATCGCGAGCTGCTGGACTTGATCCGTCGCCGCGGCCCGTTGACGGTCCCCGAGATGGCCGCGAGCCTGGGCGTGACCGGCACCGCGATTCGCAACCGGCTGGCTCGGCTGCTGGGGACAGGTTTGGTGGAGCGCCGTGCCGAGCGCGGTGGGCGCGGTCGTCCTCGACACGTCTAC
>JAJPJC010000024.1 GCA_021324445.1 Isosphaeraceae bacterium
GCTGCGCCGCCGGTGGGACCGGCTCACCGAGATTCAAGAGGCATTCCTCCAGCTCGCCTGTGACGTAATCGGCTCGAGATTCCTGAGCCCATGACCTCATTTTTTCCCAACGCTCTTAGGAAGAGACTCTCAGCTCGATCTTGGGGAACAGCGGCGCCGGCTTGCCGCCGGACAGCGGTGCGGTGACGTGCAATCCGGCCTGGCGGAGCGGCTGGAGCACATCGCCATAACCAACCTGGTCCCAGGGTTTCAGCTCCTCGAAGTTGAAGGCGCTGTAAAAGGTGGCGGCGGTCCTGGGCAGGAACGGCTTGATCAGGATGGCCGCGACCCGCACCCAATCGGCCAGGTTGATCAGGACGGCGCGGCAGGCCGCCAGATCGGTTTTGGCCAGCTTGAACGGCTGGGTCTCCTGGATATAGCGGTTGGCGGCGTCGACGACCTCCAGCCAGATCCGTTGCAGGGCGGCACTGTACTCGAACGAGCCGACCAGCCCGCGCAGCGTCGCCACCAGCTCTGGGAGGTCGAGTCCCCGAGCCCATTGCCTCGCATCGACGGAATCGGCGCCATCGAGCCGGCCGTCGAGATACTTGACGCACATCGTCAGGATCCGGCTGTAGTTGTTCCCCAGGTTGTTGGCCAGGCCGCTGTTATACACCTCGGCGAACCGCTCGAAGGAGAACTCGCCGTCGCCGCCGAAGGGACACTGGCTCATGAAGTAGTACCGGAATGCCTCCGAGGAGAACTTCTCGATCAACTCCATGGGCTCGACGACGTTGTTCAGGCTCTTGCTCAGCTTCTCGACCTCGCCCGTCTCCTCGTTCTTCCGATAGACGAAGCCGTGGCCGAAGACCGCCCGGGGCAACGCGACCCCGGCCGACATCAGCATCGCCGGCCACAGCGCGCAGTGGAACCGCGTGATGTCCTTGCCGATGACGTGGACGTCGGCCGGCCAGACCCGGCGGAACCGCTCGTCATCGGTGCCGTAGCCGATGCCCGTGATGTAATTGAGCAGGGCATCGAACCAGACGTAAATGGTCTGCTCCGGGTCGAAGGGGACCTTGATTCCCCAGGTGAAGCCCTTGCGCGTGATGGCGACATCCTTGAGTTCGGATTCGACCAGGTTGATGATCTCATTCCGCCGGCTCTCGGGCTGGATGAATTCCGGATGGGCGGCATAGTGCTCCAGCAGTCGCTCGCGGTACGCCGAGAGGCGGAAGAAGTAGTTCTCCTCCTCGACCCAGGTCAGCGGCGTGCTGGGATGGTTGGGGCATTTCCCTCCCCCCTCCGCCACTTCCTTCTCGGTCTTGAACGCCTCGCAGCCCGTGCAGTAATAACCGGCGTACAAGCCCTTGTAGATGTCGCCGGCGTCGTACACGGCCTGGATGAACTTGCGGCAGCCGATGTGGTGCCGCTGCTCGCTGGTCTGGATGAAGTCGTCGAAGGAGATGTCCAGGGCGCGCCACACGTCCTGGAACTCGCCGGCCATCGCGTCGACATAGGTCTGGGGATCCAGCCCACGCTCGCGGGCGCGCTGCGGCACCTTGATGGTATTCTCGTCGTTGCCCATCAAGAAGTGGACCGAGGCACCCTCCATCCTGCGGAACCGGGCCTGCACGTCGGCGCCGATCTTCTCGAACGCCGTGCCGATGTGCGGCCGGCTGTTGGGGTAGTCGATTGCCGTGGTGATATAATAACGCGATTCTCCACCCATCATCCGGTCCTCGGTCCCCTCGTCGCCGCGCTGCGTTTCGCCCTGATCCGTGCCGCGAGCCCAATTGACCGCGCCAGTCCACACTCTTCCGACGCGCGCCGGCCGCGCTCGGTTCATTTCGGAACGGCCTTCCGGTCGCTCGAGGGCACTCGAGGCCCGTTCAGTCTACCACAAGCGGCGCGGCGGCGACGAGCCCGCCAGACGGCCCACCCGATCATGCCCAGGGAGAGCAGCCATGGGCCCGGCTCGGGAACCGGGGGCGGCGACGGATTCTCCTCCTGGATGGTAGGCGGGAGTATCGACGGCGGCACCACCTGCTGGGCAGCGGTCTCGGTGTGGGAGATCCGCGTCAAGATCGGCGCCAGCCGGGGGTGATAATGGGCAAACCGACGCGGGGCGATGTCCAGCCTCCAGAGCAAGAACCCGATCATCGGATCGGGCCCGTCTGGATCGGTCCTGAGGCTCTTCCGGATCGACGCCTCGATCGCCGCCGTCAGGGGCGGATGCTCCACCTTGCTCCAGACGCGCGGACCCCCCAGCAAGTAGCGCGACCACTCCGCAATCGTCGTCCGGTCCGCTCCCGACCAGTCCCGGTGCACAATCGGTGCAGCCCCGACTCGGTCACCACCCAGCAGGAGCATCACACCGGCCAGCAACCACCCTATCTTCCATCCACGGGAAACTTGTTGCTTCATTCCCCGCATGAGTCCGTTCATGCTATTGCTCGCGTTTCACAGCCGAGGTTTGTGGAATCCCTTGTCTGGGATATCGGCTGCGAGGGCTGGAGCAATTGAGCGGATTCTCGGGAAAATCGCGAATGCCGCAGCGGGGAAGAGAACCTCGTGAGTTCGCCAGCGCGGGCGGAGGGGTCTGCCGGGATGTCTACCCGAGCCTTGGGGCGATTGAAGGGCATGGTCGGGGCGGTTATCCTGACCGTAGGATCTGGCGAGTGGACATTCCGAGAGGAGGGAGAAGCGATGGCTACCGCCGTGGCATCGGGTTTGTCGCGACAGATGTACATCAACGGTGAGTGGTGCGACTCCGGTCAGGGGCGCACCCTGGCGGTGATCAACCCCGCGGACGAATCGATCGTCGCGGAGGTCGCCTATGGGAGCCGGGTCGACGCGGAGCGGGCGATCGAGGCGGCCGAGCGGGCGTTCCCGGCGTGGCGCGCGTTGTCGGTCTACGACCGGGCCAAGGTCCTGAAGAAGACCGCGGAGCTGATGCGCGACCGTGCCGATCGGATCGCGCGGACGCTCACCCAGGAGCAAGGCAAGCCCTTGACCGAGGCCAAGGGCGAGGTGCTGCATGCCGCCGACACCTTCGAATGGTTCGCCGAGGAGGGGAAGCGCGCCTATGGGCGGATCATCCCGCCGATGAACGTGGCCAAGCGGCATTATGTGATCAAGCATCCGGTGGGGGTCGTGGCCACGATCACGCCCTGGAATTTCCCGGCCGCCCTGCCCAGCCGCAAGATTGCGCCGGCGCTGGCGGCCGGGTGTACGGTGGTGAGCCGCCCGGCCGATCAGACCCCGTTGACCTTGATCCACCTGTTCGAATGCCTGGCCGAGGCCGGGGTCCCGCCCGGAGTCGCCAACCTGGTCATCGGCCCATCCCGGGAACTGGCCAGCGCGTTCTTCGAGCACCCCGCGGTGCGCAAGATCAGCTTCACGGGCTCGACCGAGGTCGGCAAGGAATTGATCCGGCGCTCGGCCGACCAGGTGAAGCGGGTCAGCCTGGAGCTGGGCGGCCATGCCCCGCTGATCGTCTTCCCCGACGCCGACGTGCGGCAGGTCGCCCAGGCCGCCGTCATCGGCAAGTTCCGCAACAACGGCCAGGTCTGCATCGCCCCCTCGCGGTTCTACCTCCACGAGAAGATCGCCAAGGACTTCACCGAGGCGGCCGTCGAGCTGGCGCGCAACCTGAAGCTGGGTAACGGGCTGGAGCCCGGCGTCCAGGTCGGCCCGATGTTCGAGGCCAAGGCCCTGGAGAAGACCACCGAGCTGGTCGAGGATGCCAAGGGGAAGGGGGGGAAGATCCTCACCGGGGGGAGCCGATCCACCCGCTTCGACAAGGGATACTGGTTCGAGCCGACGGTCCTCCGCGAGGTCAACGGCTCGATGAAGCTCATGACCGAGGAGCCGTTCGCCCCGGTGATGCCGCTGCTGGATTTCTCCAAGCTCGACGACGTCATCGCCGCGGCCAACAATACGCCCTACGGCCTGGCGGCGTACGTCTTCACCAATGACTTGACCGTCGCCACCCGGATGGCCGAAGGACTGGAGGCCGGGATCATCGCCATTAATGACCCCGTGCCGGCAACGCCGCAATGCCCCTTCGGCGGCATGAAGGAGTCGGGCCTGGGCCGCGAGCTGGCGATCGAGGGCCTGGACGCCTACCTCGAAACCAAGTACGTCTCGGTCGGCCTGCGGCAGAGCTGACGGGCTCGGGTGTGCGCGGCTCAGGACAACACCGGCAGCGCCAGCTTCTGCTGGCGCTGCTTTTCTTTTTCCAGGTAGGAGGCCAAGGGCACAGTCTCCTCGTGGAACCGCTCGACCTCTTCGAGGAGGGCCTGGACCATCTCGCCTTCCTGGACGTGGCGGATGGGCACGCCGCGCTTGAAGATGATCCCCTTGCCCGAGCCGGCGGCGATACCCAGGTCGGCCTCCTTGGCCTCGCCGAAGCCGTTGACCAGGCAGCCGAGGATGCTGATCCGCAGCGGGTTCTTCAGGCTCTTCATCTTCTCCTCGACCTCGGCGACGATCCGCTCCAGGTCGATGTCGAGCCGGCCGCAGGTCGGGCAGGCGACGACCTCGGGCTTGGTGACGCGCCGGTCGCAGGCGCGGAGGATGTCGAATCCGGCCTGGATCTCCGGCACCGGATCGCCCAGCAGCGAGACGCGAATCGTGTCGCCGATGCCGCGGAGCAAGATCGCGCCGATGCCCGCGGCGCTCTTGAGCGAGCCATACTCGCGCGAGCCGGCCTCGGTGATCCCGACGTGGGTGGGATAGTCGCACCGGGCGGCGTACTGGGTGTAGCACTCCACCGCCGTCGGCACGTGGCTGGCCTTGAGGCTGACAATCATCAGGCGGTAGCCCAGCCGCTCGGCCGTCTCGATGTGCCTCAGGGCGCTCTCGACCATGGCCTCGGGGCAAGGGAACCCGTACTTGTCGATCAGGTCTTTCTCCAGGCTGCCGGAGTTCACCCCGACCCGCATCGGGATGCCTTTGTCCCGCGCCTTGCGGACGACCTCCTGGAACCGTTCCTCACCGCCGATGTTGCCGGGGTTGATCCGGATCTTGTCCACCGCCGGCCGGCCCGACGGCGTGACCGCCTCGAGGCAGGCCAGGGCCATCCGGTAGTCATAGTGGATGTCGGCGATCAGGGGGATGCGGATCCGGTCGCGGATCAGCTTGACCGCCTCGACGTCGTCTTTCTTCGGGACGGTGACGCGGACGATCTCGCAGCCCGCCTCCTCGAGGCGGTGGATCTGCTCGAGCGTGGCCTCGGCATCGAAGGTATTGGTCGTCGTCATCGACTGGACCCAGATCGGCTGATCGCCACCGACCACGTGATCACCCACAGCGACTTCGCGCGTCTTGTGCCGCTGGACAGTCGTCGCATAGGCCATCGTTCGTCGTCCCGAGGTTTCGATGTATCAACCAGTTGCGCTCGTTCCACTTGCGCCGATTCGATGAGTTCATCGTAATCCAATACGGCCCGGGGGTCAAGGCGAGGAGACCCTCAGGCCACCGTCACAAGGACCAGATCAGCCCTTTTTTTTCTTCGGACCCGCGGTAGCGCTGTTGTGGACCTTCAGTTCGGTCACCAGGAGGAGGTCGATGATGCTGAATGTGTCATCCTCATGAGTGACGATGATCGTTCGGCCCGTGTGTGATTGCGCCACGAAGTCGGGATGTGGCACCCGGATCTGCCGTCCATCCGCCAGATGGATCGTGAACGGCCGGAATGGTGCGGCATGAAGGACCTGCCGAAGCTGTTCGATCGTCATGATGTGCTCATCTCCTTTTCAAACTCCCTGGGACCAACCCATTACTCTCGTTCCACTTGCGCCGATTGGATGATTTATCGTAATTCAGTGCGGCCCCGGGGTTCCAGGCGAGGGGACACTCCTGGCTCGGACGAGACCGGACGGAGAGCTCGGCTCCATCGCGGCCTGGCTCTGGACCTGTCCGCGGGCCCCGCGCCGCTTCCCCTCGTACAGCTCGAAGTTCGCACCCTCAGTCAGCAAGTCATGAGGCGCGTCATCCACCAGAAAGTGGACCAGGGCCATCCATTGATTGGTTTCCTGGGGACAATCGATCAGCTCGACCACCAGGCTCCAGCCTCCCGGTTCCAGGCCTCGGCCGCGGACTCGAACTTGGCCGGGGCGACGTAACGCGGGCCGACGGGAGGCGCCGTCCGACCACCTTGGCTTTGTGGCACCCAGTCGATCCTCGCAAGCTTCGCCCTCATGATTGGCCTCCTTCGCAGAGTCGAGGCCGGACCTCTTTCAAGTCATCGATCTGGACAGATCGTGCAGGACCCCGGCCGTCCAGATTCGGCCACCGAAAGAGACTCGGCGCATTGTCCGGGACATCCGCCTCGATGAGAGAATCCCGGCCAGGACCGCGGAGGGCCTCGCCATGTGCCCGTGCGCCGGCGATGGTATCCGCAAAATGCTTGCCCTCAGCCGAGTTCGGTACGATCTCGAACTTCCCTGTCCTCACGATCTGAGGGTACTCGGCCTCTCCGACGGCTCGATAGACGCGCGTGCAGCCCTTCGGAGTTGGGGTTCTGGTCGGAGGGGAAGCCGAATCGGGGAGGTTACCAGGTCCTCCGGCGCCGTGATTCAAAAGATCGCGTCGCTTCCCGCTGTCGCCGCCTCCGTTGATCGACTCTCCTCAACCTCCTCCTGTGGTATGATAGGGACACGACGAGGGCTCAACAAGCTGGCCGAGAGAGGCGACTCGATGGATACCTTAGCCATTCCATGCCACGTACGATCCCGGTCCCCGCTTGGCTGAAGCGAATTCTCGTGCCCTGCTGGAATACGGCCCACCGCTACGGCTGGGTCGCGCACGACTACCTCGAGGCCGTCGGGCACTGTCGCTTCGAGCGCTGCGTCGTCTGCGGGCGATTCCGGCCGATGCTCTATCGCCGTCGCGTGATTCCGCGACGGCTGGAAGAGCTCTGGGGACTCTCGCCCAGGCTGGCCGAGGCCCTGGCACGCAAGGAGTCGAGCGATTGCGCTCACTGCGGGGCCAAGCTCCGGTGTCGTCGGATCGCGCAGGTCTTGCTGACGCTCTTCCCGGTCGGCACCCCCCCTGCTCCGGCCCGGTCCTTGGCCGAGTGGGTCGAGCATCCCGAATCCCAGGCCCTGAGAGTTGCCGAGATCAACCGCATCGATGGCCTGCACAACCCGCTTGGCCGGCTGCCGCGATTCACCAGTTCGGACTATCACCCCGGTACCACACCCGGGGCCATCATCGGCGGCGTCCGGTCCGAGGACTTGACCAGGCTCACCTACTCGGATGCGTCCTTCGATCTTGTGCTGACGTCCGAAACACTCGAGCATGTGCCCGACCTCGACGCGGCACTGCGCGAGATCCGTCGAGTGCTGGCCCCCGGGGGGCGCCACATCTTCACGATCCCCGTGCTGCCTCAGACCTCGAAAACCTTCCCCCGGGCCGTCGTACTGCCCGATGGGAGCGTCCAGGACCGCGCCCCACGGATCGCGCACCCCGGCGGCGACTGGGGCTATCCCGTCTTCACCGAATTCGGCGCCGACTTCCCCGAGCGATTGCGGCACGCCGGCCTTAACGTCGAAATCTTCTTCGGCCCAACGCGCGACGACGACCTCGCCCAGGTCTACGTTTGCCGCGTGCCCGGCTGAATCACCACCAACGGGGAGGATCAACCACGGATACGGAAGATTTAACCACGAAATACACGAATATCACGAAAATGAATCACATATTATTAATTCATTAAATTTTTTTCGTGTCTTTCGTGTATTTCGTGGTTAAATCTTCTCTCGCCGTCGCCGCCGGCCTGCTCAGCTTGCTGCACCTTCAAGTTTCGCCGCGACCCGTGCAACGTCCGCTTCGGTCAGGTGATAGACGTAGATCGAGTGCCCGATCGGGGGCATGATGGGCTGAAACTCGCGGAAGTAGTCGAAGGCGGCGAAATCGTGAGTATCCGGCTCGAGGCCGTGGGCATTCCAGGCCGGCTCCCAGGCTTGGGGCGCCGGATCGTAGAGCCGCCAGGGCAGCCCGTAGAGCAGCGTCGCGCTGACCGCGTAGTAGCCCGGGGTCAGCGTGCGCGCCGGGCCAATCAACGGGGCACGCGTCTGCCCGGGTAACTGGCTCGTCGTCCCCGGCCGCACCGGGGGGAGGAACCACGCAAACGCCTCGCCGCGCATCGCGAAGATTGACGGGTTGATCTGCCCGAAATAGGCCAGCCCGATCGGCTCGTTGGGGATGGTCTCTCGCCACCACTTCTGGAGGGCGACGAGGTCCTGGCCCCAGTCCAGATTGCTGTCGATCAGCCGGGGAGGCGAACGGTCCGGACCGCCGGAGGCCCAGTTGAAATAGGCGAGATAGTGCGGGTGAATCCAGACCGAGGCCCCGATGGTCAGCCCCAGCGATCCGGCCACCAGGAATCCCGCCGCGAACCGCCACGGCCGCCGGAGGCTCAAGCACCCGGGAACGACCTTTCCCACAGAGATGAAGACGTAGGGAAGAATTGCGAGAACGTAGCGCAAGCCCAGGTTGATATCCGTCAGGACGGTCATCGAGAACAGGATGACCACGGGCACGGTCCCGAGCGCGATCTCGTCGAACCACTCGGCCCGCGATCGCCTCACCAACACCAGCGTCACCAGCGAGAGGCCAACCAGGATCCACGTGCCTTCCGGGACCTTGTACAGGAGCGCGCGCAGGTAGTAATCCCACCAGCCGGTCCGGCGGAGCACGCCGTTGAGATAGACGGCGTAGGCGTCCTTGACCTCGTGCGCGGTTTCCGGACGAAGGCGCTCCTCGGCGACCGTGTTGGTCCGCACAGCTTTGACGAAACGCTGGGGGATCCCCTCGGTCTCGATCTTCTGCTCGTCGAATCCCAGGAGATAGTGTTCCGGCCACGGCGACGGCAGGCGGCCCAGCCAGGTGTCGCGGAAGCGGTTGATCCGGAACTGCCAGGCCGTGTCATACAGGAGGTTCTTGCTGCGTGGCCGCACAAGGTCCGAGGTGAGTGGCCGCGTCAAGGTCCGCGAGCCGAACTCGAACTTGCCCAGCGGGATCCCGACGCCCTCGAAGAAGTACCCGGCGTCGATCGTGAGGATGCTCACGGCAACGATCGCGGCCCCCTGGGCCAGCGCCTGCCCGAGAAACCGGAGGATGCCTCGTGACGGCCGGCCGAGCGCGTCCGCCGGAATGCCGGCCAGGCCAAGCCGGACCAGCCAGAGGAACGGCCAGATCGCATAAAGGAGCAGCATGCTGAACTTGCTCAACTGGGCCAGTCCCAAGGCCAGTCCCGCGGCCGCGGCCCAGCGCCAGGTCGGCCGCTGGAGATATCGCCAGAAGACATAGGTCGCCCCGGCGCCCAGTGCGGTCGAGCACACGTCCGAGGTGATCAGCCGCGCGTGGGCCAGGATGTTGGGGCAAGAGACCCAGAGTGCCAGGCTCAGGAGCCCGGCCCCGTTGCCGTAAAGTCGCGCCGACCAGGCGAAAACGACCAGGCCCCCGATGATGGAAAAGATGGGCATGGTCAGGCGCGCGAGCTGAAACAGCTCGAAGTAGCGCGGGATGTTGAACCGCGCGAACGACTGCGAGAAGGTCGTCGGCGACGGGTCAGGCGACCGCCAGCTCTGGAGGGTGTAGAGCGGCTCGGTGACCGGCCGGGCCAGCACCACCGGCAGCGCGGCCACCAGCTTGAACAGCGGCGGATTGTGGTGATACAGGCGAAACGTCCCCTGCTGCCAGTAGGTGACGCCCGCCGGCAGATGCACCACCTCGTCGACCGTCGGGTTCTCCTCCACCAGGCTGCGGGCGGCCAGGGCATAGTGCGCCGTCAAGAGCCCGATCACGGCCAGGCTTGTCACGAGCCGAACCCGCAACCCGCGACCGGCTGGGGTGGTCTCCGGCACCACGATGGGTGCGACCCCCGCGGGCGGAGTGGCCGGAGGCGAAGGAAGTGGACTCGCGGATCGAGCCTCTCCGTTCCTGCCCATTCTCTGGGTCGGCGCCGACGATCGCTTCGATTTCCGTGCCAAGCGAGGTCTCCCGTGGTGTCGGCTCACGGCTCCTGGACCAGCGCGCTGATCGCCTGGAATGAGTCGCGAAGGTCGAGATAGAGCCGGCGATAGACGCCATAGGCGCGGTCATAGTAGGACCTGGCCGCGGGATCCACCCGGGTGGAGTCCACGGCCCGGATGGTGGCGTCACAGGCCTCGGGGACCGAGGCGAACCCGCCCGTGCCGACCTGGGCGAGCAGCGCCACGCCGAAGGCCGGCCCCTCGGTCGAGTTGAGCGTATGAACATCGCAACCGTAGATGTCGGCCTGGATCTGACGCCAGAGGACGTTGCGCGCGCCGCCGCCGGAGACCCGCACCTGTTCGATCGCGACTCCCATCTCGCGGATCAGTTCCAGGCTGTCGCGCATGGCGAAGGTCGCCCCTTCGAGCAGGCTGCGGATCAGGTGCGGGCGGCCGTGCCGGACGGTCAGCCCGATCCAGGCGGCCTTGGCGTTGGGGTCGAAGTGGGGGGTGCGCTCGCCCGTCATGTAGGGGAGGAAGAACAGGCCCTCGGCGCCCGGCCCGACGAGTGCGGCCTCGGCGGTCAGGAGGAAATACGGGTCGTCGCCCCGCTGCTTGGCCAGGGCGACCTCGGCCTTGCCCAGCTCGTTGCGGAACCACTGGAAGCTCCCCCCCGCCGCCAGGACGACTCCCATCACGTGCCAGGCGCCCGGCACCGCGTGGCAGCCGCGCTGGAGCCTGCCCAACGGGTCGAAGCCGAGCTGATCGGTGTGGGCGAAGACCACGCCCGAGGTCCCCATCGTCGCCGAGACCACTCCCTGGCGCACGATGCCGTTGCCCACCGCCCCGGCCGGCTGATCGCCGCCGCCGCCGACCACCGGTGTTCCCGCCCGCAGCCCGGTCGCGCCGGCTCCCAGCTCGCTCACCGCGGCCGAGACTTCCGGGCTTTCGAAGCACGGCGGTAAGAGCGCTGGATCGATCCCCAGCTTGTCCAGGAGCTCGCGGCTCCATCGGCGATTGGCCACATCGAGCAGCAGGGTGCCGGAGGCATCGCTCACCTCGGTCGCGAACGTACCGGTCAGCCGGTAGCGAATGTAATCCTTCGGCAGCAGGACCTGCCGGACCCGATCCCAGTTCTGCGGCTCATGGCGCCGGACCCACAAGAGCTTCGGCGCGGTGAACCCCGTCAAGGCCGGGTTGGCGACCAGGCGGATCAGGGCCTCCCGGCCCCCGGCCTTCTCCTCGATCTCCCGGCACTCCGCCGCCGTCCGCTGGTCGTTCCACAACAACGCGGGGCGAAGGACCCGACCCGCAGCATCGAGGAAGACCGAGCCGTGCATCTGGCCGCTCAGGCCCAGCCCGGCCACGTCCTCCGGGTGGAACCGACCCGATCCCAGCACCTGCTGCACCGTCTCCACCGTCGCCACCCACCAGTGCTCCGGATCCTGCTCGGACCATCCCGGCCGTGGATGGTCGCAGGGATACTCCGCCGTCGACGAGGCCACGATCGTCCCCCGCTCGTCGATGGCCAGCGTCTTGGTCCCGGAGGTCCCGATGTCGATCCCCAGCGTGATGCTCACGGCGTGATCTCCCAGCGCTCCCCGCACCGGAGGACCCGGGGCGAAACTCCCTCCGGGAGCCGCCGGGCCTCCGAGGCAAACGTCGCAACGGGGACTGTGTTGAAAGTGAACATGTCGTAATGGTGCGGCACGAGGAAGCGGGGCCGGACCCGGGCCGCCAGGTCGACCGCCTCCGCGGCCGACATGTTCCCCGGCACCCCGCGCGCCGGGTCCCGGCCATTGATCGGCAGGAAGAGGACATCGAACCGATCGCCCTCCAGCCGGTCGGCCAGACCGTCATAGGCCAGGCTGTCACCGCTATGATAAAGCCTCAACCGCTCCGCCTCGACCACGTACCCCAGATACAGGTGGTGGCCCGCAGGGTCGACGTCGAGCCGCTCATGGGCCGACGGCAGGGCGCGCACCCGGAATCCGGCGCCCTCGAACGCGCCTCCGGCGTCGAGGCCGACCAGCCTCTCGGGCGGGAGTCCCAGGCCACGGGCGTACTCCCGGATCGCCTCGGGGAGGACCAGCACGGCGCGCGGCGAGGCGGCCAGGAGGTCGGGCACGGTCCCCGGATCGAGGTGGTCGGAGTGCTTGTGACTGGCCAGGACCAGGTCCACGCCGCGCAGGTCGCCGCCGCGGAGCGGGGCCCGCGTCATGCGGATATGGGGGCGGTTCGTCCCCGTGTATTTCGCCGTCAAGTGTTCCGAGAGGTAGAGATCGATGGCCAGGAGTCCCTGCCGCGACTTGATCAGGAAGCCGCTCTGGCCCAGCCACCAGACGCAGAGCGAACCCGCGGTGGGGATCACCCCTGCGATCTCCTGGACCAGCTCGGATCCCTGGCGAACCGGCTCGATCATCGGTTCAACTCGGCGCGCACGAGTTTCACCCCCTCGACCATGGCCCGGGCCTTGGCCACCGCGACATGCCGCGCCGTCTGGGAGAAGCCGCAGTCAGGGGTCACCGAGACGCGCGCCGCGTCGGCGTATCGCAGGACGGTCCGTAGTCGCTGGGCGACCAGCTCGGGGGGTTCGATCCACGTATTCTTGACGTCGACCAGCCCGACGGCGATGTCCATCGTTTCGGGCAACTGCGCCAGCAGCTCGACCTCGGCCATCTCCCGGCTGGCGAATTCGAGCGCGAGCTGGTTGACCGCGGCGCGGCCGAGGTGGGGGAAGAGCGGCCGGTACGACCGGTGCCCGACCGCGCGGGCGCGGTAGTTGCCAAAGCACATATGCATACTGATGTAAGAGCCCACTCCCGCGACGGTGCGCGCGATCACATCCAGGAAGGCTTCGGGATCCTGGGGATGGCAGGCGAAGCTCGGCTCGTCGAGCTGGATGAAGTCGACCCCGGCGGCGGCCAGCGCCTTGAGCTCGGCATGGACAATCGGGACCAGCGCGGCGGTGACCGCGCCGCGGTCGGAGTAGACCGTGCCGCCGTCGAGGCAGCCGGCCAGGGTGAACGGCCCGGGGACCGGCATCTTGACCGGGGCCGCGGTAGCCTCCCGGAGCCGGCGGTACTCGGCCACGACCCCCAGGCCGCCGGGGGCGGCCAGTGGCGCGATGCAACGATAACGGTCGCGTTGATCGTGGGCCGGAGCACCCCATCGCCGCGCCCGAGGGATCGGCTCGATGCCGTCGAGGAACTCGTAGAAGCCCAGGTTGAAATCGACCCGCTGCATCTCGCCGTCGCTGATCCGGTCCAGCCCGGCGCGGAGTTGATCCTCGACGGCCAGGCGCACGGCGTCCCGCGTCGCCTCCTCGCGGTCGAAGCTGCCGAACCGCTCCGGGTGCGCCTTCACCTCGGCGACGAACGTCTCGAACCAGCCCGGCAACGACCAGCTCCCGATGATCGTCGCGGGGATCAGATGCTCGACCATCGCGGATAACCCCTCGGACTATGTAGGTCAGTCTTTCCTGTCACGCGCGGTCAGGTTGGCACCATGCGATACGCGGGAACGTTTGGACCATGACATCTGTCATCGCGACCTGCGGCGGCTGACCGCCAGGGCCAGGATCCGCTCCCGGGTCAGTTCGCTCGCCGGAATCTGCTTGATGAGTTCCCCATCTGGATCGGAGACCATGCAGCACCGTGAGGACGCCGCGAACCGCAGCACCACGTCCTGGTGAGCCCAAGCCCGACCGACCGATCGGCCAAGCCCAGAGATCGAGATCCGTCCCTTGCGATCGACGCGCCGCCTCCAGCCCCCCGGGCCAGGAACGCGTCCACGCGGGAGAGATCCCACAGCGCCGCCTCGTGGGACCGTCGGTACACCCGCCGCGGCGTGCTCAGGTGCGGGAGGACCTCCCGGCGGGTCCGACCCCGGATCGCCGGGTACTCCTCGCGTTGGATCCGGCCGGCCCAGGCCAGCACCCGGGCCGCCTGGCGATTGTCGGCGCGGCGGTGCAACTCGCCCCACTGCTGAGCCAGGCCGTTGCACCGCTCCACCTTGGGATTGCGCGTGGGTTGGCCCGGTGGCTTCCAGAGCGGTTCCACGGCCAGTCCGATTAACCACAAGGCCAGCTCGGGGGGCAGGTCGCCGGATCCGCCCCAGGGATAGCCGTGGCATGGGAGTCGCCTCCAGGAACCGGCAACAGAGAATGATCGGTTGACGAGAGCCCATGTTACCCATGTCCACAAGCAGCGTCACGGGTTCCTGCGCATCGCCTGGTGACAATTCCTCGGCGCTGGGCTCGCAGACGCGGTCGCACTCAGCTCGTGCAGAACTCCCGGACCGCGTCAGCAACCACGTCCAGCCCTTCGAGGAGAGCCTCCCTGGAGATGATCAGGGGCGGATTGATCTTGATCGCGCCGCCACCGACTCCCACCGGGGCGAACAACATCACACCGGATTCCGCGCACTTCCGCACGACCTCCCAGGCGGTATCGTGGTCCGGTGTGGTGGTGCCGGGGACGACGAACTGGAGCGCAGCCACCAGACCGATCGAGGCCGCCTGACCGATCCGGCCGTTGGCGGCGCCGCGCATCGAGGCACACGCCTGGGCCAGGATCGGTCCCAGCCGGGCCGCATTGCCCACGGCGTCCTCGTCCGCGAGGGCGCGCAGGTTGGCGAGCGTGGCCGCGCAGCAGATCGGGTTGGCCGTGTGGGTGCTGGTCATCTGCCCGGGACCATACAGGTCCATCACCTCCCGACGCCCCACCACGGCCGAGAGCGGCATTCCCCCGGAGATGCCCTTGCCGCAGGTGATCAGATCGGGTGAGACACCCAGGTGCTGGAACCCGAACATCGTCCCGGTCCGGCCGAACGCGGCCTGGATCTCATCGAAAATCAACAGCGCCTGGTGCCTGTCACACCACTGGCGCAGCCGCTGCGCATACTCGACCGGGAACATCTGGGCGTTGCAGCCCTGGTACGTCTCGGTCATCACGCCGCAGACCGAATCGGCGGCCACCCCGAGCTTTGCGAGGCTCCGCTCGAACACTTCGAACGAGGTGTCCGGGGTCCGGAACCCGTCGGGGAAGGGAACCTGCACGAACTCGGGGTGGGATCCGGGGATCCAGTCTTTCAGGGCCGGCGTGCCGCCGGCAAGCTGGGCGCCGAGGGTCCGGCCGTGAAAGGCATTTTCGAACGTGACGAAGTGGGTCTTCCCGCGGTGTCCGTTCCGGATCGCGTACGTGAAGGCGAGTTTCATCGCGCATTCGGTCGCCTCGGACCCGGTCGACAGCAGGAACACCTTCTCCAGCGGCGGCGGCGCCAGGGCCGCGATCGTCTCGACCAGCTCGATCCGGGCCTGGTTGGCGAAACAGTAGGTGTGGTACAGCCCGGTCGCGAGCTGCTGCCGCATCGCCTCCACCACCCGGGGGTGCCCGTAACCCATCGAGGCCACGAGCACGCCCGCCGAGAAGTCGATCCACTGGTTGCCGTACGGGTCGCGGATGGTGAAGCCGTCCCCTTCATGCCAGATGACGGGCGGCTGGCCCCCCATCGACGCCGGCTCGTGCCGGCGCAACCGCTCGAGTCGAGGAATCGACTCCGGAACCGGAATCGGCGTCACGATCCGGCGATGGGTCGTGCTGACTTGAGCAACCCGTCTTGGGATCAGAGGAAACTCTCGACCCATGAAGAACCTCCCGAACGTGGCAGGATTTCCCGACTACCGACCCATCCCCATCGGAACCTTGGAATCCCGGGATTCTGGAATCTTCCTCCATTTGGAATCTGGAATTCTGGAATCTGGAATTCTAAAATCCGTTAACCCGACCGATGCGCACCCGAGCCGAGATCCCCCGGGGCACGGTCCGAACCCCCGGCCGTTCGGTAGCGTGTCACACCGCGGTCGTAGTCGATGACCACGGGCATCCCGTGTTCCTGGATCGATTCCCGCATCGCCTGGTACACGAGCCCGAGGTAAGCCGTGTTCGCCGGCGTGGGGATGAGGTTGGCGGAGTCGATCTCGGCCAGGAGTTTTTGCCGTGCGGTCAGGTCGCTCTGGTCCTGGACCCGGATCGCCGCGTTCACCAGCGCTTCGATGGCGCGCCATCCGTAGCCGACCATCTCCTGGCCGGGTCTGCCGTCCGAGCGCGGGATGAAGCCGACGTAATCACTCCCGGCGTCGGTCGGACGGCCGGGATTGCGATCCCGGCAGAAGACGTAGTCCATGCCCCGCAGGTGATCGAGGTGGCAGAAGTAGGTGCCGCGCGCATCGCGGGGATTGTAACCCCAGATCTCGAGTCCTTGATGGTTGCGGCCCCGATGATCGCCGGCATGCTGGAGTCCGTTGATGATCTGCAAGACGCAGTGGTCATAGGTCAGTTGCGTGGCCGCCCAGGAATAGCAGGGGGTTCCCGACTCGAACTGCCCCAACACCCCGTTGACGACCACCTGCTTGGGGCGCAAACCGGTGAACCAACCGAACTGGTCGACGTAGTGACAGCCCACGTAGGTTGCCGGATCCGAGGTCTCGGGGACGAAGTGCTTTTCGAACGGGCTGCCGGAGCGGATGTAGGAGTCGGCTTCGATCATGGTGGCACGGGCCGCCCGGGGGACGCCGTAGTAACCGTCCTTCCAGTGTGCGCGGGCGATCAACGCGCGAGTGTCCCAGCGTTTGTGAAAATCGATGCCGACGAAGAGGCCCTTTTCCCAGGCGAGATCGCGGATCCTCCGCGTGGCGTCGTAACGGGTACACAACGATTTCACCGTCACGACGTGAAAGCCGGCCTCGAGGGCCTCGAGGATCAAGGTCTCATGGGCCGAGTCGGGGACGGCGATCATGACGATGCTGCCGGGGGGCAGGGCTCGATACATCTCGCGGTAGAAGTCCGACCGCCGCACGCGCTCATCGGTCTCCAGCGGGGGATAGGTCCTGACCCACCCCTGCGGCAGATCCGGGAACCGCGCGCGCCACCAGGGAAGGCCGAGCAGTCTCCGGAGGCTGGCGCTGCCCTGGGCAGCGATATGGACTTGCCCGAGAACGCCGCGGCGCACCAGTTGCGCCAGGGCCGGCCCGTTCTGGTCTTCCAGGATCATCCCGGACCCGACGACTCCGATTTGAGGCAACGCCATGCCGGATTCCTCCTTCAACGGTCAGGGACGCGAGCCGGTTGATTGTACGCCCGCGGCAGTCGACCCGGCAACGGTCCGCACTCCACCCCAGCCGCCCCGGACCAATCGCCGATCGTGTCCCGTCGCGTCCTACCTGGCGACCGGCGTTTTCTGAGCCTGTCGCTCGGCCTTCAAGAGCCCGATCAGCTCGCGGACCTCCTTGAGCAGGAGGTTCATCTGCTGGCGATCCCGGCTCGCTTCGTCGCCGCTGCGTTCCGCCTTGGTCTCCTCGGGCTCGCCCGAACCGAGCCTCCGGACGATGTCGCGGATCTTCAGCTCCTCGATCAACTGCTTCATCTCTTCCAGGCTCAGCTCACCCCGTTCGGCTTTCGCGACCCGTTCCAGGATCGGGGACGGCCGCCGAATCGACGGGGGCAGGGGTAACTGTTCGGAGTCGTCTGACGTGATATAGAGCATTCCATCCTCGATGTGATAAATCAGCCCGAGCTGGGCCAGGACCAACTGCAATGTTCTGCGCAGCGGGACGCCCTCCAGGTCGATGCTCACGGTCGAATTCAACGACCGCTCGGCTTCCTGCAATCCGATCGGATCGACGTAGATCGGAAGGCCCTTGGGCATCTCGGAGGATTTGGTCGAGTCGCGGATGTGTTTGAGCACCTCGTCCAGCGGAGTCTCGGCCGGGAAGTTCATGGCGATCGGCTCGTCGAGCTTGGCCAGGATTCGCCGCGACCTGGGGTCCTTGCCCGGCCCGTCCCCGGCTTCCGATCCCGTCTCGGCCGGGCTGGACCTGGCCTGGGCGAGCCAGAGCTGGGCTTCGGCGACGTAGGCTTTGGCCTGGGCCACGTCGGCCGCGATCAGATGGGGACGGCCTTCCCCCCCTGCGAAACGGAGGAGATCCCGGACCCGGTCCAGGTGTGCCGCGACCGCGGCGACCTTGGCGGCCGGGGTACTCGCGCCCTCGAGCTCGGCATTCATCCAGCGCCGCGACGCGTCGTAGACCTGTGTCAGCGACACCTGGATACCCTGGCGTTGTTGCTGAGCAGCCGTTCGGTACGCCGCCCGCGCGGCTTGCACGAGCTCTCCGCGGGGATCGGCCGGCGGTGGCGGCTTCTCGGCTTCCATGCGGAGGGCTGGTGAAGCCGGGCTTGCAGTCGCCGCTTTGGACGGCTCCTTCGCGCCGGCCGGGTCGGCCAAGTCTCTCGCAACAGCCGGCGTCTCTTTGACTTGCGGCTGCTGATCCTGCCGGGCCAGCGCGGCGGCCCCGGTCCACGCCAGTCCGCCGACGAGGACGGCCAGCCCGACCCACTTCAGTTGATCGAAGACCATGGTGACCAGGACTCCTTGAACGAGCGAGGTGATCGAGGCGGAAACGACTTGAGACAGGGCTTGACCCGAAGCGAGCTTCCAGGACGACCGGACGGTCCGTTCGACCAGAGGGTGCTGGAGCGCGGCGGTCGCGTCCGGGATCAGGAGGATCGCCACCGCGCCGGCCGTCGGGGAAAGTCCCCGGCGGGCGAGCCGGGAGCGCATGAGGATTCGCGCCCGGGCCAATCGCCCCTTGAGCGTGCCCAGCGGCCACTGGAGCTGCTGCGCCGCCTCCTCATGCGTCCGACCCTCGAGATAACAGAGGACCAGCGGTGAACGATACTTGGCGGGCAGCCGGCTCAATTCCTGGTCCAGGATTTCGCCCAGCTCGGGGTCCGGGCGCGGATCGACCGGCGCGATGGCCGGGAATTCGAGGGTGATCGGCTCATGCCGCCGCCGCCGCGCCGCCCGGCTCCGCGCCCGCAGGGCCACGCGCACGGCCACACCATGGAGCCAGGGACCGATCGCGTCCCGCGGGCCGAGTTGCCGCGACCGGCGCACCAGCACCAGGAACGTCGCCTGGAACGCGTCCTCAACGTCCAAAGCATCCCCGAGCATCCGCCGGCAGACCCCCAGCACCATCGGCGCGTGCCGGGTCACCAGCGCCTCGAAGGCCGACTCATCGCGCCGTTGGAGATAACGCTCGAGTAACTGCCACTCCGAGAGCCCGGAGACCGTCTCCCCCCGGAAGATGCGGCCGAGGTCCGGAAGCGCCAGCCGGTGATACCCCATCTTCATCCCTCCCGCTCGACGCGAATCTCCTTATCATGCCGGTTGTCGCGCGTTCCGATACAACTTTTTCCAGAATCCTCCTCAATTCGGCCTGCCGGATTCACCGTCCGCTCGGCGCACCGCAAGCGTTGGGCGATCTCCTCCCGCGTGGGCCCCTCCAGCCGCAGGTCCAGCACCCGACACCGCTCCGCGGTCCGCAGGCCGGCGCGCGGCCGGCGAGACGCGTCGAGCAGCCAGCAGGAAAATGCCCTGTTGTCACAGCGTCATCGCCGACGACGGCCTGGAGGAACGGATCCGGCGGAATCGGCTCGCATTGCCGCAATCCTGCCGATCTGTTAGGTTTACCCCCGGTTCCATTTTCCTCGGGTGCGAGGACACATCCTCCGGGGCAGGGTGACGGAGCAGGGAGGGGCGGCGATCGATGGACGGAGCCGAACGCCCCATCTGGTTCCTGGGTGACCTGGACGATCCCTGGGTCGTCTCGATCGCCGCGGCGTTGCCGGAGTCCTCGGGTGTCCACCGGCTGCACAACCCCGGTGATCTGCCCGAGCGCCCCTTCGATGGCGCGCGCCCGCCGCGGGTGATTGTCCTGCACCGGAATCATCTCACGGGGCCGGACGCCGAGCGGCTGGCGGCCTGGCGCGATGCCAAGAACCCCCGGCCCGTGCCGGCTCTGATCCTATGTATCAGTCCTTACGTTCGTTACGAGGAACTGGAGCGTTGGAGCCGGCTGGTGGATCTCGTCCTGTGGGAGGCGACGGCGCGGGACGTCCTGCCGGGCCAGGTCGACCGCCTGAGAGACGCCAGCCAGGTCCGTGGACCTGCCGCAAGCGATCGCGGGGCCGTTCGCATCGAGGTCGCCGCGGGCGATCGCGAGCTGGGTCTGGCCCTGGTCGAGGCCTGCCGGGCAGCCGGTTATCGGGCCGAAGCGATTGAGGAGCGGGAGATCGGCGAAGGCCCGCGATCCCGCAGGCCGGCCGCGTCTCAGGGTCAACGGGTCTTGACGATCTGGGAGGTGCCCGTGCTGGAACCGAGCTGGGCCCACCGGCTGGAGCGCCGCGCGCTCCAGACCGGCCCCATCCTCGCGTTGGCCGGGTTCGCCGACCGCACGATCGTCGCCGCCGCCCGGGCCAGCGGCGCGACCGCCTGCCTGGATCTGCCCTGCAACCTCGACGATCTCCTCGATGTGATCGATCGCATCGTGTGTTCGACTCTCAAGGACGACTGGCCTGTGCCGGCGCGGCTCGATCCGGCCCATGCGCTGCCTCCGCTGCCGCAACGGGCAGCACGCCGCGGGAACCATCCATCGGCAGCCCAATGGCCGGATCGTGGGCCGCTGCCTAGAATTCCTCCATAGTGGCTCGTGGCGGGTGGTCGGTGGCGTGTGTCTCGATTCTGATTCTGGCCACCAACCACGAGCCGCACACCCAACCGATGCCAGACAGTTCGACACGACAGATCGCCGGTTCGCCGGTCCGGGGCCTCAAGGACATCACGCGGCTGATCCAGCGCGCCCCGGGATTCCCGGAGGTCCTGGCGGCGTTGAAGAACGGCCGCAGCGCCACCATCGACGGGGCCTGGGGCTCGGCGGCGGCCCTGACGGCGGCGGCCCTGGGGCTGCATGCACCCACGACGCTGGTGGTCCTGCTAGCCCATGTGGGCGATGTGGATGACTTCCGGGATGACGTGGCGACCTTCGCGGGGATCACGCCCGAGGTCTTCCCCGCGTGGGAACGCCTGCCGCGCGAGCTGAGCGCCTCGGATGAGGTCTTCGGCCGGCGGTTGCGGGTGCTCAAGCGTCTACGAGGGCCGCAACCCCCTCGGTTGGTCGTCGCGCCGTTCCAGGCCATGCTCCAGCCGGTGCCCAGGCCCAACGCCCTGGCCCGGATGTCGCGGGTCGTCGCCGTGGGCGAGGCGGTGCCGGTGGAGGAACTGACCGCCTGGCTGCTGGAGCGCGGGATGACCCGGGCCGAGGTCGTCGAGGTCCCCGGCGAGTTCAGCCTGCGCGGCGGGATTCTCGATGTCTTTCCCACCGACTCGTCCGACCCGGTGCGGATCGAGTTCTTCGGTGACGAGGTCGAGTCGATCCGGCCCTTCGACGTCGAATCCCAGCGCTCACTCGATCGGTGGACGTCCGTCAGCCTGACGGCGGCGCTGGGCCTGGCCGAGGCGGATCCGGCGGATTTCGGCCACCCGGCCGATTTCTTCCCGGAGGGGACCTGGGTCACCTTGCTGGAGCCGGCCGACCTTCGCGAGGAGGGGCGGCACTATCTCGGCCGGGTCGATGACCCGCGGGGACTGTTCACCGTCGAGGCCGGCTTCGAGCGGCTGATCCGGTTCCCCTCGATCGCCGTCTCCACGCTGGCCGCCGATTCGCTCGAAACGACCTGCCACCTGCGGATCGAGAGCGTCGAACGGTTCTCCGGCGACCTGGCCAAGGTCAAGGCCGAGCTGGACAGCGCCGCGGCCGGCGACCGGGTGCTCATCGCCTGCCACAACGCGGCGGAGGTCGAGCGGCTGGGCGAGGTCTTCTCCGACACCGAGCTGGCGCGGTCGGACCGGCTGCTGTTGACCGTCGGCCGGGTCCGATCGGGATTCCACCTGATCGATGCCCACACGCTGGTCATCGGCGACCACGAGCTCTTCGCCCGCGCGGAGGTGCGCCGAGCCGTCACGCGCCGCCGCTACGAGAGCCGGGCGATCGACAGCTTCCTCGACCTGAATGAAGGCGACCTGGTCGTCCACGTCAACCACGGGATCGCCCGTTACCGCGGCCTGCACCTCATGCCCCGGTCGGACGAGCACGACGAGGAAACGCTGCTGCTGGAGTTCGCCGAGGGGACCAAGCTGTATGTCCCGATCGCCAAGATCGACCTGGTGCAAAAGTACGTCGGCGGCGGCAAGGCGGCGCCCACCCTTTCCAGGATCGGCTCATCGACCTGGGAGAAACGGAAGAAGCGGGTCGCCGAGGCGGTGGTCGATCTGGCCCAGGAGTTGATCGACATCCAGGCCCAGCGGGCCAGCCGGCCGGGGTTCGCCTACCCGGCCGAGGACAGTCACTGGATGGCCGAGTTCGAGGCGGCTTTCCCCTACGAGGAGACGCCCGACCAGCTCGCGGCCATCGCCGCGGTGAAGCGCGACATGGCCCAGGGCAAGCCGATGGACCGCCTGATCTGCGGCGACGTCGGCTACGGCAAGACGGAGATCGCCATCCGCGCGGCGTTCAAGGCGGTGGACGCCGGCAAGCAGGTGGCCGTGCTGGTGCCGACGACCATCCTGGCCGAGCAACACCACCGCAGCTTCGCCGCGCGGATGGCCGAATTCCCGTTCACCATCGAGGTCGTCAACCGCTTTCGCCCCCGCCCGGAAGTCCGCGAGGTCCTCAAGCGCACGGCCGCCGGGTCCGTCGACATCCTCATCGGCACCCACCGCATCCTTCAGAAGGACATCGCCTTCAAGGACCTGGGCCTGGTGGTCATCGACGAGGAGCAGCGGTTCGGCGTCGAGGACAAGGAATGGCTCAAGACCTTGCGGGCGACCGTCGACGTCTTGACCCTCTCGGCCACGCCGATCCCGCGGACCTTGCACATGAGCCTGCTGGGCATCCGCGACATCTCCAACCTGGAGACGCCCCCGCCCGACCGCAAGGCGATCGAGACCCGCGTCTCGCGCTTCGATGGCGAGACCATCAAGCGGGCCATCCACCGCGAGCTGAACCGCGACGGCCAGATCTATTTCGTCCATAACCGGATCTACGACATCGAGACCCTCGCCGACAAGATCCAGTCGCTGGTCCCGGAGGCGCGGATCGCGATCGGCCACGGCCAGATGGGCGGCGAACAGCTCGAGCGGACGATGCTGGCCTTCATCCAGAAACGGTACGACATCCTGGTCGCCACCACGATCATCGAGAGCGGCCTGGACATCCCCAACGTCAACACGATCTTCATCAACGAGGCAGATAAGTACGGCCTGGCCGACCTGCACCAGCTTCGCGGCCGGGTCGGCCGCTACAAGCACCGGGCCTATGCATACTTGCTCATCGAGTCCGACAAGTCCCTGGCGCCCAACGCGGTGAAGCGGCTCAAGGCGATCGAGGAATTCACCGAGCTGGGGGCCGGCTTCAAGATCGCGCTGCGCGACCTGGAGATCCGCGGCGCCGGCAACATCCTCGGCGCCGAGCAATCCGGGCACATCGAGAGCGTCGGTTACGAGCTGTATTGCTCGCTCCTGGAATCCGCCGCCCGGGCGCTGACCAATCAGCCCGAGAAGCCGCTGTTTGATTGCTCGGTCGAGCTGGGCTGGCGGGCCTATTTCCCGCGCGACTATGTCCCGGCCGCCCGGCTGAAGCTGGAGCTGTATCGCCGGCTGGCGCGGCTGCGATCGCTCAACCATCTGGCCGACTTCCGCCAGGAGCTGATCGACCGCTTCGGTCCCCTGCCCCGCCCCGCGGAGAACCTCTTGACCGAGACCGAGCTGCGGATCCTGGCCGGCGCCTGGAAGCTGGAGCGGATCCACGTCGAGGAAGGCCAGTACGTCGTGCTCAGCTACCGTGACTCGGCCCGGATCGAGGCCCTGGCGCGCCGCCATCGCAAGCAAGTCCGGATCGTCGACGCCAGGAAGGCGTATGTCCCGCTCGGCGATGAGCCCGTCAAGACCCCGGCGATCGCGGAGATCATTCGTGCGCTGCTGAGGACGTCCGCCTGATGGGATAGGGAGGTCCGTCGTGGCCAAGCCGAGCGGGAAAGCGCTGGAGTACAAGACGCGAGCGCAAGGGCTCTCCTGGGAGGCCCTGCGCCGCCTCTGGCGACAGATCCAGGACGGCGAGACTCCGGAGTGGGACCCCGGCCGGGCTTTCGAACACCTGGTGGTCCGGGGATTCGAGCTGTCCGGCCTTCGCGTCGAATACGCCTATGACGTGCCGCCAGAGGGAGCGATCATCGAACAGATCGATGGGATGGTCTTCCTCGGAGACACCCCCTTCTTGATAGAATGCAAAGATCGGGACTCGGTCGACTTCGAGGCGGTCGCCAAGATGAGGAACCAGCTCTTGCGACGCCCCCCCGTGACCATGGGCTGCGTCTTCATCACGGGCGCGTTCACGGAACCGGCCCTGATCCTCGCCAGCTTCGCGGTCCCTCATCAGATTACGCTCTGGTCGGGCGACGATGTCGAGGTCGCGCTCGAGGCCAGGGACTTCAAGGCTCGCTTGGTCAGGAAGTACAACGACTTGTCTATGTATGGCATGACGGATCAGTCACTGGGTTTCCGAGCGAGGAGGTGAAACGATGGTCCGGCTCAACGTCCTGGTGAAAGGTGATCCCGATGCGACCCTTCTGGAAGGGCTTTTCAGCACCCTGACGGATTGTTCGTTCCAGTTCTACATGGGCGAGGGGACCGCTTCGCTCGCCGCGGTGGGTCGCAGCGTCCTGTTTCGCGAGGGCGGTCCGCTCATGGTCGTGATCGATGGGGAGACGTTCAGTCCCAGGAAAGCGGCGAAAGAACGCGAGGTGGCCCTGGGGATGTTGCACTTGATCTCGACGGCGGCTCATTGCGACGTCTTCGTTTTCGTACCGGGCCTGGAAGTCATCTTCTTCGAGACGCCGGGTGTCCTCATCCGCCGCTTCGGCGCCGATGCCGTCACGGAATCGGTCATCGAGCGCGGGCACTACCTGCCCGAGGATACATTGGCGAGAATCCTTAGTCCGGCCGGTCTTTCGAAGGAGGACTTCTTCCAGTCGCTGACGAGCGAGGAGCTGGAGGAATTACGCAAAGGACCGCAGGCGAGCAAGCTGATCGCCGCGGTGGAGAAGCTGGCGGCGGCCGCCGCACGAGCCGAGAGAGTCGCCCTGGCACCATCGTGACGGCAGCGGACGAGGACCGGGAAAGACGTCAGCGGATCCCCGTTGAGGGGGGCCCGTGCGTCGTCGTCACCGACCCGATTCGGCCCGGATGGAGGCCCTGGCGCGCCGCCATCCCGAGCAGGTCCGGCCTGAGGGGTTGATCCGCGGTCGGGTGGCGTGGGCCGGATGGAGCGACTGGATCTTTCCCGCGGAAGGCCGGGTAAGCGGCTCAAGCCTTATCTGATCCGCCCGGACGACGTCGCGACATTCCGCGGGGGGTTCGGTGCTCACGGCTCCCGTCTTCCACGGCGCCTCGCGGGAATCGCGGGAGCACATCATCGAGCGGGGCATCGACTTGTGGAGGAACCGGACGGCCGTCTTCGGCCGGGGATTCTCCCTCTCCAGCCAGCCGATCGAGCGCTATGGGCCGGGTGTGGTGCCGGCGGCAGTCAGGCTCGAAAACCCCCTGGTTGTCCCCCTGGACGAATTCCCCGACCTGGTTCAGAATTGGGGTGTCGTCGCCGATGATCCGGACGCCATCCTCCAGGAGGTCCTGGCCCGGGGATTCGACGGGATCATCGTGAAGGGAGCGGACTTCAACCGTGCCAACCAAGAAGCCGACATCATCGTCTTCGACGTCCGCACCATTCGGATCATCCCGGACTGACGCCTCAGCGGATTGGGTGCGATCCGCGCGCTCCGACGAATGGCCTGGCTGCGTGAAGTGTCGCCACTTCGATCGGCGGACTTATCGCTGCGCGGCCTACCCGGACCGGATCCCGATGCCGATCGCCTCGGGCGAGGTCGACCACATGGTCCCGCGGCGTAACTGTTAAGCCGTGCCTTGCGCGCACAGTCATCGTAGCCGCGTCGGCTTGGCGGTGGAAGGGGGGTCGCGCAGGTCTGGAGAGATGGACAGGGTACCCGAGCCGGGGCCGGTTGATGGCGTGCCATCGCTGCCCAACTCGTCTCGGGTGGACAGGATGCCCAGGCCGGGGCCGGTTGATGCCGGCCAGCTCTTGACTGGTGTCCGGGATCGCACTCAAGTCGTAGGGTGGGTGAAACCCACCGATCATCAAGGCTGCCAAGGTCTTCCGTTGGTGAGTTGCACCCACCCTACAACTGTCAGACCGGGCTTCTGAGACAGACTCTTAACTGGTGTCCGGGATCGCACTCAAGGGAAGAGGTAGGCGCTCACCGCGCAGCTTGGCACGGACTACCTCGATCCCATACTGGATGAACCGAACCTGGTTGCCCATGCCGGTGACGATGATGCTCTCGTCGTGCTGGGATCGGTGGTTGAGGAACCACACCCTCAACTGCAAAGGTTCTGTCCAGAAGATTCGGTCTGGGGATGACTCCGATCGTCCGAAAAAACAGGAAAAAAACTAGGATGGCAAACTTAGCTGAGGCCGGGAGCGTAGAAAGGGGGTAGCCACAAAAGGAGGCCCTCCATGCGTAAACGACGACGACCGCGCCCGCAACC
>JAJPJC010000511.1 GCA_021324445.1 Isosphaeraceae bacterium
AGTGGTCCACACGAAGGGGTGGGGTGGGTCGCTCGGCGGTTCCCCAGGGGCTGACGCCCCTGGCTACGTTCTTCCGCCCCCCTTCGGGGGCTTCCGGAACAGACTCTGAGTTTCACGTCAAGGCCATCGATGACACTCTGACTACCATCAAGAAGATCGGCTGGGCTGTGGCGGCCGGTTTCTCGGCGTGCTCGGATCGGGTTCTCCATTGCCGACCGGGCCGGCCAGATTGAAAGCGGCGTCATCGCGGTGCGGAAAGACGCCACGGACGGGAAAACCGACCCCAAGGCCCAGCTCGATCGGATCGAGAAGGCTTTGGCTCCGAATCTCCCGGCTCATCCAAAGTCCACCCCAGAGACAAGCCCCCGCCGACCGGTCGCCTCAACCAAACGTAGCTCCCGTTCTCCGAGGTTCCGGGGACAGACTCCTCGAAACCGCGGAGCCTCTCCCCCGGCTGGCTGGTCACGGCAATTCCGGCGATCTGACGCCCTATGCGCCTGCGAGATCGCGCGGCCGGCCCTCGTTGAGATTGACGTCCCTGCCGGCCTGCAATTGCTCGGCGCACGGTGTGCAGTAGCGCGTATAGGGGAGCAGATCGAGCCGTGCCTCCAGGATCTTCCGGCCGCAATTCTCGCAGGGGCCATACGTCCCCTGGTCGATCCGCTCCATGGCGGCGAGGACCTCGCCGCGGAGGTATTCTTCGTTCTCCAGCAGGGTGGCGTTCAGTTCCTGAAGATAGACATCCGTGGCCATTTCCTCCAGGTGCGTGGGTGCACTCGTGGGGTTGCCCCCCGCCTGGCCGCTGGTCGGTGCACGGGCCTGCTCCTCGAGCGTGGCGATGTCGCCGCGCAGGCGAGCGGCCAGGCGTTCGAGTTGAGCCCGATACTTGTCAATCTTCTTCTTGGTCATTCCCCACCTCGATCTCCAACGACGGGCTGGTCGCCGAAGGTGAACGGGATTGCACACCTTGTGCCAGGACTGGACTGGAGGGATTCTCTGGTCCGCCCCACTCCCACCGGCTCGGACCCGGCCGACCAGAGCCCTCACGGAAGAGCCTCTTCTCTTACAATGATAGAGTGCGCAGGCGGAGCGCGTTGAGGATGACCGAGACCGAGCTGAGCGTCATGGCGATGCTGGCGATCATCGGGTTGAGCAGGATGCCGAAGGAGGGGTAGAGGATCCCCGCGGCGATCGGCACGCCCAGCGCGTTGTAGAGGAAGGCGAAGGCGAGGTTCTGGCGGATGTTGGCCATGGTGGCGCGGCTGAGCGAGTGCGCTCGGACCACGCCCCGGAGGTCGCCCTTGATCAGGGTAATGCCGGCGCTCGCGATGGCGACGTCGGTGCCGGTGCCCATGGCGATGCCGACCTGGGCCTGGGCCAGCGCGGGGGCGTCGTTGATCCCATCGCCGGCCATGGCGACCGTGCGGCCCTCGACCTGGAGGCGGCGGATTGCCTCGGCCTTCTGGTCCGGGAGGACTTCGGCCCGGACCTCGTCGAGCCCCAGCCGCCGCGCGACGGCCTCGGCCGAGGTGCGGTTGTCCCCGGTGAGCATGACCAGGCGGATCCCCCGGCTCCGCAGCTCGTTCACGGCGGCGGCAGCCGACTCCTTGGGCGGGTCGGCAATGCCCAGCAGGCCCGCCGGGCGGTCGTCGATCAGGACGAAGACCACCGTCTGGCCCTCGCGCCGCAGCGCCTCGGCGCGCTCGGCCAGGGCCGCGGGCTCGGCCCCCAGCTCCTTCAAGAACGCGGCGTTGCCAATCGCGACCCTCTGCCCGTCGACCCGGCCCTGAACCCCCCGGCCGGGGTGGGACTGGAACGTCTCGGCGGAGGGGATGGTGAGTCCTCGTTCCCGCGCCGCCTCCGCCATCGCCGCGGCCAGAGGGTGCTCGCTGGCCTGCTCGATCGCCGCCACCTTCCGGAGCAGGTCCGATTCTTCCTCGCCGGGGATGATCTCGATGGAGACCACCTTGGGCTTCCCTGCCGTCAGCGTGCCCGTCTTGTCGAACGCCAGGGTATCCACCCGCTCGAGGACCTCCAGCGCTTCGGCGTTCTTCACAAGCACCCCGGCGGCGGCGCCGCGGCCGGTCCCGACCATGATCGACATGGGAGTGGCCAGGCCCAAGGCGCACGGGCAGGCGATGATCAGCACGGCGACGGCGTTGACCAGGGCATGGACGAACCGGGGCTCAGGGCCGAGCCAGGCCCAGACGATGAAGGTCACGACGGCGACCAGGATCACGCCCGGCACGAAATAGGCCGAGACCCGATCGGCCAGCCGCTGGATGGGGGCGCGTGTCCGGCGCGCCTCGCTCACCATGCGGACGATCTGCGCCAGCATGGTCTCAGCGCCGACGCGCTCGGCCCTCATGAGCAGGCTGCCGGTGCCGTTGACCGTGCCGCCGATCACCCGGTCACCCACGGTCTTCTCCACAGGGATCGGCTCGCCCGTGATCATCGACTCATCAACCGCACTGGCCCCCTCCAGCGCAATCCCATCGACTGGGATTCTCTCCCCGGGACGGATCCGCAGCCGATCGCCCGGGACGACCCGGTCGAGGGGAACGTCCTCCTCGCGGCCATCGTCGCGAACGCGCCGGGCGGTCTTGGGCGCCAGCTCCAGCAAGGCGCGGATCGCGCTGCCGGTCCGGCGGCGCGCCCGCAGCTCGAGCATCTGGCCGAGCAGGACGAGCGTCGTGATCACCGCGGCCGGCTCGAAGTAGACGGCAACCTCGCCATGGTGATCGCGGAACGAGGCCGGGAAGACGCCGGGGACCAGTGCCGCGACGGCGCTGAAGAGATACGCCACGCCGGTCCCCATCGCGATCAGGGTAAACATGTTGAGCTGGCGGTTGACCAGCGAGGACCAGCCGCGCTCGAAGAACGGCAAGCCCCCCCACAGGACCACGGGCGTCGCCAGCGCCAACTGCATCCAGACCAGGGCGGGCCCGGTGAGCAACGCAGGTGGAGTCCAACCCGGGATCATCTCGATCATCGCCAGGAGCAACAGCGGGACGGTCAGCACCAGGCTGATCCAGAACCTGCGGCTCATGTCCGTCAGCTCCGGATCGGGGCCCTCTTCCCCGGTCGAGACGATGAGTGGTTCCAGGGCCATGCCGCAGATCGGACACGAGCCGGGCCCGTCGCGGACGACCTCCGGATGCATGGGGCAGGTATACTTCGTCCCGGCCGACGGCACGGGCGCCAGCGCGACCAGGGCGGGCTCCCCATCACGACGGCCTGAGCTGCCGGGGAGGAACCGGTCCGGCTCGGCGCGGAATCGCTCCACGCAGTGCCGGCTGCAGAAAAAGTAGGTGCGACCGTGGTAGTCCGAGGAACCGGCCGCGGTCTCGGGGGTCACGTCCATCCCACAGACCGGGTCCGTCAAGACGGCCAAGCTCCCCTCACCCGGCCGCGACTCCCGGGCTCGGTCCGGATTGTCGCTCGCGTTCGTCAAGTGAATCACCGTTTCATCCTTGGCTGGATGGGGATGAGCCTGGTCCGCGGACCGACCGCACTGGTCCTGGCGGGATCCCTTCGTTTCCACCAACCTCGACCGCACAATCATACCGCCGCCGTCTACGAGGCGATCGGGGACGGGTCGCTTCCGTCCCTCCGGGGCGGTCCGCATCGTCTCTCGGTCGGCGGTGCTCGACGGCTCAGGACCTGGCGGTGAGTCGAGCTTTGGCTTTCGTCGCCTTCCTGATCCAGCGCGTGGTCTTCTTGCGATCGAGCCTGTCCCAGAGGTCGAAGAATTCGGACCTGGCGGCGTCGGCGGCCGCGCGTTGGCTCTCGAGCAAGCGGTGGGCGGCCTCGGCGAAGGGACCATCCTCGGGGTGCGCGGCCAGCGCGGCAGCGACCTCCTGGCCGGCGACGACCGCGTCCTGGTGCGCGCCGAGGACATCCTGGACCCGGGACGTGCGGCGGATGAAGCGGCGGGCGCCCTTGAGCGCAGGCTGGCCCAGGGCCGGCGCGATCAGCTCGGCCGTGTAGCGGGCGCGCTTGGCGAGCTTGCGGACCTCGTGGAACAGCTCATCGGGATCGGACCGGCGCAACTCCCGGGCAGCCTTCTTGAGCCGCCGCCAGGCCTTGGCGGCCACCGGCGGCAAGGCCCGGCGACAGGCAACCCGAGCCTCCGCCGTCAGCGGGGGATGCTGGCTGGCCCGTTCCAGCGCCGCCAGGATCCGGCGATAGCGCTCGCCCAGCAGCACGTGTTGCAGTTCGTGCGCGGCGCGCGCCTGCCGGGCCATCAGCTCGGCGAACACGGGTGCCAGGGCTCGCTGATCCGCATCGGCGTTGCGCGCCGCGAGGTCCTTCCGGAGTCGCTGGGAGAGGACATCCACATCGCGCGCCGCGCCCAGAACGCCGGCCAGCCATTTCAGCTCCGACTCGAGCGGCTCCAGCCATTGCGGATCGACCAGCTCGCCCAGGGCACGCAACTCGCTCCGGAGCCGTCGCGTCGCGGTGCGCAGGCGATGGATTCCCTCGCTGTCACCGGCACGGGCACTCGCCTCGCTCTCCTGCATGCGGGATCGCGCCGTCGCCAGGGCCGCGCAGACGGCGCGCGCCGCCGGATCGTCCGGCTTGATCCTGGCGAGAATCGGCGGGGGTTGCAGACGCAAGTCGGTAGTGGGGATGGGGTTGTTGTGATTGACCAGGCACTCGGCCCGTTCCTGCTGCGGCATGACCCTCGCCGCGAATCCTCAGGTTCCGCGGCGCCTCCTTCCGCCGAGGGGCTTGATGCGCCGCGATCGGCTCGGCCTGACGGCCGACCCCGCCGCGCAGGGGTGACTCCCCAGAGACCTTCGCCTCCGGCGCCCCTAACTTAACGGAGGGACCGTCTTGGCTCAAGGCGCAACTCGACCGGATGTCACTTGCGAGTCCATCCCGGTGCGATCCATGCTGGAGGTTTCCAGCCTGGGATGAAACCGGGCGAGCCTCCCTCGGGTAGGATCATCAGAGGCCGGCGTGCCGGCCCGGGCCGGCAGGTGGGCCGGTCGGAAGCGCGAGATGCTGATGGACGACCCCGCGCTGGTCGAGGCCCTCCAGGTTGGTGATCCGCAGGCGCCGCGCCTGCTGATCGAACGCTACCAGGGGGTCGTCTTCGGCCTGTGTTACCGCATGCTGAGCCACCGCCAGGATGCCGAGGACGTCGCTCAGGAGACGTTCCTCCGCGCCTTGCGGGCCATTGCGGGGTTTGACCCAACGCGGCCGATCCGGCCCTGGCTGCTGGAGATCGCGGCCAATCGCTGCCGGACCACACTGGCGCGTCGGGCCCGTCGCCCTGCGCTCTCCTCCGCCGAGCCGATCGAGGATCAGGTCGACCCCCGGCCCGGATTGGCCGACCCCGATGACCTCGCCGGTGAGCTGGAACGGGGTCTCCAGGGGCTCCGGCCCGATTATCGCATGGTCTTCGTCCTCTTCCACGAACAGAATCTGTCCTACGAAGAAATCGCGCAAACAGTCGCTCGGCCGGTCGGCACCGTCAAGACGTGGCTCCATCGCGCCCGGGCTCAGCTCGCCGAGGACCTCAGCCGTCGCGGCGTCCACTGCTGAATCGGACGTGTCCCCCGAACTGCAGCGAGCCCCACTTGAGTCTGATTATGATGAACTGTCGTGACTTCCGACGCAGATGGGACGAGCTCCTGGACGCCGAGGCGACTCCCGCGGGCTTCCACCACGACGGTGCGACTCGCTCGGGCCGGTTGCCGGCCCACTCCGCCGTCGAGGATGGGGAAGCCGCGCTGCGAGAGCATGCGAGTGGGTGCGCTGCCTGCCGGCAATTGGCTGCTCGCTATCATGTCTTGAGGCATGCGCTCCGTGCCTGGAGTCGGACGCCGCGGCCGTCGGCCGACCTGACCGATCGGATCCTGGCCGCGGCGTCCGCCCCGGCCGGGTCGGGCTGGGGAGTCCGCACGGGACGTGCGCGCCGGCCGGTCTGGCCGGTGGTCGCCGCGCTGGCGTCCGCTGCGGCCGCGGCGATCGCCATGGCGCTGGTTCTGCCGGCGGTCAACCGATGGGTCCAGCGCCCGCGCCCCGGCCGCCCGCCGAGCGACGGGTCCATCGCCTCCCAGATCCCCGGCGCCCCAGCCTTTCAACTGGCGCTGGCCGAAGCCACCTCGGCGACCTGGGATCTGGCTCGGTCCGCATCCGAGCCGGCTGCGCGCCTCAGTCGGGATCTGCTGGAGGCAACCCTACGGCCTGCAAACGATCGCTCCGAACTCCGGCCCGGCCCCGACGCAACCAGGGGAGTCGTTCCGGTCTCGTTCTTGATCCCGCAGGCACCGGATGCGACGACGGCGTCGGCGGTCTTGCAGCAGGTCGGGGACCATCTGGCGGCCGGGGTCCGCCCCCTGTCGAGTACGGCACGCCAGGCCTTCGGATTCTTGATCGGCCAGGGGCGGGACCGGCCCGGGTCGCCCGCCAAGGGGTCTACCGCCAAGGGAGCCTGAGGAGGACCAGTCGAATGATCCGTGGCGAGGGTTGCTCGAGGCGATCATCACCGGGGCGTGTCCCGAAGGGGCGGGTGTTTGGGGGATCATTCCGCCAGGTCATGGCGGTCACTGGGCGGGTGCTGATCCTGGCGGTCTCGGCCAGGGCCGACGCGTCGGTTCCACCGGCCGAGGCGCTCTTGCGACTGGTACCCCCCGACGCGACCGTGGTGCTGACCGTCGAGGGCCTCCGCAACCAGGTTCACGCGCTGTCCACGTCCCGGCTGGTCTCAGACCTCCGGCGGCTGCCGGTGGTGCAGTCGTGGCTGGATTCGGACAAGTACCGGCGGTTCCAGCGGTCCTGTCGGGAGATCGAGGCTGTCCTGGGGGTCCAGCTGACCGCGGTGCGCGATGAGTTGCTCGGTGATGCGGTGGTCCTGGTGTTGAGGCTTTCTCCCGAAGCCCCGACCGACCCGAGCCAGGCCCGGGGCCTGCTGGTACTCCAGGCGCGGGATCGGGCGCTGCTGGGCCGCCTGATCGACGCAGTCAACACCACGCAGCGCGACCACGGCGAGCTCGCCCGCATCGTGGAGCGCGACCGGGCCGGGGTGTCGTATCAGGTCCGCGAGTTCCCGGCGGGCACCGGGCGCCTGCCCGAGTATTATGTCCACTTTGTGGACGGGACCTTCGCCTTTTCCAACTCCGAGAGCCTGATCCAGTCGGTCATCGACCGCAAGGGCCGCTCGCCGGCGGTTCGGGCCGGATCGGGCGGGGGTGGAGGGACGACAGCCGCCGGTGACGTGGGCACGCCGCGGGATCCCGGGCTCGGCGACCGGCCGAGGTTCCAGGCGGTCCGGCGCCGCCTGCCCGCCCGGGCGCTGGCCCGGCTGTTCATCGACCCCCGACCCATCGAGCACTACCTGGCCGCTGCCCCCGAGCCGCGGAAGCCGACCGACCCCCGGATTGTCCCCGTGCTTCAGCGCTACGTGTCCGCGGTCGATTATGCCGGGGCCGCCCTGGTCTGGGACGCTGATGCGATCGCAATTCACTCGGTCGAGACCCTGGATCCGTCCCGCGTCGATCCCTGGCTGCGCCGCTGGGCCGGCGATCGGCGGCCGTGGAATCCCGTCGTGCGGCGGATTCCGCCGACGGCCCTGGCGATGGCCTCGGCCCATCTCGACCTGACGGCCCTGCGGGAGGCGGTCTTCCAGATCATGCCGGAGCCGGAACACCCGCGGCTCGGCAACCTCGAGGCCGTGTTGACCGGCCTGCTCCTGGGCCAGGACGTCCGCACCCGGATCCTGCCCTGCCTGGGCCCGGGCGTGGTCGCCTATCTCGATGCGACGGTCGAGGCAACGGAGGCGGGCACCGGACCGGATCCAACGGCCCGGCGGGGGTGGCTGTTCCCGATCGTGGTCGTCGTCAGCGTGGCGGACGAGCCGGGCGAGTCGCGGCCGGCCGGCGAAGCGCCAGGCCCCGCGGCCGCCTCGGGAGGGTTCACCCTCACCGTCGCCACCGCGCTGGACAACGCGCTGCACACCGTGCTGGCCCTGGCCGCGCTGGACGAGCATCGCGGCGGCGGCCGGGCACGCCTCACGACCAGCGACGTTGCCGGCGCGACCGTGACGACCCTGGACGTCCCCGTGCCCTTCGCCTACGCGGTCGACCGGGTGCATGGCCGCCTGGTCCTGGGCACCTCGGCCGGGGCCGTGGCGCGGTACCTGGAAGGCTGGTCCGGTGCCGACGCCAGCGGGGGGTTCTGGGGACTCCAGGCCGCTGCGTTCGCGGGCTTCGAGACGTTCTTGTGCATCGACTTCGACGCCGTGACTCGCCTGGCCGGCCGGTATCGCGACCGGCTGATCCGGTCACTCGCCACCCGCCAGAAGCGCCCTGTTGCCGCCGTCGCGGGGGACCTCGACCATCTGCTCGCCCTGGCCCGGTTGTTCCGCGCGGCCTTCCTCGCCAGCCGGATTGAACCGGATGCGACTGCCGTCTATCGCACTGTCGGGGTGATCCTTCATCACAACCGAGCGTTTCCCTCGCGCCAGCCGTAGCGGAGTCCGAATCCCATGGGTTGTACGCAACCCGGTGGCGCCTTCCCCGGAATCGAGAGACATCCCGGCATCTGCGGTGGCCAGCCATGCCCCGTGCGCACCAGGATTCCCGTGTGGGTGCTGGAACAATCGCGGCGCATGGGCATGAGCGAGGCGGAAATACTCCGCGCCCATCCCCGCGCGCGGAGGACTTGGCCAACGCCTGGGCTTTCGTCCGGGTGAACCTCGAGGAGTTCGGCCTTCAGATTCGCGAGCACGAGGAGGCTTGATCGAATCCCCAGCACCGGGTTGCGTCAGGGCGGCGGAGGTGGCGTATTCGGCTGGATCGTGCTGTTGATGGACCCGTAAGCGAGGTTGACATTGCTGATGCTGCCGCCGGCGCGGATGTTCGCGTTGATCAGACTAGCCTGCCCGGGGACGCCGCCCAGGATGGTCAGGCTGGTGAGGTCCAGGCCGACGCCCAGGTCGAAGGCCGAGGGGGCGCTGGTTCCCCCCTGTCCCTGGAAGTAGCCGCCGACCGTCAGGCTGCTGAGCACGCCGCCGACGGCGATCCCGCTCCCGCTGGGGCCGACCAGCAGGTTGCCGCTGATCGCGAGATTGTCGAGGTTGCGCCCGACGAGGATCTGGCCGCCGGATTCGAGCTGCACGGAGCCGTTGACCGTCAGCGCGCTGGTCGCGTCGCGGCCGATAGCGAGCTGGCCGTCTCGTAAGATGGTCACATTGCCCTGGATCGTCACGGGCTCGAGGGCATCGCGACCGATCGCGAACCGGCCGCCATCGAGTGTCATGGTGCCGATCGTCACCGCGCCCGATGTCAAGTCGTCCGCGATCTCGACATGGCCGGTGGGGCCGAGGACGACGCTCGAGACGCTCATCTCACCGAGGTCACCGTCGATGACGACCTGGGATTTTGGACCGAGGGCGCCCAGGTCGAAAGTAGTGACGTCGTTGGTGAGCGTCGTCATCCGGCCCGTCAGCTCGGCCGTCGCGGCGTCCAGCCCGCCGAGCTGGCCCGACTTGACGGTCAGGGTGTGGATCTGCAAGAGCTGATTGGGGAAATGGTAGCGCGGCTGGGTCTGGGTGATGGTGACGGTCGAGGCGGCGGTCGTCCCATAGGCGACCAGGTTGATCGCCCCAGTCCCGGCCGGCCGGACGTTCACCACCCCCGGGCCGCTGACCTGGGCCTGGTACAGCCCGCCGGTGGCGATGAACGGGCGAGTGGCCGCCGGCCCGTTGTAGAACGACAGGAGCTCCCGGACTTCCAGGGCTTCGACGACCGGCACCGTTGCACGTCCGGCGCGCGCCGGGGGCGCGACGTGACTCAAGGCGCGGGTTCGACGCCAGACTCCTCGTGGCGCATCGACTCTCATCGATCGGGCTCCTCCCGTTTGCCTGACCCGGCAATCTCCATCCTCTCGCCGTCCTTGCGCAACCCGCAGAATCCAGCGGGAATCGTGAGCTTCGGATCGAAGGCGCATGCCGTTTCCCAGGCCATCCTGTTCTCTGATTTCGGTCGCAAGGGCCAATCAAGTTTCGTCCGAGTGCCTGATGGCTCGTGGTGCGTGCTTAGTTATGTTACACAGGAGGGACCGGACCGGCCTGTCCACCCCGGATCTTCTCGAGCCACGAGCCGTTGCGCCCATGACTGACGAAACCCGACAAGAGTCACCTCAAGGCGTGCGCCGGATCGATCATGAATACAGCCGATCCCTGGTCGGCATCCTGGCGCAACATCGGCTGTCGCTCCTGGTAACGACCTACCAGGCCGGCAAGCTCGTGGTAATCGGCACCCGCGAGGGAAGCCCGGAGCTGACGATCTCCTACCGCAACTTTGCCAGCCCGATGGGGTTGGCCATCCGGCCCGAGGGCCAGAACCTGGTGATGGCGGTCGACGGTGGGGTCTGCCAGTTGCTCAACCACCCGGCCCTGGCGGCCCGCCTCCAGCCGCCGGGCACGTATGATGCGTGCTATCTACCACGTCAAGCCTTCTATACAGGCCCGATTGATGCGCATGAGGTTGTGTGGTGCGGGGACAATCTCTGGGTCGTCAATACCTTATTCTCCTGCTTGTGCACGCTGGACAGTGTGCACAATTTCGTGCCGCGGTGGATGCCTCCGTTCGTCACGGCGCTGGCGGCGGAGGATCGCTGCCACCTCAACGGGTTGGCCGTGGTGGAGGACCGTCCGCGGTATGTGACGGCGCTGGGCGAGACCGACACGCGGGAGGGGTGGCGGCCGGGCAAAGCCTCCGGTGGCTGCCTGATCGATGTCAACAGCGGGGCCGTCGTGCTCCGGGGCCTGTCGATGCCCCACTCACCGCGCGCGCGCGGCCAAGAGATCTGGTTGCTCGAATCGGGCGAGGGGCGGCTGGCTCGAGCCCGACCGGCAGGCGGCACGGTCGAGCCGGTTGCCGAGGTGCCCGGTTACGCGCGTGGCCTGGCGTTCGCCGGGTCGTATGCGTTCATTGGACTCTCCAGGATGCGCGCCTCGGCGACCTTCGCCGGCCTGCCGATTGCCCAGCGGGAGACGCCGATCTCGTGCGGCGTCTCGGTCGTGGATCTGACGATCGGCCGGGAGGTGGCGCGGCTGGAGTTCCATTCCGGCGTTGAAGAGATCTTCGATGTGCAGCCGATGCGGCACGCGCGCAACCCCTGGATTTCCGGCCCTCATCCCAGCAAGGACGAGGTCCCCCCCATCTGGGTCGTCCCCGAGCCGAAGCGCGCCTGAACCTCAGCCGCGACGCGAGGTAACGCCTACCGCCTCGTGGCGGACCTGGACGAAACCGACCGTACCCAGACCTCGATGGAGCCGAACCGCTCGCAGGGGCGAAACCAGCGGTGGACCGCGGCCTCGATCTGGGGGAATTTCAGGGCCGCCATCATCGCCGGGTCAACCGGCCTCCAGACGACGAGCGTGCCGGGGGTCCGTTCGAGGGCCTCGGCGAAGCGGTCTTCCAGGCTGGAGTCGACCAGCAACAGGTGCAGGCACCCGCCCGCCGCGGGGAATGGGCTGAGGTGGCCGCTCGGGCCGTTGAGGGCCGGGAACGGCAGCGACCGCAACCAGTTGGCCACGGGCCGGCGGCGGTCGACCTCGTGCCGCAGGTAGAGCAGGAGCCGCCGGTAATCGTCCCAGGAGTCGTCATCGGGCCGCTGGCGAGGGAAGTAGTCCCGGCAGCCGGGTGGCGCCCGTTCCGGGATCTCGCCGCGAACCAGCGGGCCCAGCGCCGCGAGACTGCCGCTCGCCGTGCAGAAGCGGGGCCAACCCAGGGACGCCGTGTGCAGCAGCAAGGCCAGCCCGGCCAGCCGGATCGCGGGGGTCAGCCGGGGCGCGGCGAGCAGCCAGGCGGCCATCGGGGCCAGGGCCGCCGACTGCACCAGCCGCATCGGCTGGATCAGGTATTCGTGTGGCACCGGGCTGATCGGCTTGTAGAAGAACGAGCCCATCGAGGCCAGCACCCACGTCCGCGCCGGCCCCCGCAGGCCCGCGGGACCGGCGGTGGCGACCAGGGCCAGGGCCGCGGTCCACCATTTCGTCGGCGCGTGTTCCAGGAATTGCCGCTTCGACCGCAAGCAGAAGGTGAACAGAGTCGTCCGATTGTACGCGCCGCCGTAGCCGGCGACCTGCACCTTCCGGATGAAATCCTCGAGGACACCCGCGGCGATCAGGGGGCTGAACACGACCAGCAGCGACACGGTCAGCGCGGCGGACCACCACGCCACCGCGCGGAGCGGCCGCACCGCCGGCTCCCCCGGCCGGCGCGCCGACTCCACAACCCCCGAGAGGAAGGCGGGGCCGAACAGCACGGCCTGAGGCCGGTATGCCAGCGCGGCCGCGAAGCCCAGCGCCGACAGGGGCCGCCCGACCCGCCCCGGCAGCGACTCCAGCGCCAGCAGCCCCAGGACCGCCAGCGCGGGCCCCTGCCAGTCGCGCTGGGCGACTTGCGAGTAATCCAGGGTCAGGTAATCGCCCAGCCACGGCAGGAACCCGATCAGCCCGGGGATCCACCTGCCGAACACGTCGCGACTCCAGGCGAGCAGTGTCCCGCCCAGGAGCACCAGTAGCGCCAGGTCCACGGCGTCGAACGGCGTCGAACGGCCCCACCCCAAGGTCTTGCCCAGCACGTAGAACAAGTAGATCGGGGCGGGGAAGTCGAAATCGGGGAGGTCGCGGTACGGCCGCAGCCCGGCATCCCACGACTGGGCCGAGATCATGAACTGGTCGGTGTCGGCCCGGATCGGCCATGTCAAGTAATGAGGCGCCCAGGTGAGCAGGAACACGGCACAGACGGCGCCCAGGGCCACGGTCAGCAGTCCGATGAGCCGGGCGGCGGCCGAGTCCGCGCACCGGCACACGGCTTCGAGCCGGGTGGCGGCGGGGTGCGCGCTCCGGCACCGGGCCGCGACCCGGCTCGCCCCGGACCGGACGGCCGCGACGGGGCCGGACTCCAGCCACGACCTGGCCCGTACGGTGATCCATCCGACCCCTCGCCGCGGCACCGCCGCCCTGAGCCGCTCGGCGCCCAGACAGACGGGCGGGATCGCCAGGCCGAGCCAGAACAGTGGGTGAGCGATGGCCAGCTGGACCTCCAGCGGCGTGAAGGCCCAGAAGCTGGGCAAGAGGAAGAGGACGATGGCCACGAACGCGCCGACGAGGGCCGTGCTCAGCAGTCGCCACACGCGGGTCTCCGTCACGGGGCCGCCGGAACCTGCCATCGCGACCCCTCCGCTGGCCTCCCACGGTCGGTTCAGGACGGCGACCCGCCGCGCGGGTCGAGGACGGCCACTTTCTCGCGGCCCCCGGGGATGAGGTACGAACGGGTTACGCGCTGTCCCAGGCCGGCGATGAAGGCGTCGAAGCTCGCCTCGGTGAACCGCGCCGTCCGCGCACCCAGCCCCGGGTCGGTCTGGCGGCGCGCCAGCGCCGCGAGCCAGGGGTTGTGGCCCGTCGCCAGGTTCCGCACCGGCTCGGCGAGGATGACTTGCTGCCGCGCCGCGCGGAGCATCCGACGCAGGATGGGGCCCGGGTCGGGGAGGAACTGGTAGAGGCTCGCCTGCATGAGGACCGTGTCGGCCTCGGGCAGCGGCCGGCCCTCACCCAGGTCGTCGAGCACGCCCCGCCCACCCAGCCGGTTCACCCGCGCCACGAACCGGGGGTTGACGTCGATGCCCGTATAGTCGACCGACCGGGCGCGGAGGTAGCGGTCAAAGAGCACCCCAGGGCCGCAACAGAGGTCGAGCACGCTCGACCCGGCCGGGATCAGAGCCGCGACCGACCGGTACCGTCCCCCGTAATGGCGGCCGTAAAGGCCCAGCATCACCAGCTCGTAGATCAGGGCGTTGCGATAGACCAGACTGACGGCCACGATCACCCCCCGCCGCCCCGGATCACGGCGCGAACGGTCGCCTGGGGCTTCTTGCCGGCCACCGCCGTGTGCATCCGCCCCACGTACTCACCCATCACGCCAAGGAACACCATCTCCACGCCCCCGATCACCAGCAAGCCGACCATCAACGAGGCCCACCCGGCCACGGCCGCCAGGAACCGCTCCGGGTAAGCCAGGCGGTAGGCGACCACGGCCGCCGCGAGCAGGCCACCCAGCGCCCCCATCGCCAGGCCGCACCAGGTCACCAGCCGAAGCGGGCGGACCGAGAAGCCGGTCGCCAGCCGCGCCCAAACGGCCACCGATCGCAGGAAGTTGTAGTTGCTCCGCCCGGCGTACCGCCGGTGGTGCTCCACCGGCAGGCGGGCGAACCGCCCAGTCACCTGGTAGAGCAGACCGTCGACGTACGGGTCGGGCCCGTCATACCGGCAGATCAGCTCGCCCACCTCACGGCGGAGGACCTTGTAGGGCGAGAGGTAGACGCCCCGAGGCTTGTCCAGGACGTATTCGGCGACCTTGCCGTTGAACCAGCTCCCCAGGTTCTTCCAGGCCGGCTGGCGCTTCACCCGGAAATCGGCGTAGACGACGTCAGGGGGGACGCCGTCGGGGCCCGGCTGTTCGAGCCGGGCCAGCAGGGCCGGCAGGTCGGCCGGGTCGTGCTGCAAGTCGTCGTCCATCACCGCGGCGAGCCGGCCCCGGGCCGCCCGCAGGCCGGTGAGGATCGCGTTGTCCTGGCCGAAGTTCCGCCGCAGGTCGATGCCCACGACGCGCGGGTCCTCCCGGCAGAGCCGTTCGATCACCGGCCAGGTCTCATCGGGCGAGCCGTCGTTGATCAGGATCAGCTCATAGGCCCAGCCCGCCGGGCCGAGGGCCGCGGCGACGGCCGCGGCGAGGGCCGCCAGGCAATCGGCGCTGCGATAAACGGGCACCACGATCGAGAGGGCCGGTGGCCCGTCCTGGGTTGCGTCCGTGAGCACGACCCCGCTCACACCTCCACCTCCTGGCACGCGGCCACCACTGCCGAGAAGGAATACGCCACCGCGCCGCGGGCGCCCACTCCCCCCAGATAAGCCGTGATCAGGTCGGCAACGCGGTCCTGCTGGGCGGCCGTGATCGTCCCGAACGACGGTAACCGCAGGATCCGCCCGGCGAGGTCTTCGGTCAGCGGGAGGTCGCCGGGGCGGTAGCCGAACTGCCGCCCCATCGGCGAGACGTGCAGCGGCACGAAATGGAAGACGGCCGAGACCCCGTGCCGCTTGAGGAACGCCATCAGGCCGTCGCGGACCCCCGCGCCCTCCAGAAGGATGTGGAAGGCCCGGCAGTGGCTCTCGCACTGCGGCGGCACCACCGGCAGCCGCAGCAGGCCCGCGGCCTCCAGGGGGGCCAGCCGGTGCCGGTAGTGGCGGTCGATCTCGCGCCGCCGCGCCGTGATGGTGTCCATCGCCTCGAGCTGCGCCGCGAGGAAGGCGCAGGTGATCTCGCTGGGGATCGACGACGAGCCGACGTCGACCCAGGTGTACTTTTCGACCTGGCCCCGGAGGAACTTGGTGCGGTCGGTCCCCTTGTCCCGGAGGATCTCGGCGCGCTCGATCAGCCCGGGGTCGTTGACGCACAGCGCGCCCCCCTCGCCGCAGACCAGGTTCTTGGTGTGGTGGAAGCTGTACGCGCCCAGGTCGCCCATCGAGCCGAGGGCGCGGCCCTTGTAAAACGCGTTGACTCCTTGCGCGGCATCCTCGACGACCCGCAGCCGGTGCCGGCGGGCGATCTCGAGAATCTCATCCATGTCGCAGCCGACCCCGGCGTAATCGATCGGGAAGATCGCGCGGGTCCGCCGGGTGACCGCATCCTCGATCCGCCCCGGGTCGATATTCAGCGTGTCGGGCCGGATCTCGACGAAGACCGGCCGCGCCCCCAGCCGGACGAAGGAGCTGGCCGTCGTGACGAAGGTGTACGACGGCACGATCACCTCATCCCCCGGCCGGAGGTCGCAGAGCTGCGCGGCCAGCTCCAGCGCCGCGGTGCACGAGGGGGTCATCAGCACCTTCCGAATCCCGAACCGCTCCTCCAGCAGCCGGGCGCATCGGCGAGTGAACGGCCCGTCTCCGGCGATCGCGCCGGTGCGGACCGCCTCCGCGACATACTCCAACTCCCTGCCCAGGACCCACGGCTTGGTGAACGGAATCGCCGCGGACACAGGCTGCTCGACGCCGTCGGCGCGCAGAGACGTCGCGGACATTCTTTGGCCTCCCCGGGGCCCGGAGATGCTTCGGACCTCGTACTTCGTAAAGATTTGTCAAAAATCTGTAAAAGCCGGGACGGTGACGGATCGATTGACGCTTATGCTGCCTCGCAAATCGACCGTCCCCCACATCATTGGGGCTCGCCCTCACCTGTGTTGTCAAGGGAATTCACAACATCGCTCAAATGTTTTTTTCGGGTAAATCACATCGATTGGTGCGTGATTCGATGTGCGGCGAACCACGGTTTGCCCCCGACACTGAACTGGCTGAGACAACCTTGGCAAATCCGAACCGGTTAAGAGCGTCTAACTAAACTCACATCCGGGTCGATGCAGGGATCCCTCCTGGGTGCCAGGCCGCTGTCATGGCGGGCCGGTTTGCCGCCCCAGGCCTGGCTCTCCGGACTGGGCAGGCCGGCGGCCGATCCTTCCTCATGCGGGGCGAGCGGTCGCGGGACCCGAAGGTCGGCGCTGCGCGGGTGACCCGGCTCGGCATGGCGCCGGCCCGGGCCGCGATCCCGCTCGCCACCTTCCGCCAGGTCCTGCCGAACGACCCGGACGCCGTCCGCCAGCGGACCGAGCCGCTGATCCGCCGCCTCGATTTGGGCGCATTCCGACCAGGCGGCACGCCTCGCCCAGGTGCTGCCGATGGTTGACCACGGCAGCGCCGCGCGCGGCCGGGCGATCTTCTTCGGTTCCCGCGTGGCGTGCTCGACCTGTCACACGGTCCGCAACGAGGGGGGGGCGCGTCGGACCCGACCTCACCCGCATCGGCGCCGGCCGCGGCCCCCGCGACCTCCTCGAGGCGGTCCTCTACCCCAGCGCGAGCGTTGCCAGGGGTTACCAGCCGGTGGTCGTGGCGCCCGTCGACGGACGCGTCTCAACCGGCGTCGTGGTGCGTGAGACCGGCAACGCCATCCGGCTGGTCACCGCCGACTGCTCCGAAGTGTCGCTCCCTCGGGACAAGATCGAGGCCATCCAGCCCAGCCCCGTTTCGGTCATGCCCCAGGGGCTGGACGCCAACCTCTCTCGGGGCGAGCTCGCGGATCTCGTCGCGTTCCTCCACTCCCTCCACTCAGCTCTCCGAAGAGTCCCGCGGATCGACTCCGATCCCGGACTCCTCGAGCGGCAGCGGAAGCCGTGGGCCGGCGCGCTGGCCGCCCGGCTCGTGCGGCGCGAACCCGATGTGCAAAACCGTCGGGTTCGGCTTGACCCCACCTCGTAATCGGGGCAGAATGCCGCGCGTCTCCGCCGGGGGGAAGGGATGGGATCCGTCGATCCGACTTCCCGCCCGGGCATGGTCGCGCTGAGGTGGGGCGGTGGCCCACAGGACGACAACGCCTGGGCAGGCACGACCACCGTAGAAAAGGAGTTCTACCCATGGTTCTCTCGCCTCGAGGCATCTTGGTGCTGGGACTGAGTTTAGCCGGAGTGGCCTACCTCGTCAGCCCCTCGCTCGGTCAAGGGCCGCAACAACCCGTCGACAGCCGGGTCCAGAAGGCGGGGAACACCAACACCGCCGGAAGCACGACGGCCAACGGGCCGAAGCCGCCGGTTCCCCCGGTCTTCGGCACCATCGACCTCGACGTCGTCTTGAAGAACTACAAGAAGTTCGAGGCCTTGAGCAAGGAATTCCAGTCAGCGATGCTGGTTCGCCGCGGCGAGCTCCAGAAGATCGACAGCGAGGCGCGCCAGGTCGTCGAGATGATGCAGAAGCTCACCCAGGGGACCCAGGACTACCGCAAGCAGGAGAATCGGCTCACGGAACTCCAGGCCAAGCTGGAGGCGGGCAAGCAGCAGGCCGAACGCGAGTTCTCGCTCCGCCAGGCCGAGACCATGGCCACGCTCTACAAGGAGATCCAGGCGATGGTGGCCCGGGTCGCCAAGTGGCGCGGGATGACCTACGTGGTCAAGGTCTCCAACCGGCCGATCACCGGCACCGACCCCAACTCCGTCATGGCCGCGATGGGCGAGGCGATGATCTACGCCGACCCGCGCAACGACATCACCAACGACGTGGTCCAGTACCTCAACTACTACTACAAGGCCACCGCGGGCCCCGAGCCGGCGTCGACTCCGCCGGCGCGCACCCCGACCCCGAGCTCGGCGCCGAACTCCGGCGGAGCGCAGCCCAGTGACAATTGATTGAATCCCAAGGCCCGCGACACCCACACCAGGGGGACCAGCTCCGCGTCCGAGGGGCGCGGGGCCTGTCCCCCTCGTCCAGGGCGGGCCGTCGCTGTCCTGCCGTCACCCGATGTCGACGATCGCTCCCGGGACGGATGAGAGGAAGGGGCAGGGAATGCTCAGAGAGACCCGTCGGCAGCGCACGATCGCCGGTCCGGCGGAGGTGCGCGGAGTCGGCTTCTTCCACGGCGCGGACGTCACGATCCGCTTCCACCCGGCCGAACCGGACACCGGCATCGTCTTTCGGCGGGCCGACCTCCCGGGCCGGCCCGAGATCCCCGCGCGCGTCGACGCGGTCGTCCCGACCCCGCGCCGCACCGCGATCGGCCGCGGCGGCGCGACCGTGGAGATGATCGAGCACGTGATGGCCGCCCTGGCCGGCCTCCAGATCGACAATGCCTGGGTCGAGCTCGACGCCGGCGAATGCCCGGGCTGCGACGGCTCCAGCCACGCCTACGTCGCGGCGCTGGATGCCGCCGGGATCGTCGAGCAGGACCGGATGCGCCGCGCCCTGGTCATCGAGGAGTCGATCAGCGTACGCGAGGGGGACGCCGTCCTGGCCGCCCATCCCGCCGGCTCGTCCGGCCGGTTGACGCTCTGCTACCACCTGGATTACGGCGGCGACGCCCCGATCCGTCCCCAGAGCTTCTCCCTGGGCCTCTCGGCCGAGTCGTTCCGCACCGAGCTGGCTGCCAGCCGGACCTTCCTGCTGGAGGCCGAGGCCAACGCGCTGCGCCGCGCGGGGATCGGGGTCCGGACCAGCGCCTCCGACCTGCTGATCTTCGGGCCCGACGGCGTCATAGGCAACGACCTGCGCTACGCCGACGAGTGCGCCCGGCACAAGGTCCTGGACCTGGTCGGCGACCTCGCCTTGCTGGGGTTGGACCTGCACGGCTTCGTGGTCGCCTACCGGACGGGGCATCAGACCAACGCCGCCCTGGCGCGGCGGCTGCACCAGCGCGTCAAGGCGGCGGAAGCCGCCCCGGCAGGACCCCCGCCCGTCCCGCTCCAGGACGACGGCACGCTGGACATCGCCGGGATCATGGGCCTGCTGCCCCACCGCTATCCCTTCTTGCTGGTCGATCGCGTGCTCGAGCTGATCCCCGCGCGCCGGGTCGTGGCCCTCAAGAATGTCAGCGTCAACGAGCCGTTCTTCCGCGGTCACTGGCCCGGCCGGCCGGTCATGCCCGGGGTCTTGATCGTCGAGGCCCTGGCGCAGGCCGCGGGCGTCTTGATTGCCGCCAGCGTACCCCGGGAGGGAAAACTCGCCTTGATCGCCTCGATCGATGGCGTCAAGCTCCGCCGGGTGGTGGTCCCGGGCGATCAGCTCCGCCTGGAGGTCATCGGCCATCGCATCAAATCCAACGCCGCGGTCGTCTCGGGGACGGCCCGACTCGGGGACGCCATGGCCGCCGAGGCCAGGATCCGCTTCGTTCTCATCGATGCCGAGCGCGCTGGCCGCGGGCACCCCGGCGGGGTGGTGGATCAACCCGGATCGACTCACCGGGGATGAGCGCGGTGTAGTCCTGGCGGCGGTCGCCCCGCCTGGCGACTTCTCGAACCGGAGGAATCCTCGGATCATGGCCACCCTGATTGCCGATACGGCCTCCATCGACCCGCGCGCCGAGCTCGGCGACGATGTGGAAGTCGGGCCCTATTGTGTCATCGGGCCCGACGTGGAGATCGGCCGGGGTACGCGCCTGATCGCCCACGCGTGCATCTTCGGCCGGGTCACCCTCGGCGAGGAGAACGTGATTCATCCCTTCGCGGTCATCGGCGGCGAGCCCCAGGATGTGTCGTACCGCGGCAGCGACACTCGCGTCGAGATCGGCGACGGCAACGTGATCCGCGAGGGCGTGACCATCCACCGCGGCAGCGAGAAGGAACAGGGGGTCACGCGGATCGGCTCGCACAACTTGCTGATGGTCAACGTCCATGTGGCGCATGATTGCCGGCTGGGCGACCGGGTGGTCATCGCCAACAATACCATCCTCGGGGGCCACACGCACGTCGAGTCCTCGGTCACGATCTCGGGGGGCGTGGGGGTGCACCCGTTCGTGACCATCGGCGGCTTCAGCTACGTCGGCGGCCTGTCGCGGATCTACCACGACGTGCCGCCGTACATGATCGTCGACGGCAATCCGTCGAAGGTCCGCTGCATCAACGTGGTCGGGCTGCGGCGCCACGGTCTCTCGGCCGCGGCGGTCACGGCGCTGCACGAGGCGCACCGGCTGATCTACCGCGCCCGCATGACGCCGGCCCACGCCGCCGAGATCCTCCTGTCGCACGGTCACCTCTGTGCCGAGGTGCGGAGCCTCCTGGACTTCATCGAGGCCCAGCACCAGGGCAAGCAAGGTCGGGCCCGGGAGCGCAGGAGGGCCGGATGAGACGGTTGCGAGTCGGTGTGGTCGGCGTGGGGTACCTGGGCCGGCACCACGCGCGCCTCCTGGCGGCGATGCCCGAGGTGGACCTGGTCGGCGTGGTCGACGTGAGTGCCGGACGAGCCGCCGCCGTGGCCGCCCAGTGCGCCACGGCGGCCCTGGACGATTACCGGCAGCTCGTCGACCGGGTCGATGCCGTCACGATCGCCGTGCCCACGACCGCGCACCGCGAGGTGGCCGGCGCCTTCCTGGACCGGGGGATCGCCACCCTGGTCGAGAAGCCGATGACCCGCACCGTCGCCGAGGCCGAGGAGCTCGTCGGGCTGGCTCGCGCCACGGGCGCGGTCTTGCAGGTCGGCCACATCGAGCGATTCAACCCCGCGCTGCGCGCCCTCGAAGCGCTGCCGATCCGGCCCAGGTACATCAGCGCCGAGCGGCTGTCAACCTACACGTTCCGCTCGACCGACATCGGCGTGGTGCTCGACCTGATGATCCATGACCTCGACCTGATCCTGGCGATGATCGCCGCGCCGGTGCACTCGGTTCAGGCCGTGGGCCTGAGCCTCTTCGGCGCGCACGAGGACGTGGCCAACACCTGGATCGAGTTCGACGACGGGTCGGTGGCCAACCTCTCGGCCAGCCGGGCCAGCTACGCGGCGGTCCGGAAGATGCGGATCTGGGGTGCCGAGGGCTACGCCTCGCTGGATTTCGCCGCCGGGCGGGCCACCCGGGTGCGCCCCTCGGAGCCACTGCGCCGCGGCCGGGTCGACCTCGACGGCGTGGACCTGGCCCAGCCGGCGGCCATCAAGGAGCATCTCTTCGGCAAGGTCCTGCGCGTCGACCACCTGGAGGGCCAGTCCGGTGAGCCTCTGGCGCTGGAGCTGGAGAACTTCGTCCGGGCTGTGCGGGGGCTGGAACCACCCCGGGTCAGCGGCGAGGAGGCCCTCCGCGCCCTGCGGCTGGCCGAGCAAGTCCTCCGCAGCCTGGAAGGCCATCGCTGGGAGCCCCAGGCCGCCGCGGCTCCAAGCCCTGCACCGGCGGCCGAGGCCGGTTCCATCCTCCAGGGTCCCCACGCCTGGCGGATCAAGAGCTTGCGATCCTCCTCCCAGCCGTCGGGCCAGTGAACCGCCTCCGACCCGCCGCACGGCAGGGCGCCGGGACGGGGGCCGAGGGGCTGAGGCTCAGCTCGGTTGCGAGGCGGCACGGCCTTGGATTAGACTGGTCCAATCGCCGCCTCCCGGCGCGGCGGCGTGAAGGGCCGGTGTGTCCTCAGTGCAGTCACAGCAAGGTCAACGCGATGGCAAAACCAGCGGGTGAGAAAGACAAGGGCAAGGAGAAACCGAAGGCCAAGGGGCCGCCGCCGGGCCAGGAGAAGGCCAAGCCCAAGAAGGAGAAGCCCCCCGCCTCGGCCGAGGCCGAGGCCAAGGACGCCGGCAAGGAGAAGGAGAAGGAGAAGCCCAAGCCCGCACCGCGGCCCCCGGCCGATCCGCGCCTCAAGGTCCTCAAGAAGTTCCACGGCAAGTTCCTCCCCAGGGGACCGCTCCGCGACCGTCACAAGGCCCTGATGCAGCGCTGGGACTCCGGCGAGGATCATGGCGGCGTGACCGTCGAAGAGTTGAGGTCGCTCTATGAGGACTGGAAAGCCGCCCGCGCCAAGCCGGCCCGGGCTGCGAAGGTTTAGTCATGGCTCGCCATCGGGACCGGTCGGGAGGCTGAGGTGGTCTTCCGCGACGTCACCGATGTGGCAAGATTCGCCCTGATCGTCACCGACCTCTACGCCATCACCTCCAACTTACCCCTGGCGGATGGTTGAGCTATTCGGAGCGGGGAGCCGACTCGATTCTCGGCGCCGAGCACCCTCTCAAGCGGGTGGTCTCCTTCACAGGGGCGTTATAATTCTCCGCTCCTCGGGAGTAATCTCGAGCAGGCACGACCGCAGCCAGTCGAATTGAATGGGCCGAGCGGTACCGGCCTCTTCGAGAGTTGGCACCACCTCGAAGAGGTAAGAGTCTGTCCCGGAAGGGTGGGGAAGTCGATGTTGTAGGGTGGGTGAAACCCACCGATCTTCAAGCCCGCCAAGGCCTTCCGGTGGTGGGTTTCACCCACCCTA
>JAJPJC010000374.1 GCA_021324445.1 Isosphaeraceae bacterium
AGTGGTCCACACGAAGGGGTGGGGTGGGTCGCTCGGCGGTTCCCCAGGGGCTGACGCCCCTGGCTACGTTCTTCCGCCCCCCTTCGGGGGCTTCCGGAACAGACTCTCAGTCCTCTCGTCCGTGGCGGATCCGGCCGCGGACAGACACTTCGGGATTCACAACGCGATCGTTCCGGCCCGATGTCCCCGGCCCCGGAAGGGGTCGAACTGCTGCCGCTCCTGCTTCAAGGCCTCGAGGGCGGCCAGCCGGGGGCGCAATCGCTCCAGGATCTCATCGAGCGACCAGACCTGAAAACCGTGCCCGTCGAAGCCGACGTCCAGCGCCGCCCAGGCGCCGGCATCCTTCACCGGGCACGCCGCCGGATCGCTCTGATAGAGGCCATGGACGTGACCATAGAGATGAATATTGGGTGCCGCGACCGAGCCGTGGTGCTGCCCGTTCCAGGTCAGCATGGGGTAATGATTCAGCGTGAGTTTCACGCCCTCCAGGCGGATTTCCACCTGGTCGTAAGTGGCTGTGAACAGGTCGCGAATCTTGCGATCGTCGTGGTTGCCCCAGACCAAGAAGATGGTGCGGCAGGCGATCTGGTCCCGGAACCATCGCGCTTTGGGGACGTAGTCCTTGCCGGTGCCGAAGACCCAATCGCCGAGGCACCAGAGGACGTCGTTGGGACCGACCCGGGCGTTGATGTTCGCGGCCAGGCCGCGATTCATGGTGTCCACCGACTCGTCGCTGATCCGGAGCGACCGGAGGTCGCCGCCGCCGGCTTCCAGGGCGAGGAAGGCGGCGCGGTCGGCTGGAGTCATGAAGGCCAGCCGGCGGCAATACTTCATGATGTTCCCATGGAACGCATGGGGATCGCTGCAGAAATAGGTCGCCATCTCTTGCCTTTCCCGACCCGCTGGCTTCGGTTGGGACCCTCAGTTGCGGGCCGGATCGGAAGGCCGCCGGCCCGACGTCCGGGCCGCGGCCTGGCTCGGTCCGGTCTTGCCTTCGATCGAGGCCATCGCAGCCTTGGCTTTGGTCGCGACGAACGCGTCGGAGTCGTCGAGAAGGGTGCGGAGCCGTGGGATGGCAGCCGAGGCGTTGGGACCGAACTGGCCGAGTGAATCCGCGGCCCATCCCCGGATCCCTCCCTGCTTGGCGTCGAGGGCGGCGATCAGGGCCCGGATCGCTTGCGGGGCCGAGGCCGACCCAGGAGCCAGTTCCCCCAGCGCCAGGACGATCCAGGATTCTCCATTGCCGGGCTCTTGCTTGCCGGTGACGGCCTCGGTCAGAGCAACGGCCAGATCCGGCACGGCCGCCCGGGCTTCGCTGCCCATCGCCCGCAGGCCGCGGGCGGCCGCCCCGCGTCGCCACAGGTACTCGGAACGCAACGCCCGCTTCAAGGCCGCGACGGCTTGGCCGGACGACACGGTCCCCTTGGCGATCAAGCCCAGTGCCAGGGCCGCCTCGCAGGCCGGGTCCCAGTCCCGAGGTGCCTCCTCAGGTTCAGCCGTGGGCCGCCGGCCGGCGAATCGTCCGGTCGGCGGAGGAAGGGTCAGGGACACCGGTCGAGCGCCGGGCGGTTCCTGGAGAGTCGCGACCAGAGCCGGTACGGCCTCCTGGGCCGCCGGACCACGTCGTCCCAGCAGGGACGCGGCGAGGTAGCGCTCGCGCGCGTCACGCCCCTGGCGGAGTGACTGGATCAAGAGGGGGACCAGCTCCAGCGGCGGGACGAGGCTCTGCTGGCGCAGCGCCGTGTTGCACGCTCTGCGAACGGGAATGGCATCGTCGACCAGTGCATCGAGGAGGGCCCGGATCGCGCCCTGGTTCGTCGTGTGGAACTGGCCCAGGGCGGTCGCGGCATCGCCGCGAAATTCCTCGGACGGGTGGCCCTGGAGCATCCGGACCAGCGCATCCGGCGGTGCCACCCCGGCCCGGCTGCCCAGCAGCCCGAGGGAATGCACGGCCGCCAGGCGGACTTCCGGACGGTCCTCGGAGAGGGCCCGTGAGAGGGCCTCGGTCGCGGCGATGATCAGCGCGCCCAGGTCCGGCGCCGTCGCGGCCGTCGCCCCGGCCGTTCCCAGCGATCGAGCCGCCTGCGCGGCGACCTCGTCATCCGCGTCCCCCAGGGCGACGATCAGGGCGGGAATCGCCTGGTGGACCTCCGGCGCAGTGGCCGTGCCCAGCTCGCGCGCGGCCACCCGACGGTCCTCGGCTGTCCCGGAGCGCAGCGCGAAGACCATGCGGTTGATCGGCTTGCTCTGCAAGACCACGCGCCAGGCCCAGAAGACCGCCCCGCAACACGCCACCAGGGCAATCATCGTCTTGAGATTCACCCGCGGGCGGAATCGGCCCTCGTCCGCCCGGGCCGCGCTGGCCCCTGCTGCGACCTTCACGCCGTCCTCCCTCACGCACGAGGACTCTGCGGCCACGGCCCGAGACAACTCAAGCCTGAGGTCCGATTATAATCACGCGGCGCGAAGGACGATACGTGGTCTTCGCACAAAGAGGGCCAGGCCCCGCGAGTCCCGAAGCCGGCCCTCCTTGGGTTCCAGGCGGTCAGGTTCCAAGCCCAGTCCCAACGTCCGGGCTTCCACTCACCACGGATAGGAGCCGACGTACAGACCACCGCCGTAAAGGCCGGTCCCGATCGACACCGAGGTGCCCCCGTAATAGCCAGGATAGCCCCATCCGATCGTGCCCGGAAAGACGCCGGGGCCAGAGACGGCCCCCGGGTATCCCATCCCATAGTAGCCAGGATAACCGCGGAAGCCATAGCCGTAGGCCGGGTATCCCCAGCCAAATCGTCGCCAACCAAGACCAGGTCCCATGCCAAATCCGTAGGCGCGATAGCCTCCATAGCCCCAGCCCGGCCGATAGGCGTACCCGTATCCGCGATAGGGTCCCCAGCCGCGCCGCCACGGGGCCGCCTCGGCGGACGTTGTCCAGACGGTCAATCCACCAGCCAGCAGGCCGACGGCCAGAAGAGTTCGTAAGAAGCGTCTCATGGGTAGTCCAGCTCATCAAGATCGGAGTCGTTGTCCGACTGCGACGGCATCGGCCGAGACAACCGAGATCGGCCGAGCCCACCAGCGATGATCATGCAATCGCCACGCCAAGAGCCCACGAGCCTGCCGCTTCCCGGGGTCAGTGCGGTGGACCCACCCTGGGAAGTCCCTCTCTCTGCGGCAGGAGAAGGACGCGCCCTCCGAACGCAAATCAGGGTTCTGGAATGGGTTGGGAATGGACCGCGGCGTCCTGGCCGCGCGCGTGCAGCCGCTGCCAGCGGCGGTAGCGGACCCAGTAGAAGACGATGGGAAGAAACAGGTCGATGACCTCGTCGGCGACGAGGATCCCGCCCAGCACGGGTGCGGCCATCGGCCGGATGATTTCGGAAGCCACTCCCGTGGACCACAAGAGCGGAACCAGGCCGATGACCACGGTCCCCTCGGTGAGGAGCTTGGGGCGGAGGCGATGGACCGCGCCGTCCACCACGGCTTGCCGCAACGCGCCCCGGCTGATGCGATCCAGCCCGCCCGCCCGCGTCACCGCCTCGCGGAGGTAGACCAGCATGATGATCCCGGTCGAAGTCGCCATGCCGAAGCAGGCAATGTAGCCGACCCAGACGGTGACCGAGAGCTTCCACCCCAGGAGCCACTGGAAGAAGAGCCCCCCGGCGATCGCGCCGGGCACGGCCAGCATCATGAGCGCGGCGTCGGCCAGGTCGTGATAGGTCCAGTAAAGGATCAGGAAGATCAGGACGACGACGATCGGGACGACCAGGGTCAAGGTCCGCCGCGCGCGGATCGCGTGCTCGAACTGCCCGGTCCACTCGAGGAACACGCCTGAGGGGAGCTTGGCGTCGCGGGCCACGGCGGTCTTGGCCTCCTCGACCAGCTCGGCGGCATCGCGGCCTCGGGCGCTGAGCCGCACGTAGTTGCGCAGGAGTCCATTCTCGCTCTTGATCGTGGCAGGCCCTTCGACGACGCGGATCTCGGCGACCTCGGCAAGGGGCACCGGATGGGGACCACCGCCGGGAAGGCCCGCCCCGTGCCCCGTGCCGTGGGCCATCACGAGCAGGTTCCGCACCGAGTCTTCGTCCTGGCGGCGGGACCGGCCGTAGCGGACGACGACGGGATGGCGTTCCCGCCCCTCGACGGTCGTCGTGACGACCTTGCCGCCCATCGCGGTCTCGATCACTTCGTTCACCTCGCCGGCGCCAACGCCCAGCCGCGCGGCCCGTTCGCGGTCGAGGCGGACCTCGATGTAGGGCTTGCCCCGGATCGGGTCGGCCACGACGTCGACGGCGCCGGGCAGCCCCTTGACGACGCGGGCGACCTCCTCCGAGCCGCGGACGACGTCCTCGAGACTGCGGCCGAGGACGCGGATGCCGATCGGCGTATTCACGCCGGTGGCGAGCATGTCGACCCGGTTCTGGATCGGCATGGTCCAGACGTTGGTCCAGCCCGGCATGGAGACGGCGGCGTCCATCTCGCCGCCGAACCGGGTCAGCTCGTCCCGCCCGGCCTGCCAGAGGAGCAGCCATCGGCCGAAGCGGCGGGCCAGCTCGTCCTGGATGGCCTCCAGTGCCGGCTGCGGCTCCAACAGGGGAGTCGAGGCCGATCGCGCGGCGTGGTGGTGATGCCCCGGTGAAGGACTGACGCGGGGGTGGGTCGCCGCGTCCACGGCCGCCGCGCGGAGTCGTGCCGCCGCGGCGCGGTGCGCGGCCACCGCCGGGTCGAGGATCCGCGCGCGCTCGAGGAGCTCCTCCAGCGCCAGCCGCGTGAACAGCGGGGCGGCGCGGGCCAGCAGCTCGTTGTCGAGCTGGTCGACGTGCCGGCGCCACAGCGGGACCAGCCGGGCCTCGGCGGGATCCGAGGGCTCCAGCGCGCTGGGCGAGACCCCGCCCGATTCCCGCACCAGCTCCTGGTTGCGGTGGTAGGCGTACTCGCGACTGGCCGCGTCGAACCGCGCCAGCGCGGCCCCCACCGCCTGGTCGACGAGAGCGTCCCTGGCCGTGCCGTCCACCGGCGGCTCGATGACGCGGCGCGAGAGCAGGGCATCGAGCACGGCGACGACCTGGCGCTGCGCATCAGAGGTGCGGAGCTTGCGACGCGGCCAGAAGGCGCGCGGGCGGAAGTTCACCATGGTCTCGATCATGTCCATCGGGGCCGGGTCGGTCGGCGTCTCGGCGCGACCGGCCTTGCCCACGACCATGTCGACCTCCGGGAAGCGGCACAGGATCATGTCCCGCGCCTTCAGGTCGTCGACCGCCTCGACCACCGAGGCCCGGGGCACGGTGATCGGCATGTCCATGACCATCCCCTCATCCAGCGGCGTCATGAATTCGTGCTCCAGCGGCGTCATCGACGACTCGGCCGCCAGGGCCGCCACCAGCATGGCCGCGGGACCCGCCACGGCGCCGAGCCGGCTCCGGGCCAGCACTGCCGTGGCGACCATCGCCAGCAGGAGCGTTCCGAGGAGGATCGGACGACTGCCCAGCGGTGCGAATCCCAGGAGGAAGGTCACTCCCAGGATGCCGGCCAGGATGGCCGGGTGGTCCATCAGGTACAACAGGACCGGGCGGTAGACCTCGATCACGACGCGCACCAGCGGGTTCTCCTGCTCCGACCGCAGCCGGCCCCGGATCAAGAGCGTGCACAGGGCGGGCACCAGGGTGATCGCCAGCACCGCGACCGACGCCAGCGCGAAGGTCTTGGTGGACGCCAGCGGGTGGAACATCTTCCCCTCGATGCCCCCCAGGGCGAAGACGGGCAGGAACGACAGCACCATGATGGCCACGGAGAAGACGATGGGGCGGCCGACGGCCAGGCAGGCCGGCAGGACGACCGCGCGGACGTCGCCCCGCACGACCTGATCGCCGAAGTGCTCCCGCAGCCGGTGCATGACGTTCTCCGCCATCACCACCGACGAGTCGACCAGGACCCCGATCGAGATCGCGATCCCCGCCAGCGACATGGCGTTGGCCTGGATGTCGACCACGCCCGTGTGCCGCAGCAGCGCCATGACCAGGAACGACGACAACGCGGCCAGGGGCAACGTGGCGGCGATGACCAGCGAGGTCCGGACGTGCAGCAGCACCAGCAGGACACAGAGCGAGGCCGAAGCCATGGCCTCGAGCACCGTATTTCGGACGGTGGCCACGGCCCCCTCGATCAGCGGGGTGCGGTCGTAGAACGGGACGATGCGGACGCCCCGCGGCAGGCCGGCTTGCAGCTCGCGGATCTTCGCCTTGAGCCGGCGCGTGACCTCCAGCGGGTTCTCCCCGTGGGCCATCAGCACGACCCCGCCGGTGACCTCGTTGCCGTCCTTCTCGAGCACGCCGCGGCGAAAGCCCGGTCCGATCGTCACCTCGGCGACCTCCGCCAGCCGGATCGTCCCCCCTCCCCGCGCGGGCAGGACGACGTTCTCCAGGTCGCGCACGGCGCGGCGCGGGTCGAACGACTCATCACCGGGCCGGGGCGACGCGCCCAGCCAGCCGACTCCCCGGACGACGTACTCGGCGTTCCCCTTGTGGAGGACATGCCCGCCCGTGGCCGCATTTGACGCGGCGATGGCCTGGACGAGGTCCGCGAGGGTCACGCCGAAGATCGACAGCCGGTCCGGGTCCGGCGCGACCTGATACTCGATCGGGAACCCGCCGACGCTGGACACATCGGCCACCCCCGGTACGGAGCCCAGCTGGGGGCGGACGTACCAATCCTGGATCGCCCGGAGCCGGCCCAGATCCAGTCCTCCGCCTTCCACCGTGTACCAGAAGATCTGGCCGGTCGCCGGCGCATCGGGGGCCAGCTCGGGCGCGGCGCCCTGGGGCAACTGACCGCCGAGCCGGGCCATGCGCTCGGCCACCCGCCGCCGCGCCTCGACGATGGGGACGCCGTCCTCGAAGATCACGCTGATCATCGAGAAGCCGACGTCGCTGGAGGAGCGGACGACCCGGACGCCCCGCAGCCCGCGCAGGCCCAGGGTCATCGGATAGGTCACCTGGTCCTCGATCTCGCGCGGCCCGTGCCCCTTCCACTCGGTGAAGACGATCACCTGGTTCTCGGACAGATCGGGGATCGCGTCGACCGGTGTATCCCACGCGGCCCAGCCGCCCAGCGCCGCCAGCACGAGGCTCGCGCCGATGACCAGAAAACGGTGCCGGGTCGAAAACGTGATAATCGCGTCGATCATGGGCGAAGGTTCATCAGACTGTGAGGCTCCGTCCGAGGCAGGTGCCGGGGACAGGACCCCTCGATTCGCTCGACGATTCGGCTCTCGGAGTCAGACCGGAGACGCCTGTTCCCGTCACTGGGCCGAGACTCGTCGATTCTACCAGGCAAACGTGATCGGGACGCTCGAAGAGTTCGGAATGGCGGCACTGGGAGCGGTGGATGTTCGACCAGACCGTCGGCTACTCGATGACTCCCTGGTCGAGCTGATGCCTCCTGATGTCAAGACGCCCGACAGGATTCGAACCTGCGACCTTCGGTCGATCACACCGAAGCGCGCACGCCATCGTGACCTGCCCCTCAAGAACGGGGCCGACGGCAGGCGGCCGCTGGCCTCGACCTCTCACTCCACCGCCGACCGCGCCTGCCGGTCGGCCCGCGCCCGGCTGTACGCCGCCAGGGCCGGCGCCGACCCCGAAGAAAGAATCGGGGGAGGAGAAGACTCTGAACCCGCACGGCGCGGCCTCATCCAGCCCAGGGCGCCAGCCCCCGGAAGCGACGAACCTCACCGGCTGATCCCTACCGTGCCTTCCGCGCGCGGTACCGGCGGATCAACGCATTGGTCGAGCTGTCGTGAGAGAGGGATGGCTCGGTGGGACTCTCCAGCTCGGGGATGATCCGCTTGGCCAGCACCTTGCCCAGCTCGACGCCCCACTGGTCGAACGAGTTGATCTGCCAGATCGTGCCCTGGGTGAAGACGCTGTGCTCGTAGAGCGCGACCAGGGACCCGAGCGTCTCGGGCGTGAGCCGATCGGCGAGGATTACGTTGGTCGGCCGGTTGCCCTCGAAAGTGCGGTGGGGCACCAGCCAGGCGGGGGTTCCCTCGGCCTGGACCTGCTCGGCCGTCTTGCCGAACGCCAGCGCCTCGGCCTGGGCGAACACGTTGGACATCAACCGGTCGTGGTGGTCGCCCAGGGGGTTGAGCGTCTGGCAGAACCCGATCAGGTCGCAGGGGATGAGCCGAGTCCCCTGGTGGAGCAGTTGGTAGAACGAATGCTGGCCGTTGGTCCCCGGCTCCCCCCAGAAGATCGGGCCAGTGGCGTAGTCGACCCGCTTGCCGTCCAGGGTCACCGACTTGCCATTGCTCTCCATGGTCAACTGCTGCAAGTAGGCGGGGAACCGCTTGAGGTACTGGTCGTAGGGCAGGACGGCGACTGTCTCCGAGCCGAAGAAATCGGCGTACCAGACGGTCAGGAGGCCCAGGAGGACCGGCAGGTTGGACTCGAACGAGGCCGTGCGGAAGTGCTCGTCCATGGCATGGAAGCCGGCGAGCATCGCGCGGAAGTTCTCGGGCCCGATCGCGATCATCGTCGAGAGCCCGATGGCCGAGTCCATCGAATAGCGGCCGCCGACCCAGTCCCAGAATTCGAACATGTTCGCCGTGTCGATGCCGAACTTGCTCACCGCTGCGGCGTTGGTCGAGACGGCGACGAAGTGCTTGGCAATCGCCGATTCGTCGGACAGGGCCTCCAGGCACCAGGCGCGCGCCGTCCGGGCATTGGTCATCGTCTCCAGCGTGGTGAACGTCTTGGAGGAGACGATGAACAGCGTCTCGGCCGGGTCGAGGTCCCGGGTGGCCTCGGCGAAATCGGTGCCGTCGACGTTGGAGACGAAGCGGCAGGTCAAGGACCGGTCGCTGTAATGGCGCAGGGCCTCGTAGGCCATCATCGGCCCGAGGTCCGAGCCGCCGATGCCGATATTGATCACGGTGCGGATCCGCCGGCCGGTCTGTCCTTTCCAGGCGCCGCTCCGCACCTTCTCGGAGAAGGCGGCCATCGTGTCGAGCACAGAGTGGACCTTGGGGACCACGTCCTGGCCATCGACCAGGATCGACTGACCGCGCGGGGCGCGCAAGGCCACGTGGAGCACCGCGCGATCCTCGGTGACGTTGATCCGCTCGCCCCGGAACATGGCGTCGATCCGCTCCCGCAGGCCCGATTCGACCGCCAGTTGCACCAGGAGTCTCAGGGTCTCATCCGTGATCCGGTTCTTGGAGTAGTCCAGGTAGAGGCCCGCGGCCTCGGCCGTCAGCCGCTCGCCGCGCCCGGCATCGTCGGCGAACAACTGCCGCAGATCCAGGCCGCGCACGGCCGGGTAATGAGCCTCGAGTGCCTTCCAGGCTGGGCGGTCGCGCAAGGGTGTGGCGTTCATGATTGGATTCCAAATTCCGGATTCCAGATTCCAAATGCCGCATTTCATTCAGCGGAGGGCCTCGGCGACGATCTTCTGGGCCTCGGCGACGATCGCGTCGAGGTGGGCCTGGCCGCGGAAGCTCTCGGCGTAGATCTTGTAGATGTCCTCGGTGCCGGAGGGCCGCGCCGCGAACCAGCCGCTGCCGGCGACGACCTTGAGCCCCCCGATGGGGGCGTTGTTGCCGGGTGCGCGGGTCAGCTTGGCGAGGATCGGCTCGCCGCCCAGGTCGGATGCGCGGACATCCGAGGGTTCCAGTTTCGCCAGGCGGGCCTTCTCTTCCAGGGTCGCCGGGGCGTCGATCCGGGTGTAGAAGGGCGTGCCATACTGCGCGGTCAGCTCGCGGTAGTGGTCGCCCGGGTCCTTGCCCGTGCGGGCGAGGATCTCGGCGGCGAGCAGGTCCAGGATCGGCCCGTCCTTGTCGGTCGTCCAGACGGTGCCGTCGCGACGCAGGAAGCTGGCGCCGGCGCTCTCCTCGCCGCCGAAGCAGACGGAGCCGTCGAGCAGGCCGGGGGCGAACCACTTGAAGCCGACCGGGACCTCGGAGAGCGTCCGCCCCAGGCCCGCGACGACACGATCGATCAGGCTGCTGCTGACCAGCGTCTTGCCGACCTTGACCTGCTTCGACCAGTCAACCCGGTGGGTGAGCAAGTATCGGATCGCGACGGCGAGGTAATGGTTGGGGTTCATCAGCCCCAGGGAGCGGGTGACGATCCCATGGCGGTCGGAGTCCGGGTCGTTGCCGAAGGCCAGGTCGAAGCGGTCCCTGAGCCGCACCAGGCTGGCCATGGCGTAGGGGCTGGAGCAGTCCATGCGGATCTGGCCGTCGTGGTCGAGCGTCATGAACCGGAAGGTCGGGTCGACGGCCGGATTGGTCACGGTGATGTCCAGGCCGTAGGTGTCGGCGATCGGCTGCCAGTAGTGCCCGGCCGCACCGCCCAGCGGGTCGACGCCCAGCTTGAGTCCCGCCGAGCGGATCGCCTCCATGTCGAGGACGCTCGCCAGGTCGTCGACATAGGGCTGAACGAAATCGACCGCGCGCGTCGTGTCGGCCTGGATCGCCTGGGTGAACGGCACGCGCCGGACTTCGGTTGTGCCGGCTCGCAGCAGGGCGTTGGCCCGGTCCTGGATCCAGGAGGTCACCTCGGTGTCGGCGGGTCCGCCGTTGGGAGGGTTGTACTTGAAGCCGCCGTCGGCGGGCGGGTTGTGCGACGGCGTGATCACGATCCCGTCGCCCAGGTGCTCGGAACGGCCGCGGTTGTGGACCAGGATGGCATGCGAGATGACCGGCGTCGGTGTGACGCCGTCATCGCGCTGGAGGATCGTCACGACCCCCTCGGCGGCGAGCACCTCCAGTGCCGTCCGCTGGGCCGGCCCGGACAGGGCGTGGGTGTCCTTGCCCAGGAACAGCGGGCCGTCGATCCCTTGCTCTCGGCGGTAGTCGCAGATCGCCCGGGTGATTGCCAGGATGTGCGCCTCGGTGAACGTGTTGTCCAGCGGTGTGCCCCGGTGCCCGCTGGTGCCGAAGGCGACGCGCTGGCGCGGGTCGCCCGGATCGGGCCGATTCTCGTGGTAGGCCCGCTCCAGGGCGGGCACATCAATCAACACGCTCGCCGGAGCCGGTTGACCTGCCAGGGGATGGATTGTCATCGGTATGCCCCGTCGTGTGCTCCGTCCGCACGGTCAGACTCTTCGGTGCTCACAGTGCACACTACAACGCCCGTGCCGACATCTCAAGCGGATCGGCCTCATCGAGCGAGCTCCCGCTCTCGAGGGGTCGCCGTTCCCATTCCGTCATGCTGGACGGAGGGGGCGTGCGAATCCACCGGGCACGGCTGGGCACCCCAGATGTCGCGGGCATACTCGGCGATCGTGCGGTCGCTGGAGAACTTGCCCGAACACCCGACATTGAGGATCGCCCGGCGCGCCCAGGCGTCGGGCTGGAGGTAGAGCGCGCCGACCTGCTCCTGGGTCGCGACGTACGAGGCGAGGTCGGCCAGGTGCATGAAGCGGTCGCCCTGAGTCACGAGCGTATCCCAGATCGGGGCGAAGATCCCCGGCTCCTTGGGGCTGAAGGTATTCGCGGCGATCAGGTCGAGCGCGCGGTGGGTCTCGGGCTCGTGGTCGTAGTGCCAGCGGGGGTTGTACCAGCCCCGGCTCCCCGCGACCTGGTCGGCGGTCAGGCCAAAGAGGAACAGGTTCGACTCGCCGGCCTCCTGGGCCATCTCGATGGTCGCACCGTCGCGGGTGGCGACGGTCAACGCGCCGTTCATCATGAACTTCATGTTGCTGGTGCCGCTGGCCTCGAACCCGGCCGTGGAGATCTGCTCGGAGACGTCGCTGGCGGGAATCAACCGTTCGGCCAGGGTCACGTCGTACTCGGGGAGGAACAAGACCTTCAATTTCCCTCGGGCCACCGGATCCGCGTCAATCACGGCGGCGACGCTGTTGATCAACTTGATGATCAGCTTCGCCAGGGTATAGGCCGGCGCCGCCTTGCCGGCGAAGAAGAAGGTCCGCGGCGGCACGTCGAGCCGCGGGTTGTCGCGCAGCCGGCTGTACAGGATGAGGATGTGCAGGATATTGAGCAATTGCCGCTTGTACTCATGGATCCGCTTGATCTGGCTGTCGAAGATCGTCTGCGGGTCGATCACCTGCCCGGTGCCGGAGTTGAGCCAGGCGGCGAAGCGGTTCTTGGCCGCGAGCTTGGCCTGGCGGAATCGCTCGCGGAACGCGGAGTCCTCGGCCAGCGGGACGAGCTGGCGGAGCTGGGCCAGGTCGGTGATCCAGCCGGGTCCGATCGCGTCGGTGATCAGCTCGGCGAGGTCGGGGTTGGCCAGCAGGAGCCAGCGGCGGGGCGTCACCCCGTTGGTCTTGTTGTGGAACCGCTCGGGGAACAGCTCGGCCAGGTCGGCGACGACCGTGGTCCGCAGCAGTCGCGAGTGGATCTCGGCCACGCCGTTGGTGCTGTGGGACCCCACGATCGCCAGGTTGGCCATCCGGATCCGCTTCTGGGGCCCCTCGGCGAAGAGGCTGACGCGTTGCACACGGCCTTCGTCGCCCGGATACCGCGCGCGGACGTCGTCCAGGAACCGGCGGTTGATCTCGTAGATGATCTCGAGATGCCGGGGAATGAACACCTCGAAGAGCCGGACGGACCAGGTCTCCAGGGCTTCGGGCAGGAGCGTGTGGTTGGTGTAGGCCAGGGTGCGCCGGGTCAGGTCCCAGGCCTCGTCCCAGCCCAGCCGCGCGTCATCGAGCAGGATCCGCATCAGCTCGGCGACGGCCAGCGCCGGGTGGGTGTCGTTGAGCTGGATGGCGACCTTCTCGGGCAGCGCGGGCCAGTCGTTGCCCCGGCGCCGGAACCGCGCGAGGATGTCGGCCAGCGAGCACGCGACCAGGAAATACTCCTGGACGAAGCGGAGATTCCGGCCGCGGGGGGTGGAGTCGTCGGGGTAGAGGACGCGTGTCAGCACCTCGGCGGCGACCTTCTCATGGACGGCATCGAAGAAGTCACCGCGGCTGAACTCCAGGAAGTTGAAGTCCTCATGCGCGGCGGCGCCCCAGAGCCGGAGGGTATTGATGGTCTGGCCCCCGTAGCCGGCGACCGGCCGGTCATAGGGGATGCCGCGCAAGACGGTCGGGACATTCGGCGCGACGGTGAGCTGGCCTTCCTTCAACTGGAAGGCACAGTTGACCCGGGCCTGCACGGCCTCGAAGGGGCGGACGACCTCCCAGGGGTCGGGATTGGTCAGCCAGTTGTCCGGGTGCTCGACCTGCCAGCCGTCCTGGATCTCCTGGCGGAACATGCCGTATTCATAGCGGAGCCCGTAGCCGATGGCCGGGATCTGGAGCGTCGCCATCGAGTCGAGGAAGCAGGCGGCCAGCCGGCCGAGACCGCCGTTGCCCAGCCCGGCGTCGGGCTCTTCCTCCGCGAGCCAGCGCCAGAACTGCCCGACATCCGAGGCCAGCTCTTCGCGGACGTAATCCTCGATCTGAAGATTGGTGATGGTGTTGGCCAGGGTCCGGCCGATGAGGAACTCCATCGAGAGGTAGTACACTTGCTTGGGGTTCTTGCGGTCGTAGGTCTGCCGGGTGAGCAGCCAGCGTTGCGCCAGCAGGTCGCGGACCGCCCAGGCCAGGGCCTCGAACCGCTGGCGCGGGCTCGCCTCTTCCGCGGCGATGATGTGGTCGAAGATCAGCCGGCGGTCGTACAGGTCGGGATCGGTGAGGCGGAGCGGGCCGCACTGGTACCGCTCCAGGGCCTCGAGCGTCTTGGGCATGGCCATGCCGGTGGCTCCAGGGACGGGATGGAATGGGATGGAATGGAATGGAATGGACTCGCGTGGTCTCGGCTCGTTGCGGTCACGGCTGGACGTGGCGGTCGTCGTTCCAGAGGCGGAGGACCGGCTCGCCGCGGGAATGCTCGTAACCCAGTAGACTGAGCGACGCCGTACTCAGGAGCAAGAGCCTGCCGTCCGAAGGCGGCAACCCCAGCCATCGGGCGCCGAGCACGCGGAAGAAGTGGCTGTGACCGAAGAGGAGGGTTCGACCCTCGACCGGCCGCAACCGCGCGATCACGCGATCGGCCCGAGCGCCGACCGCCTCGACCGACTCGCCCCCCGGGCACCCGTCCCGGAAGAGGAACCAGTCCGGGCGCTCCTGGCGGATCTCGGCCGTCGTCCGGCCCTCGTACCGGCCATAGTCCCATTCCATCAGCTCGGGATCAACCGTGGCGCGATCGCCGAACCTGGCCAGCTCGCACGTCCGCCGCGCGCGCTGCATGGGGCTGACCAGGACCTGGGTGAAGGTCAGGCCGTGCAGCCGTTGCCCCAGGCTCCGGGCGTTGCGCTCACCGCGTTCCGTCAGCGGGATATCGGTCCGTCCCGTGTGCTGGTGCGAGATCGTCCAGGCCGTCTCGCCGTGCCGCGCCAGGTAGACCTCCGGCAGTGATTCGGACATCTTCTCCTCCCCGATTCCCACTCGGTGATTCGGCTCGTTCCCAACCGCGCTCCCATGGTGCCGCCTGGGTTCGTTTCGTCGGTTTTCCCCGCTGGGTTCGTTTCGTCGGTTTTCCCCGCTGGGTTCGTTTCGTCGGTTTTCCCCGCCGGCCCTTTTCCTTGGTCGCTTCAGCAGACGAAGAATAATTTGCCCATAATGCCCAAGTTTGGGTTCGTTCGACGGGTTTTCTGCTCGGATCCCACTCGCGATGGACTCGTCCTGGCTGGAGCAGGCGAGGACCGTGACTCCGAGCCGCCGCGCGGCGCGCGGCATGGCCTTGAGAGAGTATAGGGCATCGCAAGGTCCGCGACATCTCCGCACCCAACGGCGGCGACCAGCGGCCGGACGCTCAGTTGCCGCACCTGGAGCTCCTCGTCCAGCCGGGCCCGGTCTAGTGCCGCGGTCTGCCGCAGCCGTGCCCGCACCGCGATGACCCCGGCAGGGAAGCACCTGCTACGAGGCCGAAGCGCCCGCGAGTGAATTCCGGTGCGGGCCAGCCACTGACTCGCGGGCGCTGCGGGCTTGGATGAGGACCGGCTTCCGTGCCGGGGTAATAAGAATCTACGAAGTCGCCCAGGGGAGGGCGGGTCTGTACGATCGGTCGAACCTGGCGATGCACCGCGAAGGGGATCGAACCTTTCAGGCTCCCGGCTTGCCGACCGCATTCGGGATCGTGTAATATTGGCTGTCAATATCGGAGTCCAAGGGCGTGGGCGAGTTGTTGATCAAGATGTTCTTCGGCGGCTTCGTGCGGATGCACGTGCTCTACCACGCCGTCAAGGAGCCGGTCTTCGGGGTGGAGATGATGGAGGAGCTGGCCCGCCACGGTTACGACGTGGGTCCCGGGACGCTCTATCCGATCCTCCACCAGCTCGAAGAGGCGGGCTACCTCCGCGTGCACACCGAAGTCGTGGCCGGCAAGCAGCGCAAGTATTATCGCGCAACGCCCGAGGGGGGGAGGGCCTTGGAGGACGCCAAGGCGAAGCTGCGGGAGCTGGTGAAGGAAGTGCTCCAGGATGATCCCCCGAGCCCCTCGATCCGCTCGAAAGGGCGATCCCCGGGTCCGACTCCCTCGCCTGAACGGACCGAGCCATGAACCCGATCGTCTTCGCCCTGCGACGGCCGCTGACCGTGATGGTGCTGGTCGTCGCCGTCGCGCTGGGCAGCCTCCTGGCTCTGACCCGGATGTCGATCGACATTTTCCCCAACCTCAATCTGCCCGTGGTCTACGTCTGCCAGCCGTATGGCGGCATGGACCCGGCGCAGATGGAGGGGCTGCTCACCAACTACTACGAATATCACTTCCTCTACATCAACGGCATCCACCACGTCGAGAGCCGCAACATCCAGGGCATGGCCCTGATGAAGCTCTCCTTCCACCCGGGCACCAACATGGCCCAGGCCATGGCCGAGGTCATCGGCTACGTGACCCGGTCGCGGGCCTTCATGCCGCCGGGGACCGTCTCGCCGTTTGTCACCCGGTTTGATGCCGGCAGCGTCCCGGTGGGCTACCTGGTGCTCTCCAGCGAAACCCGGTCGATCGGCGAGATTCAGGACCAGGCGCTGTTCAAGGTCCGGCCGATGTTCGCCTCGCTGCCCGGCGTCTCGGCGCCGCCGCCGTTCGGCGGCAACCAGCGGACCGTCGTCGTGCGGGTCGATCCCGACCGGCTCCGCTCCTACCAGATGTCGCCCGACGAGGTGGTCGCCGCGCTGACGGCGGGCAACACGATCAGCCCGTCGGGCACGGTGCGCATCGGCAAGATGATGCCCATCGTGCCGATCAACTCCCTGGCCCGGCAGGTCCAGGAGCTGGAGACGATCCCGATCCGGCCCGGCCAGAACCCCACGGTCTACCTCCGCGACGTGGCGACCGTCCAGGACGCCAGCGACATCCCCACCGGGTATGCGCTGGTCAACGGCCGCCGCGCCGTGTACATCCTGGTCACCAAGCGGGCCGACGCCTCCACGCTCTCCGTGGTTCACAACGTCAAGGCGGCCCTGCCCAGCATGCAGGCCGTCCTGCCCGATGAGATCAAAGTCAGCTTCGAGTTCGACCAGTCGCCCACCGTGACCAATGCGGTCCAGAGCCTGGCGACCGAGGGCGCCCTGGGCGCCGTCCTGACCGGGCTGATGGTGCTGCTCTTCCTGCGCGACTGGCGGAGCGTGATCGTCGTCGTGCTGAATATCCCGTTCGCCCTCTGCGGCGCGCTGGTGGCCCTCTGGCTCACCGGCCAGACGATCAACTTGATGACCCTGGGCGGCCTGGCGCTGGCCATCGGCATCCTGGTCGACGAATCGACGGTCGAGGTCGAGAACATCCATCACCAGATGGAGGGCACCCGCTCGGTGGCCCGCGCCGTGCGGCGGGGCAACCAGCAGACGGCGGTCCCGCGGCTGCTGGCGATGCTCTGCGTGCTGGCGGTCTTCATCCCGTCGTTCTTCATGCAGGGCGCGGCGCAGGCGCTGTTCGTCCCGCTCTCGCTGGCCGTCGGGTTCGCGATGGTGGCCTCGTATCTCCTGTCGAGCACGTTCGTGCCGGTCCTCTCGACCTGGCTGCTGAGGCACCATCATCACCGCCGGGCTCACGAGGTGGGGCGTCGCTCCCTCCTCGAGCGAGGCCGCGACGCCTACGGCCGGGCCATCGGTGGCGTCGTTCGCTGGCGGTGGGTCGTGGTGCCCGCGTACCTCGCCGGCACGATCGCGGTGATCGTGCTGGTGGGCCGGTCGCTCGGCCTGGAAATCTTCCCCAAGGTCGACGCCGGACGGTTCCAGCTGCGGATGCGGGCGCCCGACGGGACCCGGTATGAGGAGACCGAGCGGCTGGCCATTGCGGCGCTGGAGACGATCGCCACGGAGGTCGGACGCGACAACGTGGCGATCTCGGTCGGCTATGTGGGGCTGATCCCGTCGAGCTACCCCATCAACGCGATCTACCAGTGGACCGGCGGGCCCGAGGAGGCGATCCTCCGCGTCGCCATGAAGGAGGGGGCGAAGGTCGATATCGAACGGCTCAAGGAGCGGCTGCGCGAGGAGCTGGCGGCCCAGCTGCCGGGCGTGCGGCTGTCGTTCGAGCCGGCTGATCTCGTCAGCGAGGTCATGAGCTTCGGCTCGCCCACGCCGGTCGATGTCGCGGTCACCGGGCCGAACCTCGCCGACGACCGCGCTTTCGCCGAGAAGCTCCGCAAGGAGCTGGGCGAGATCCCCTCGCTGCGCGACCTTCAGTATGGCCTGTCGCTGGACTATCCGACGATCCGCATCGAGCTGGACCGCGAGCGCGCGGGCTTGAGCGGCGTGACCGCCGCGGATGTGGCGCGCTCGGTCGTGGCGGCCACCTCCTCCAGCCGCTTCGTGGTCCCCAACTACTGGCCCGACCCCAAGACCGGCATCGGTTACCAGGTGCAGGTCGAGATCCCCTACCAGATCATGGACTCGATCGAGACCATCGAGACCGTGCCGGTCCAGAGGCCCGGGTTGGACCGGCAGGTGCTGCTCCGCGACGTGGCGCAAGTGCGCCCGGGGACGATGCCGGGGGAGTACGACCGCTACAACATGAAGCGGTCGGTGAGCCTGACGGCCAACATCGCCGGCGAGGACCTGGGGCGGGTCGCCCGCCGCGTCGAGCAGGCAATTCAACGGGCGGGCGAGCCGCCCAAGGGGGCGATCGTGGACGTGCGGGGGCAGATCCGGCCGCTGGAGGAGATTCTCCAGGGCCTGGGCCTCGGCCTGGGCATGTCGATCGTCGTCATCCTGCTGCTGCTGACGGCGAACTTCCAGTCGGTCCAGCTCGCGCTGGTGGTCGTCTCGACCACGCCCGCGGTGGTCGCCGGCGTGGTGCTCATGCTGTGGCTGACCGGGACCACGGTCAACCTCCAGTCGTTCATGGGCTCGATCATGGCCATCGGCGTGGCGGTGGCCAACGCGATCCTGCTGGTCACCTTCGCCGAGGGGCATCGCCGCGAGGAGAACGCGGCGGCCGGCCCGGCCGCGGTCGCGGGCGCCCAGGGCAGGCTGCGGCCGATTCTCATGACCAGTTGTGCCATGATCGCGGGCATGGTGCCGATGTCCCTGGGTCTGACCGAAGGGGGCGAACAGACCGCCCCGCTGGCCCGGGCGGTCATCGGCGGCCTGGTGGCCGCGACGCTCGCGACTCTGACCGTCCTGCCGACCGTCTTCGCGCTGGTCCAGGGCCAGGCCGGCCGCGAGTCGGCCTCGCTGGACCCCGACGATCCCGCCAGCCCGCACTACCACGAAGAGGAAGAGGAAGCGCAGAAGCTGGCCCCTCCGTCCATCAATGGCGAACCGCAAGTCGTCTCTTCCCAGGTCTCCCCCGGCGGGCCGGGGCCGCCGTCCGATCCCGGAGCTGAACCGAGTCGCTGACCGCTCGCAGGAACCCATGCCATGCCACGCACGGTCCTCCCGCTCATCAATGGCTTCGCGACCGCGGCGGTCCTCCTGGCGATGGCGGCCGGCTGCGAGCAGTCCTCCCAGGGCAAGGGAGGCCAGGCCGCCTCGCCCGTGACCCGCGTCGAGGTGGTACGCCCGGAGCGGCACACGGTCCGCCGCAGCGTGGGCGAGCCGGGCGAGCTCCAGGCGTTCGAGACCACGGCGATCCATGCCAGGATTCCGGGTTACGTCAAGGTGTGGACCGTCAACCTCGGCGCCCACGTCACGAAGGGCCAGTTGCTGGCCGAGCTGTCGGTCCCCGAGCTGGTGGCCGACGTCCAGCAGAAGAGGGCGGCGGTCGAGCAGGCGGTCGCCAAGCACAAGCTGGCCGGAGCCGCGGTCAAGGTGGCCGAGGCGAACGTCGCCGCCGCCGAGGCGAAGCTGGCGGAGGTGCGGGCCGGCATCAGGCGGGCTGACGCCGACCTCATCCGCTGGCAGGCCGAGTATCAGCGCGTCGAGCAACTGTTCCAGGCGCGCGCGCAGACCGGCAGCCTGCTCGACGAGACCCGCAACAAGCTCCGCGCGTCGGAGGCGACCCGCGACGAGGTCCTCGCCAAGGTCGCAACCGCGGACGTCGCCGTGATCCAGGCCGTCGCCGCGCGGGACCAGGCCCATTCCGACCTGGGTGCCGCGGCCGCCGCCATCGAGGTGGCCAGGGCGGACTCCCGGCACGCCGAGGCGCTGCTCGGCTTCGCCCGGATCGAGGCCCCCTTCGACGGCATCGTCATCCAGCGAAACGTGGACACCGGCGACCTGACCCAGCCCGGTGCCGACCAGCCCCCGCTGTTCGTCATCGCCCGGTCCGACATCGTGACGATCTGGGTCGCCATCCCCGAGGTCTTCGCCCCCGCGGTCAATCCCGGCGACCGCGCCGAGGTCAAGCTCCAGGCGGTCCCCGGCCCGGCCATCGAGGGAAAGGTCACCCGAATCTCCTGGGCGCTCGACCCGAAGGTGCGGACGCTGCGCGCCGAGATCGACATCCCCAATCCGGACGCGAAGCTGCAGCCCGGCCTCTACGCCAACGCGACCGTCATCGCCGAGGAGCACCCGGACGTGCTGACCCTGCCCGCGACCGCCGTGGTCAGCCAACAGGGGAAGGACTCTTGCGTGGCCGTCGTCGATGGCAAGGCTGCCCGCCGCCCGATCCGGGTCGGCCTGAGCGACGGCACGCGAACCGAGGTCGTGTCGGGCCTCAAGGGGGACGAAGCCGTGGTCAAGGCCAACGCCGCCTCGCTCGCCGACGGCCAGCCCGTCCAGGTGGTCGAGCCCGCCAATCCGCCGGCCCCCGGCGCGAAACCTTGAGGGTTGTAGCGATTCCGCGGCAGGGGCGTGATCCTCCGGGCGCAGGAACCGGACAACCGGTGATTTCGGCATTCGATATCGGCCGATCCTGGGAAAGCCCGGCGGAGCCGGGTCCAGGAGTGCGACCGACTGATGGCCCTCGCCCATCACCTACCGCGTCCCTTCAGACCAGGAGGGTCGAGCCTTGGAGTCGTCGAGCCGTCGTCACCGTCGTTCTGCCGAGGTGGCGGTCGGAATCTGCTGTTTCGCGATGGCCGGCCAGACCGCGGCCTTTTCCCAGGATCAGGGTACCGCCCCCGTTCCGCCGCCGGCTCCGACCGCGGTTCGGCTGGGCGCCCCGCCGCCCGGCGGAGCGGTCCCTTCGCTCCCCGCGCTGCCCGACACCGCGCAGCCGGTGCCCTCGGCCGGTGCCGGCTCGGCGGCGAACGCCCACGGTTTCCCCCTGATCGCCGGGCAGGAGGTCCAGCCGATCGACCTGGCCAGCGCCCTGCGCCTGGCTGGGGCGCGCGACCTCGACATCGCCACCGCCCGGCAGCAGGTGTTGCAGGCGCTGGGCGAGCTGGATCAGGCCCGCGGTTTGTGGCTGCCCAGTCTTTTCACCGGGCCGACGTATTACCGGCTCGATGGACAGGTCCAGGAGATCAACGGCCAGGTCCTCAACGTCAGTCGCGGCTCGCTGTTCCTCGGCACGACCGCCAGCCTGGCCAACAGCTTCCCCGCCGCGCCCCCCGGGTCCGGCTTCCCGCCGCTGAACTCCCTCAGCGGGGTCTTGAGATTCTCCGACGCCATCTACGGGGTGCAGGTCGCCAGGCGGACGATCGCCGCCAACAAGGCCGGGATCGCCGTCGCGACCAACGACGCGCTGCTGGCGGTGGCCAATGCCTACTTCGATCTCCAGCAGGCCGCGGGGACGCTGGCCATCGCACGCGAGGCCGCGGGCAACGCCCAGGTCCTGGAGGGGATCACCGGGACTTTCGCACGAGCCGGGGCGGGCCTGGAGGCCGACCATCGCCGAAGCCTCGCCGAACTCCGGAGTCGGCGACGAGCCGTCCGGCTCGCCACCGGACAACTCGAGGTCGCCTCCGCGAACCTGGTGCGCCCGCTGCTGCTCGACCCGCACATCGTGGTGGCCCCGGTCGAACCGGCCGAGTCGGTGATCCGGCTCGTCGCCGATGACGTCCCGCTCGACGACCTGATCGCCCAGGGATGGCGGTGCCGCCCCGAGCTGGCGCAGGCGCGCGAGCTGGTCGAGGCGTCCGTGCTGCGACTGAAGCAGGCCAAGCTGCGCCCGTTCGTCCCGTCGCTGGCCCTCACGTATTCGGGGGGCGGCTTCGGGGGCGGCGTCGGCTCCTTCTTCGGCAACTTCAGCACCCGCGGCGACTTCGCCGCCAGCCTGTTCTGGGATCTTCGCGGCCTGGGCCTGATCGACCGCGGCGTCATCCGGCAGGCGCAAGCCGGGCGGCTCACGGCCGACATCAACCTCACACGAGCCCAGGCGCAGGTCGCCAACGATGTGGTCGCCTCCTACAAGGCCCGTCTGGCGGCGTCCGAGGCGATGGACGACGCCCGCGAGTCCGTGTCCGAGGCGCTCCAATCCCTGGAGTTGAACCTCACCAACATCCGCCGCGGGGCCGGCTTGCCCGGGGCGACCCGTCCCATCGAGGTCCTCCAGCCGATTCAGGCGCTGGCGCTGGCGCGGGCCGACTACCTCCTGGCGGTGCTCGCCTACAACCGCGCCCAGTTCCGCCTGCTGCGGGCGATCGGGCAGGCACCACTCCTGCCCGCCGGCGGCAGCCCGCCACCACAATCCAGCGGAAACCCTTCTCGGGCAGAGTGACGGAGTCAACTGATGTGAGTCAACAAGCCTCAGAAGGAGAGCTCCTCCGTTGAAGTGACGGTGTTCGACGGCTCATGGTCGCCGTGCGGAGCCCTCCGGCCATTTACTTCATCTTCAGACATGGTGTATGAGCAGGCAGTCTCTGGCCCGGATCGTGGCCTCTTGCCTTTGGAATCCCAGGAGCCCCTCTTCTTTCGACACGTCTCGGCGATCACCACCATGGTCCCACGGGCCTGACCGCAGAACCAGTCGCGATGGAGCCCCGAGTTTCACCGCAGAGACCGCAGAGACCGCCGAGAAGGGAACCGAGCCAGGAGAGCGGGTCGGGAGGGTCCGGAGGACGGAAGCCCGATGCGCTCTCGGTCGTCTCCTGGGTGTTTTCCTCGGCGGTCTCTGCGGTCTCCGCGGTGAATCCGTCCCCTCCCTCGCGGCGGTGCGGCGGGTGGTCCAAAAGGTGGTGATCGCCCAGGAGTGTCCTTCTTTCCCCCCCATTCGCAAGGGGGAAGGGTCATCGCCGTTGCCTCCCTGGGGCTTCTCGGATACGCTCTTCAGGTTCCCGTTCACCGAGGTTCCGGCAGCGAGCTCTTCGGCCGGTACCGCGGTCGATCGCGGCGTGGCAGTTCGGGGGCTGCTTTCGCAGTCCTTTCATCGACCCCAGTCTCTTCGGGCTCCTCATCGACACGGGGTCCGCGCCGTTTCACGTCAGGAGTGCCGGCAAGGGCTGCGGCTTCCCCTCCCGATCGACGCAGGCCAGCGTCGAGTGGCCTTCGGCCAGCAAGACTCCGTCGCGGAAGACCTGGTATTCGTGGACGATCTTGACGTGGGTGACCCGCGCGACCGTGGTGCGCAGGGTCAGCAGGTCATCGTAGTAAGCCGGCTTCTTGAACTTGCAGCCGATGTCCACGATCACCAGGTAATGGCCGGCGTCCTCGACCTCGCGGTAGGTGATCCCCCGGCGGCGGAGCATCTCGGTCCGCCCCATCTCGAAATAGACGAGGTAATTGGCATGGTGCAACAGCCCCATGCGGTCGGTCTCGGCGTAGCGGACCCGGATGGGGATCTCGTGGCTATCGGCCATGGACATCTGGCTCCTTCCGGGCGAGGCAAACCCCGCCCAGGCTCTCTCAACGCCGGACCTGACCGGGACTCCTTGCGACCGTGCCGGGCGTTGGGGTTGCCGCCGGCCGCGTGATGACGACCAGCGGATAGGGATCGTAGGGCCACTGCTCACGATTCGGTGCCCGCGGCCGGAATCCGTCCTTGACCCACTGCCGGAACCGCGCCGGGTCATGCTCCCATCCGTGGGTCCGCAACCAGCCTTCGTACTGATCCAGATGCTCGGCCATGATCTTGCCATCCTTGACCCGCAGGAACAAGTAGCGGATCGAGAACTGCGCGCGGGCGTCGGCCAGGGTGCTCCCCGGCCGGAGCAGCTCGGCGAAGGCCGAGACCAACCCGGTGCGCTCCGAACCCCACTGGCAATGGATCAGGATCGGGTATTCCGCCGTATCGAGCATCTCGACCAGGGTGACGAGCTGGGCCCGCGACATCCACACGCACGACGACATCGGGATGTCGATCTGCGTGGCTCCCGAGTCCAGCGTCGCGGCGCGCTCGGAGCGGTACCAATCGTCCTGGTTCCGACCGCGCAGGTTCAGCACGGTCTTGATCGTGTAGTCGCGGATCGTCCGGCGCAAGGCCGAGGCCGGCATCTGGCCCGATCGATAGACCCGCCCGTCCTGGACCGGGCCGAAATTGGAATGGGCCTGGTTCCAGGCGAGAAAGAGCAGTCCGGCCGCGAGGATCGCCGTGACCAGGCGGGCCACCCATCGCACCAGTCGGCGAGTGCGTGAAACCATGTCCGATTTATCTCATCCCTCGATCGCAGGGCAGCGGCCAGGCGGACTGGCGCCGGGCGAATTCCTCGATGAGCGCTCGATCCTTCTGATCGGCTGCGGCGGAGGGGCGGGTCCAGGGAAGCTCGGCGAGTGCGCGCCAGGCTTGCTCGGCCGGCCAGCCGGCGTGCCGAATCAAGTAGGCGGCGTGCGTGAGGTTGGTCCGGTGATGGCCGGCGACGCAATGGAAGAAGACCGGCTGGCGCCGCGGATCCGCCAGCAGGTCAGCGGCCTGCGCCAACTGTTCGAGGGTCGCCCGCGACCCGCGCATCGGGATGATCCACCAGTCCACGCCCGTCGCGTGGACGACCTCGGCCTGGCTAACGTACTTGGGATCGTCCCGGTTGATCGCCGTGAGCGTCACGATGGTCTTGATCCGCTCGCGCGCGATGAGCGCGCGCAGGGCCTCGGGGTTTTGCCAGGCCCCGCGCACCAACCGGCCGGGTACCACCACCCGGACCCGCTTCTCGCCGTGTCCTGTCCAGAGGACCACAACAGCCCAGGACGATGCCAGCGCCAGAGACACGGCGATGCCCGCGACCAGCCTGACCACCCGCGCACGATGCACCCGGCTCGATCCCTCGGCCCGTGTGTTTCGAGACTTCGCGGCGAAGACCACCGGAGCCAGGCGGTGCCCGGAGTGACCACGCACGGGAATGCGGGGTTGGGACGGGACGACCGTCCTCCCACCTCGGGCGTCAGCCCGATCTTCAGGCCAGGGGATCGCAGGGACGTGCGCGGCTGGAGGATCCCCGTCCCAACCACGAGCGGACGCCCGTGGTCACCCGATCGTCTTCACCGCGGACTCTCGGTTTTTCCGATCGTCTTGACGGCGCGGATTGTAGCCGCCGCTCCGGGTGTGGCAACCCCAAGATGATCGGGCAGGCCGGCAATCGGCCGTTCCGCCGCGGTCGCGGCGTGGCCGCCTGAGGCCGTGAGGCTCCGCACATACGCCAGGAATCGCCGCGTGTCGCGCAACGGCGGGCCGTGGCCGAAGCAGACCAGCTTCGGCTCCAGGGCCAGGAACCGCGCCGCCGACCGGCGGTTCTGGGCCGGGTCGAGGGTGAAGATGCGTTCGGGCTCGCGGAGCATCGGACGTCCATTCCAGATGTTGAGGTTGCACACCACATCACCGACCACGAGCACACCGTCGGCCTGGCGCCAGAACGAGACATGACCGGCGGTGTGCCCCGGGGTCTCGATCACGGTGAAGGTCCCCACCTGGTCCCCCTCGCGCAGCCGCCGCGACACCGGATGGGGCGGTCCCGTCCAGAGCGGGCCGACCGTGGCCGAGAGCCAGTGCGGCGGCATCCGCCTCATGACCTCGCCGGCCGTCTCCATCGCGCCGGCGTCGGCCTGACCACACCAGAGCGGAATGCCCAGGGCCGCGCAAATCGCGTGGCTGGCTCCCTGGTGATCGGGATGGGCATGTGTGAGCGCGTGCAATGTGACGGTGCGGCCCCGCAGCCGCCGCAAGATCCGCCGCGCCGCGAACCGCGTGGCCGCGTCGATCAGCACTTCGCCCACCAGGTAGACATTGATCGCATAGGGAGGGAATCCTTCCAGGACGTACAGGTCGTCGGCCAGTTGCTTCATGCCCGAGAGTCCTCAGCGATGTCGCCGAACTCCCGGTCGGTCGGCTCGTCCGCACCGACAGGGATCCGTCGTCCATCATCATAGACAATCCGGGCGCGCGCGGGTAACAGCGGATTCCGTGACGGTCCCGCCCACGGCCTCCAGCCGGACTGAGCGCGCCCCCGACCCGCACGAGGGCGCGGCCTTCCTCGACCTGGCCGTCCGCGCGCGGCGCGAACGCACCCGTCGAGATCCTCCCACCTGGCCGCGTGGGGTCCCGGCCCCCGGGAGGGGGCGCCTGGTCACGAGCCGGAGCCGCTGCCCAGCGCGCTGCTGGCCGAGCTGAACGAGCCGCTGACGGTCGTACCCAGATTCTTGACGATGGTCACGCAGGCCGTGATGATCATCGCCAGCATCACCGCGTACTCGACGGCCGTAGGGCCGTCCTCGCTCACCAGGAATCGATGAACCTTCGAATACATGCCTTTCATTGTGGACTCCTTTGCAAGTCACTTGATAAGGAGGATGGAACACCAGTTGGATGGAGCCGGTTCACGGGCTGTGGGACGGCTTGGTCACCGAGGGCAGGCCAGGCGGAAGCGGAACCGGCCCAGGGTCGACCAGAAAGCCAGGCAGGCGTCGAGAGAACCCGAGCGACTTCGGATCACGCCCAGAAGCCACTCCCGAGCGCGCCGACCGTGACACACGCCACGATGATCCGGGCCGCCTCGAGAGCCAGCTTGATGGCCGTCGGGCCGTTCCCGCTTACCACCAAGCGGCGAATCCGCGCGATCATGCCGTTCATCGTCGACTCCTCTGGAGAAGAACTCGCGTCAGCGGATGGAGGCCGACTCCGGAGAGCCCGCCGCACCGGCCGGAGCGTTGCCGCGCTGGGACATGCGGGCATATCCCTCATGTCATCCACACCTCGTGCGTTTCATCAGCCTCGCCAGGCTTATTGCAATCCTAGGCCGTGGATCCGGCGTGACTCGAAAGACAAGACCGATGCCCCGTCGTGTTGCCTTCCGGCAACGTTTCTCGTGCCTCGGCGTCCTCAGGAAAGCGCGCCTCACGATCCGTCTGGGGCCCTTCCGACGCGTTGGGTGCCCATTCCTGCCAGGACTCCAGGGACGGACGTGACCTAGGGTTCTCCTGGTGTGGACCCCCAAGGCCCAGGCCGATGGACTGGGGCATGTTTGGTGGCTTGAAGACCAGAGGCGGGCATCATGAGTCAGGGCACCGAGCTGGCCGATTCGCTCGCGCGGGCGATTGGTGAGTTCCGCGAGGAATTGCTCGCTCGGATTGACACGGAGCTGGCTCGACTTCACGGGCCGGCTCCGGAAGAGGGGCGCTCGGTCGGGCTTCCCGAACCGGAGACCTCGGTCCCACCGCAACCCCAGGCGGATCCCGGGAATCCTCGTCAGCGGCTCGATGCCCTGGCCCGATTGCTCGATCACCGCCTCAAGCAGGTGGAGGGAGCGCCCGGAACGACCGGCGGAAGGAGCCAGGGGATCCCCGAGGAATCTCCGAACGCTCCGGGCAGCCGCGCCGCGGAATGAACGTCGGATGCGGACGGAACGGTCGACGAGGAGCCCAACGACGATGAGGCAGGACCAGTGGTTTTGCTTGTTCCGGGGGGACGCCGGGCCGATGGCGGTGTCCGCGGAGTCCGTCGCCGAGATCCTCGAGTCCGACGGTCTGGTTCGCCTGGCCTGGAGTCCGCCCCAGGTGGTCGGCCTGTGCCCCTACCGTCGGGATGTGGTTCCCATCGTCCGCCTGGCTCCGGTGCCGCGTCGCGTGGGAGCCGGTCCCTCGAGCCAGCCGGAACTCACGACTCTGCCGGTTGCATCCGGCGAGGAACACCACGTCGACGATCGAACCCGGCGCATCCTGCTGATCCTGAAGAGCGAACACGGCGCCTGGGGGATTCAGGGCGACTCGGTGTGGACCATCCTGAGCCGGGAATGCCCCGAAGATCAACCGCCCTGCACGGATGAGAATGGCCCGGTGCTGGTCGGCTCCATCCCTCACGCAGGGACCCGCTACGGCATCCTGGATATCGAGGCGACCTGGCTCGGCCTGCGCGCGGCGATCAGCCGCTGGTACGGTTACCTCGGCGAACCCTGAATCAATGCGGTCCAGCCGCCCCGGCTGGCCGAGGGCAGCCGGGGGCGGCTGCTCCACAACTCCTCACACCAGTAGGAACGCTTTCGAGGTGGACGATGAGCTGGCATCCGCGTGTGATCTCCCTCGGAGGAATGACTGGGCTGGTCGTGGCGTTCCTCGCGGCGGGATCGGTCCTGGTGCTGGGGTCGGGTCTCGGCTGGATGGTTGGGCTCCTGGGCGGTGCGGCCGTGGGGGGACTGGGGAGCTGGCTGGCCGCGGATCGCCTGCTGCGCGCTGCGACGGCCTGCCTGACCGCCCTGGGAGAGCACAGCCCCGATCCCGAGGCGGGGGGATACGAGCCGGACGGGGCCCGGCCGGTACCGGTCCTGGGCTGGGAATCCTTCGACGCCGGGATCGCTGATCTGCACGAAGTCCTCAGCCACGGGCGGCAGCTTCGGGCTGAGCACGCGGCCGCGCTGCGGCTGGCACGGCAGCTTCAAGCCGCGATGACCGGGTCTCCGGGAGAGAATGGACTCTCGGGGAAGCCGGGGGGGGACCGGGACGGGGCGGCCCAGCCGCTGCGGATCCTCCTGGAGCAATTCCGCCAGACCGCAGTACCGATCAACCGCGACCTCGCGGCCCTGGAGGAGGCCAACGAGCGCGTGGCCTCGGGGGCTCACGACCAGTCGGAGGCGGTCTCGCGGACCGCAACCAGCGTGGAGGCGCTGTACGATCGGATCGACCGCATTGCGCACCATGCCGGCGAGGCGGCCGACGCCTGCGAGCGGGCGCGGCAGGAGGCCCACCAGGGGTTCAACCAGGTGCACAGCGTCATCGAGAGCATGGACCGGCTCCTGACCCGCATCGAGGCCAACGGCCGGAAGGTCCGCCGCCTGGAGGAGCGCTCGACCGAGATCGCCGTCATCGTGGACCTGATCCGCGGCATCTCCAGCCGGACCGACATGCTCGCCCTCAACGCCACCATCGAATCGATCCGCGCCGGCGAACATGGCCGGGGGTTCGCGGTCATCGCCGAGGAGATCCGCAAGCTCGCCGAGCGGACCGCCGGCGCCACCCGCGAGATCGGCACCCTGGTCGAGGCCATCCAGGCCGACACCCAGGAAAGCATCCAGGCCCTGAGCGAGGAACACGCCGAGATGCAACGCGAGTCGCAACAGCTCAACGAGACCGGTTGCTCGCTGGAGCGGATCAGCCAGGTCGCCGAACGCTCGGCCCGGCTGGTCGAGGGGATCTCCCGCTCGACCAACGATCAGGTCGTGGCCACGCAGAACCTGGTGCGCACCATGCAGCGCATCTCCGAGGTGACCCACCAAACCCAGGAGCACACCTCCCAGGCGCGCGCGTTCATCCAGGCGTTGAAACAGTCGTGCGCGCCCTGGCAACGACTGGCCGCCACCGAACCGCTCCCGGCTGCCGGCGCGGCGAGGGGCGGAGGTCCGCGGGAACGCGACGGATCACCGCCCGGTGCGAGCCGCGCGGACGGCCCCGCCCTGGTCGCTCCCTCGGTCCCATCGCCCCGTGGGGCCGCCTCGGTGCGGCGCGATCCGGCACGCCGAGGAGTCGAGAGCGAGCGATCGCGATGAAGCCTGCGTCGCTGCGTCGGCCTTGTCGCGCGCGCCACTCAAGGCGAGGTCCGCCGGTCGAGCCCCATCGGGGTTCGGCGCGGATCTTGGACTCCCAATGGGTCCTGGAATCTGTTCCGACCTGCAATCTTTTCCGACCTCTTGCGGCGTGCGAATGAAGTGGTCAAAATCGAGCGAGAACGCGGCCGGGAGCGTTTCGCGGTGGACAACCTGCTGATGGCATCGCGCGACGAACAGCGGAGGGGGGAGTGGCTTCCCAGAATACCGGGGCGCAGCCTCCAGCTCCCAGCACTACGCCGACGGATCTGTACGCCTTCGGGAATCAGCAGCAACCTCGGGCACCACGACCGAGTGACTTTGGCGTGAATGGACTGAATGACTTCGTGGGGCCTGAGTCGCTCCCTACTCCTCATGGTGCATCCACGATCGGAGATCCAAACCAAGCGCCCCTCACAGGACATTATCATCGACTTCCTGCCGGGACACCACTACCGGACGGATTAGCGGTCGTGCCCGATGGCACGGATGTCCTGCCAGGGTCCCCGTTGCCACCCAAGCACCATACGGTCTTTCCGATCACGCGAATGACTTTACAGGAGTTCATCAATAAATTCCTGTTCCTGCCGTGGCAGCATGCAGGCAAGAAATAGGGTAAATCGTAATGAATGATAGATTCGCAATTGACTTAAGAGCGAAGGTCGACTCTGTGCACCCGGATGCGAGCGGCCGGCTTGATCGGATCGATGAGTTGCCGGACTCGGCCGGCAAAATGATCGTCAACATCCTGCTCGCGGAAGCTTGCCAGTCGCAGCATATCGGCAAGATCATGGCGGCCAGGAAGGTGATGCTGACACTACCCCGTGCTTGGCTGTCTCGAGTGTTGCAAGACACCATCAAGGAGGTCGTCGATCTGAGTGACGAATGGGAGTACCGGAGGCTCATGGAACTTCTGAAAGATCTTCAATCTAATTTATATAAAACATATATTGATTTTGGGATTGCAGCCGGCAGTGGTGAGATTTTCGAGGCGGCCACAGACCTGAGGAGCCGCTGAATACTCGTTGCACCATGACGGAGTCAATCGGAGCCAAGCGACGGCACGAATGGCAGGAGCTGAAGCGCAAAATCTGATTGACCTTAGATTTGGGACCACTTCGCTTCCCGGCTCCTTGGGCGGATTCCCAGGCGCTCCATCAAGAATCCCTCTGTTTCCCTGCTAGCAATCATGAGCCGCCGTTCGCCGTTGGCTTCGCGGAGCCGGGAACTGGACTGGGGATTCGCTTCCGGGCAGGCGCGACGTACTCAAGGCCGCTCTTCGGCACACCCCCGTCGGCTGGCTTGCCGTCGATGGTCTGGAGGCCCACGATCCGGATCGGAATATTGCGGAGCCGGCCCGTTCGATCGAGGCCGAGGTAGCCGACGTGCAGGTGCGGCTCACTGCTGTAGCCGGCGTTGCCGACGCGACCCAGCATGTCGCCCGCCTTCACAGACTGGCCGACCTTGACTACCGCGCCCTGTTCGCGGACGTGGGTGTAGATCGAGAAGGCACCGTCCGCGTGCTCGACCACGATGTGGGAGTTTCGCAGGGGCTTGTTAGCCGGGTTGATCGTCCGACCGAAGTTGTCGGGGACGTCGTCGATGACCGCCGTAACCTTGCCGTGCTCGATGCAAGAGAATGGCTTGTTCCAGGCGAAATAGCTCTCGCTCTTGTTCGGGTCGCCCGAGTACGTCTCGTGTCGATCGCCGCCGCGCATGTAGAGATCGTAGCAATAGCGCTGCTCGGGGAAGTGATAATGAGTGTGGAACTCGAGCTCACCCTGGCCGTGGCCCCAAAGCCAACGGCCATCCACCGGGGATCTAACCGCGCGGGCCTCGACGCGCAGGATCTCGGCCGGTCGCGCCAACGGGATGCGACGTCCGTTCAGGTCGACCTCGGCGTCGATCCGGAGCCTCCCCTTGCGGAATTCCGCGGGCAGATTGAATGCGAACAAGAATTCGTTGAGGGACTCCTCACTCTTGTCCACGCGGAAGTTCGCCGTCAGGTCGCGGTCGAGCACCACCTTGCCGGCGCCATCTGTTACTGCGATGCGCCATCGCTTCAGCGTCAGTGGGCTACCCGAGGTGTTGACGACCTGCCCGACGATCGGTAGCCAGACTTCGCCCGTCGAGAGCGTCAGCACCTCAATGGGCTCCTGCAGCCCGATGAACACCGGGGCCGAGGCGTCCAAAGGCGGCGGCGACTCGAAGCCTTGGCGGACGAGTGGGACCTGGAGAAGATAGTCGTGCGGGAGCCCGCCCTGCCATCTCAACTGGAGTGCGAGGAGGTAATACGAGGCGGGCGCCGCGTACTTGAAGTTCTGCTCGTAGGAGTAGTGGCCGGGTTCGATCACTGGGCTGTTGCCGAAGAACCGCTTCTCCTTCGCGATGGTGTCGCCGAGCGAGGCCGACCATCCCCCTGGAGAGACCAGGAATGTCTCGGATCGGGTGACTCGGACGGGGAAGCTCCTGCCATTGCGCACCTGGATCGCGACGGCGAGCTTCTGGCCTTCGGTCGGACTCAGAGTGATGAGCTTCCCCTGACCGAATACGGCGATCGGGCTCCGCGGCTGGGCATGGGCCGTCGCAGTCGCCGAGCCCAAGAGGACAACGAGCCGAGCTAGGCGGCCCCATCGAGAAAGGATAGACATGATCGAGGACTCGTGCAGCCTTGAGGGATGCTTCGGAGACCCCAGAAGGCGGTACATGCGAGCTCATTATATGACGAGTGCCAATGCAGGGCAATGGATAACTCGGGCGATCGGGATTGCAGGCCAGTGCAAACGGGTACACAGCGAGATTCTGCGTTCAGCCCGCAAGGGGTAGTCGTCCGGCCTGGCAGAGGGTCCACCTCGCTTGGACTGGTTACCTGATGTCGGATCCATTGCCTCTGTGGGGTCGCGTTGCGCGCCATCGCCTCGCACTCGTAGGGGGGCGATGTCGTCGAGTGCGACGAACCTGCTTCGGTCCGATGACACCGACGCACCCACCGGGGTTGCCGCTGTCCCTCCGGGGCCTCGACCGGCTTTGAGGCTGCCGCCCTTTTCGCTTCGGAACGTCTGCCACCCTCGGCCCGTGAACGCATACCCTGTTCCGACCCCGACCCGGCGGCGCGAGGGACCAGACCAGCCCGACGCACCGGCGCAGGTGCGCGCCGGCCGGCTCACCTTCGGCGAATTTGCACCACCATCCTCCGCTTGTTCCGCAGGAGTTTCCTATACTCCTTTCGGGTGATCGTGCGCGCCGATGGGAACCGGACCCGGCCCGAGCGCGCACCAGCCGAGGCAACCCAGGCCGAAATCGCGGAAACGAACCCAGATTCGACCGGACGATGATTGATTGCAGGTGATGAGTTCCGGACACCGAGCTGCCCACATCCGCATTTCGAAAATCGCTGAAACGAACCCAGGCCGAGAACTCCCCAGGAGGCGATCCCCTGCGTCCGAGGCGAAATCGAGGAAAAGAACCAATCGCCGGGCAGAACTGGCCTCTACTTGAGTGAGGAGGAGTTCCATCCCACGACTCTTGAGTTGGCTTGGCGCGGTGGGATCGGCAATGCAAGTAAGTCCGGAGTGAGTCCGCGCGATGACACCCTCATTTCCAGCCTCTTCTCCATCACCATCGCTGGCCGATCGCCTGGAGGCGCTCGCCGACGACTGGCAGAACCTCGTGCCGGCCGGCGCCACGCGGCCGTTTCCAACCTCGGAGCTCGATGCCTTCCGCGACGGGTTGAACGCCCTCGCCGAAGAGGCCGAAGCCGGCGACAGCGGCAGTTGGGCCCGCGCCGTGCGCCGCCTCGCGCTGCTGAGCGAGGTCTGGGAATGCCTGACATCCGAGCCGGGACGGGGGTCCGACGCCGCCGAGGTGTCCGAGTTCTGCCTCGGCGCGATGCGGCAGCTCGCCTTCCAGCAGCAGGCCGGCACCCCCGGCACCGACGATCGAGTCAGCGAGGAGATCCTCCGCGAGACCGACCTGCGTTGGAGCGACTACCTCAGCCCGGTTGATCCCACCAGCGCCGACCCGTCGCTGAGGGATGAGCCGGTCTCATTCGAAGAGGATGCGACCGCACAGGACGATTCGCCCGCGCTCGACCCCCGGATCCTGCTCAAGCTCCTGAGCGGCGCCGGGAATGGCGGTCGTCAGTCCGGACCGGGGCAGACCGCTCGTACCGTGCCCGATTCCTGGGCGAGCGAGACTCCCGCTGAGCCGATACCCCCACCCCCCCTGGCCCCCGCTTATCAAGGGGGGGAAAAGGGAGCGGCTTATCAAGAGGGGGAAAAGGGAGCGGCCCGCTCCCTGAATTCTCCCCCGCCTGGTGAAGCGGCCCGACCCCTGGCTTTTCCCCCCCTTGATAAGGGGGGGGCAGGGGGGGTTCTGACGCACACGCGCACCGTGAGTGAAAACCGCTCTCCGGGAACGGCACTCGGGCTCGAGATCCCTCCCTTGCCCGCGCGGATCGACCTCGACGAGGAAATGCGGGAAGCCTTCCTCGCGGACGCCAGCGACCTCTTCGAGCGGATCGAGCGCATCGTGCTGGGACTCCCCAGCCAGGACGACGCGCGCCAGGCGATCCAGGAGCTCGGTCGGTGTTTCCATACGCTCAAGGGCGCGGCGGGGAGCGTGGGATTGAAGGAGCTGGCGGCCCTCGTGCACGAACTCGAGGAGCGGCTCGGGCAGGCGGACAAGACGGTCTCGCAGAGTTTGAACGAGGTGCTGCACCAGGTCGTCGGCTATCTCGATGAGTTGATCGGTCTGCTGCGGCGCGGCTCCGAAGCTCCGGAGCGGACGGTCGCGGCCTCGGGGGAGGTACCGGCGGCACCGCGGGCACCCGGCGCCGCGGGCCCGATCCGGGTCCCCGCGTCGCGATTCGACGAGCTGACGGACGTGGCCTCGGAGTTGATCATGCAAGGACGGTTCTGGCTCTCACAAGCCGGATCGATGAAGGCGTTCGCGGCGACGGCGCAGGTCTGCCGCAACCGCCTGCTGGGGAGTCTGGACCGGATGCACGACCTCGGCCTGGGTCGTGAAGGCCGGAATCGTCCCGTGCGGATCGATCCCCGCGCGGACGTGCCGGCTCAACTCCGTCGGCTGGGGGAGCAGGCCAGTGACCTGGCCGTCCTGGCGGAATCGGCGCAGGCCGCCGCGGCCGCGATGGTCGACCGTGGGGATACCCTGGTCCGCCTTTCCCTTCAACTCTGGGACTCCTTCCAATCGCTGCAAGTCGTCCCGATCCGGGGCCTGTTCCAGCGGCTGGCGCGGGTGTCGCACGAGGCGGCGCGGGTGGAGGGGCGGCAGGTCGAGGTCCTCAGGGTCGGCGAGGAGACGGGCGTGGACCGGGCCATCCAGGAGAAGGCGTTCGAGCCCCTCCTGCATGTGGTGCGCAACGCCGTGAGCCACGGGATCGAATCCCCCGCCGACCGGGTGAAGCTCGGCAAGTCCCCCACCGGACGGATCACGCTGGAGGCCCGCCGGGAGGGGAATACCCTGCTCATCGCCGTGGAGGACGACGGCAAAGGGTTGGACGACGCGGCCATCGCGGCCAAGGCCCGACGGCTGGGCTGGCTCGCCCCGGATGAGACGCCCAGCCGCGACCGGCTCCGGGCGTTGATCTTCGAGCCGGGATTCTCGACCAGGACGCAGGCCAATGCCGTCTCCGGCCGCGGGGTGGGGATGGACGTGGTCGCGCGCGAGGTGGGCCAGCTCCGAGGCACCCTCGACCTGGACTCGCGTCCCGGGTGCGGGACCCGGCTGACCGTGCGCCTTCCCGCCCGGCTGGCCCTGGAGCCGGCCCTGATCGTGCGGATCGGCGGCCAACCCTTCGCGGTCCTGGCCTCGCAGGTCGAACAGGCCCAGCCATTCGAACCCCCGGTCCCCAGCCGGGATGCGCCCCAGGAGCCGGCCCGGACCGATCCCGGCCCGGGTCCCGTCGAGGGCCGCACCGTGACCTATCGCGATCAGGCGATCCCGGTGGTCCTGGGCCGCGAGATCCTGGGAATTGGCCGAACTGGGTCGACTTCGTGGCCTAAGCTTGTGGTAGTCCGGACAGCAAGCCGGCTCATCGGCCTGGTCGTGGATGCAATCGATGGGGCCGAAGACCTGGTCATCAAGCCGCTGGGTGAGCTGCTGGCCGGTCATCCGCTGGTCTCGGGAACAAGCCTCTCCATCAACGGGGAGGTCATCCTGGTCCTCAATGCGTCGGGGCTGGAGCGGCGGCTCAAGATCCGAAAGGCGGCGGGGATGGGTCCGGCGGCTTCCGGCTCGGTGCAGGGCCTGGACGAATCCTCGCTGGGAGAACGGATGGCGGTCCTGGTGGTGGATGACTCGATCAGCGTGCGGCGGGGCGTGGCGCGACAGCTCCACGACCTGGGACTGGAGGTCCATGAGGTCTCCGACGGCGTGGAGGCACTGGGCCGGCTGCGCCGTGGCCAGTATGGGCTGGTCGTCACCGACCTGGAGATGCCCAAGCTCGATGGATTCGCCTTGCTGGCCGAGATGAAGCGGTCCCCGACCTTGTCGAGAATCCCGGTGATCGTGGCCAGCAGCCGGAGCGACTCGGAGACCCGCCTGCGCGTCCGGGAACTGGGGGCGCAGGCCCTGCTTTCCAAGCCGGTCGATCCCCTGGAGCTGGCGCGGATCGTCGAGCCACTGCTGACCAGCGTCCGGGGATGAAGCCGAGGGAACTCGGCAGCGGAGCGGAACTGCCATGGAACAACCGCTGATTCTCGTCGTCGACGATAGCCAGACGATCCGGAAGCTGGTCGAATGCCACCTGTCCCAGGCCGGCTACCGCGTGGCGATGGCCGCCGACGCCGCACAGGGTCTGGAGCTGGCTCGGACCCTGCAACCCCAGTTGCTCCTGCTGGACCATCAACTGCCCGGGACGACCGGCGAGGAGGTCTGCCGGAAGTTACTGGAAGACGAGGCCACGGCCAGGATCCCGGTCGTCATCAGCTCGGCCATGCGGAACCGGGCCTACGCGCAGTACACCGAGTATCCCAACGTCGTCGATCAGATCCCCAAGCCCTTCACACCCGAGCTCCTCAAGAGTGGCGTGGCCAACGCCCTGCAAACCGGGGCGATGGTCGTGCAGGCGCAGATCACCGGCTGTGCCATCCCCGAAGCGGTCGGCGAGGTCCACCACGCCATCCTGGAGGGGATGACGGGGTCCTTCCCGTTGCGGGCCCTGCTCGATTTTCTGAACAATCACCAGCAGAACGGCCGGCTGACGCTCGAGGTCGGCAAGGACCGGGTGCGGCTGGCGATGGCCGGCGGCCGGGTCCAGGCCGTGTACTCGTCGACGATCAGCCCGGACCGGCTGGCCGGCCGGTTGCCGGCCGAGCTCGCTGACCTGGCGCCGCTGCTGGCCTTGACGCTCGGCGAGCAGCAGGACGCGTCGATGGCCGGGCTGATCAAGCTGCTGGAACGGAGCCTGTCGGACCCCAGGCGGCTCCGGGCCCTGCTCCGGTTCCAGGCGGCGGCCTTGACCTACCTGGCGACGACCGGCGAACCGGGCAAGTTCGCCTTCGAGCCGGGGATCACTCTGCCGCCGATGTTCCAGGCATTCCCGTTGCAATGCAGCGTGCCGGCCCTGGTCGTGGACGGCGCGCGGTCTTGTGAGCAGGGGCTGGATCCTCGCGAATGGGAACAGCTCGTCTTCGCCCGCCAGTCGCCGCGGGGCGGGAATCCCGATCGCGCCGGACTGGCTCCCGCCGCGATCAAGATCCACACGCTGCTGGATGGTGTTCGCAGCCTGGGCGAGGTGGCACGCCACTCCGGGATCGACCTGGGCGAGGTCGTGGCCATCGCGCGGGGATTGGAGCTGGCCGAGCTGGTGGAGCGGCGGGCCCCGACCGCCTCTAACTCCATCCTCGTCGTGGAGGACGACCCGGAGACCGTCCGCCTGATTCGCGACGTGCTCGGCGCCGAGGGAGCCCATTACCAACTGAAAATCGTCCACGACCGGGTCGCCGCCCAGCTTTTGCTCCGCCGCCAGACGTTCCATCTGTTGCTCCTGTCCTTGGATCGCCCGGAGCAAGAGGCATTCTTTCGCGCCTGCAAGGCCCAGCACCCGAACGGGACCCATTACATCGGGATCCTCAACATCCAGGAGGAAGAGGAGCTGGCCAGGCTCGATGCCATGGGAATCGACGGCGTGCTGCACCGCCCGGTGAGCGAATCGGACCTCGTCGCCACCGTCAATTACCTGCTCCAGAACCACGCATGACGGCTCCTGACGAAAGCGACGGTGACACAGTGCACTCGGCTGCGGCGGCTCATCTCCCCGAAGGAAGCGAAACCGATTACCTGGAGACGATCGCGCTGTTGCAGGAGGAGGTGGCGCGCCTGGAGCAAGAGTTGCGGTGGCGCGACCAGGGGACATCGGGGCCGACGTCCCAGGGCGCGACCTCGATCGCGGAGGCCGTCGAGTCGGTTGCCGCCGGGGAGGAGGCGTCTCGGGCGCGCGCGGAGGTCGAGCGGCTGGAGGCCGAGCTGGGCGGCCGCGAGGAGACGATCGCTCTGCTGCTGGATCAGCTCAGCCTGGTCGAGGAGGCCCGGGCCGCCAGCCGGGCCGAGTGGGAGCAGCTCGCCGGCTGGCTCACCGAGCTGGAACAACGGGTTGAGGGGCAGGATGCCCAGCCGGGCGGCCCGTGTGCCGGTCCCGAATCCGACCTGGTCGAGGCCCTCCGTTCCGAGAATCTCCGGCTGCGTGCCGCCTGGGAAGAGCTCTCGCGACGACCCACGTCCGAACCGTCCCAGACCGGGGCCGCGCACCTGGCCGAGGTGGTGAAGGAGCGGGACGCGCTCCGCCTCCAGCTCGAGCAAGTGCAAGACGAGCGGAGGCGGGAGCAACACGAGCACACGGCCGCCCTGGCCGAGCTCCACGCCCAGTTGTCCCGCGCCGCGCTGGCCCGCCCCGCGGAGCCGCCACCCCAGGCCGCGCAGGGAGCCGAAGGACCCTCCCGCGATCGGGACGTGGAGCTACGATTCCGGGCTCTGCGCCAGCATCTGCTGGAGATCCATCAGCAGGAAGCCGAGGAACGGAAGGAGAAGCAAATCATCACGCGACTCTCCCGATTATGGAACCGGACCGGCCCGCGATGAGCCAGCTCGACGACGGCCACTGGGTACCCTCTCTCGGCGATCCGGCCCGGGAACCGATCCGGAGCTTCGGACCTCCCCGGGGTGCGGATCGCGATGCCCCGCAGTCTTTGGGGAACGGCGGCCTGGAGGATCCTCTGCGCAAGCTGGGGACGAGGGCACGGAGCCCCGACGGTCGGGCCGGGCCGTTTCCGGTCTCCGCCCCCGCTCGCGCGGCGCCCGCCGCGCGGATCCCGGACCTGCAAGGGCTGCGGCAATGGGTCCTGGAACGCCTGGACTCGCTCGAGGCGATGGCGCGACAGCGCCCGGCGCCCAGCCCCGTGGCGGGAGAGCCGGCGGACCTGGAGCGGACCCTCCAGCAGCGACTGGCCGAGCTCGAGGAGGCGCGCCGGCAGCTCTGCGCGGAGGCCGAGCGCCAGGAGCAGGAGTGGAGCGCGTCGCTCAGTCAGCTCGAGACGGATCGCCGCTTGCTCGCCGAGGCCTGGGAACGTCTCGAGCGGCAACGGATCGAATCGCTCGGCGGGTCCCAGCCTCATCCCCCCTCCCAGGCTCACGGCCAGAGCCCACCGCGGGGAGCCCCGGCCACGATGCCCCACACCGCCGTCCCGGCCCCGGCCCGATCGGTCGCGGTCGCTGCGGACCCGAACAACCCGGTGGCCCAGGCAATCCTCCGGCAATTCCAGACCCTGTGCCGAGACGTGCGGTGCAACGCCGAGGCGCATCGCGATTCACCTTAAGTCAGGAAGAGAGGCCAGCAGCGTGAAACTCCAGGAATCCCCAACAGGCCTCGAGCCCCGCGCCGACGGCCTTCCCCCGCCTCGAGCCGGTCGGACCGCCTCCACGACGGAGTTCGGTTCCCCTCCGGCTCGCTCGACGATCCGCCCGCGCTCGAGCTGGGTGGCCCGCGTCTTGGGCTGGATCCGCCCCAGGGGGGCAGGTCCCGAGGCCAACCGTGGCGCCGGGAAAGTCCCTCCCCAGGCCCCCGGTTCCGGCGATCACCCGCGGTTGCGCGGATCCAACATGTTCCAATCTCCCGAGGGAATCCACGGGATCACCAAGCGATTGATCGCCGAGGACCGCTATATCTTCGTCCTGCTGAAAGCCGCCGTCGATCAGATCAGTGACCGTGACGCCCGACCAGCCTGGGATCTCGTGCATCAACAGATGGCGCTGATCCCGGCAGGGACCGTTCCCGTCGCCCTCTGTGACGGCAGTTATGTCAACCTCGAGCTGGGCTCGTTTCTTCTCGACCGCTATGCGGTGAGCAACCGGCAGTTCCAGCGGTTTGTCCAGGCCGGCGGCTACGACTCCCTGGAGATCTGGCCGCCGGACATCTGGCCGAGCGTCGCGCGGTTCGTCGATCGGACGGGACGACCCGGTCCGCGCGACTGGGAGGGCGGCAAGTTCCCGTCGGGAATGGCGGATCATCCCGTGGTCGGGATCTGCTGGTTTGAGGCGCTGGCTTATGCCCGCTGGGTCGGCAAGCGACTCCCCACCGCCGCCGAGTGGCAAAAAGCCGGGGGCTGGCCCGAGCAGCTCTCGGGCGGCGAGTGCAACCGGTATCCCTGGGGCGACGTCTTCGACCCGGAGCGGGCCAACCTCCGATCCGCGGGCCTGGGCCGGACTGTCCCCGTCAATGCCTTTCCCAAGGGTGCCACACCCAATGGCATCTTCCAGATGAGCGGGAACGTCTGGGAGTGGCTCGACGACCCCCTGGAAACGATCCCTTGCAAGGCGGAAGAGTCCTTCCTTCCCTGGAAGCCTCTGCGCCGGATCATCGGCGGCGCCTTCAACACCTATCTCCCCAGCGAAGCCACCTGCCAGTTCATCACCGGGCAAGGCGAGCTCGACCGCCGCGACAACATCGGATTCCGGTGCGCCGTCACGGTCGAGCAGCTCCGGCCACTCCCCTGAATCGGATCGCCAACCTCAGACCCTATTCGGAACCGAGGGTGAGAACTCACCATGACCAGCCCCTACGTGCAGGAATACAACGGCCTCTCCAGCGGCTGCGCCTGTCCGCTCTGTGGCGCGCCGACCTACGAGGGCAACGGATGCAACACGTGCTTCTTACCCTTCAAGGTGATTGAATCAATCCAGTCCCGCCCGGACATGCCCCGATTTGTGGGGGTGCTGGGCACATCGGGAGTGGGCAAGACGGTTTATCTGGGCATGCTCCTGGACCTGCTCGCGCGCGGCGAGTGTGGGCTGCACGGGCTGGCGCGGAGCCCATTCACCCTGACCCTGCACCGCAAGCTGATCCTGGCCCTGGAGCGGCAGCGGTTCCCCGAGAAGACACCGATCGAGTCCGATCGCTGGGACTGGCTGCACTGCGAGATCACCGCGGGGAGGAAGAAGGGTCCCTATGATGTCGTCGCCCCGGATGTCGCCGGTGAAGCCGTCGTCGGCGAGCTGGAGAGCCAGGGCACGTACAAGACCATCCGCGCCTTGATCGCGCGGTGCGCGGGGCTGGTGATCCTGATCGATGTCGTCCAAATCGTCGGCGATGGCAAGGGACAGGAGCTGTTCGCGATGCAATTGATCAGCTACCTCGACGCGCTCAAGCCGCGGAAGCGAAACCGCAAGATCGACGTGCCCGTGGCTGTCGTCTTCACCAAGACCGACCTGTGCGACGAGCCGATTCGGGATCCGGAAAGCTTCGCCAGGGCCAATACTTCGGCGCTCTATAGCCTGTGCCAGGCGCGGCTCGAACGCATCTCCTTCTACTTCTCGGGAGTCGCGGGATCGACGGGCCGGCTGATCGACCGCGACGGGCAAGAGATGCTCGTCCCCTTGCGGGTGGAACCTCGGGGCATCGTCGAACCGTTCGCCTGGATGGTCCAACAACTGCGCTGAGGGTCGGATCGCGCCTGCCTGCTGTTCTCGGGAACCCTTTTGGAGCCGGAGGCTCGGTGTGTGGGCCGAACAGGCAATCTTCACCTCGCTGCCCCGTCGCGAACGAGGGGGCTATCACCTGGTTTCCCGGTCTCGAGGCGTGCCTGACACCGAGGCCCAAGCCCTGGCACAGTGGGCGCCGTCCCACGGCGCCCTGGTCGTGGATGAAAGCAACCGGACCAGCCTGAACTTCTTCGCGCTACCCAGCGGTCGCTTCTCCTTCTCCCGCACCTGCGCCGGGCCGGCCGAGTATAGCGGCCGAGGAGGACACCAGCTTTACACACACTTCTTGATCGTCGACGAAACCGTACTCCAGGCCGCCGGATTCCAGCCCTTCTCCCTCTACCGCGACGCGATGGCCCTGGGCTACTTCCTGTACCAGCCCGACCCGGCCGAACTCCTCGAGCCCCTCCCGCTCTGCCGGGTTCATCCCCATCGGGACGCCAGGTTCTGGGCGGACCGTGCTGTCGAGCTGAACTTGCCCGCGCTGGAACCCCTGCGGGACCGACTCCAGTCCGGCCATCCTCTCCGGTTCGCCTACGCCGGCGATCGCGCTGCCCTGGCCGAGTGCCTGATCGGCCTGCTCTCCCCGGAGTCCGTGCGACGGATCAGCTTCTCCACCAGTCTCGTCCCGTCCGCCGCGCGTCCATTCCTCCTGAGCTTGGTCGCCGAAACGCTCAGGTAGAATCCCAAAGGACCGAGGGTCGCCGATGCACGCAGGGAGCTGGCGCGGATCATCCCGGCGACCGCCGACCCGATCCCGCCCTTCACGGGTCCGGTGCCGGGTGATCGCCGCGAGGCCATCCGGCGGGCGGTCAATGCTGGCTGCTCGGCACCCCCTCCCCCACGCCCGCAAGGCGTATGAGCAGCATTTGAGACGGTTTTCGGACGGCACGGACCACCCGTCGGGGAGGACAACGTCACCCGGTCACGCGTCGAACTCCACGGTCATGCTCGACGGGAATGGCCCCGACATGATCAGCTTTCCGGCGGGCCCGGCGGCACGCCGGAGGTTGAGTTTGCGGAGGATCGCGCGGAGGATCAGGGGAATCTGATAAACGTTAATATATCGGCCAAAGCAGGTGTGGGGGCCGAACCCGAAATGGAGGTAGTCATCGCCGGGCCGATCGATCCGGAAGTCTTCGGGCTGGTCGAGCTGGGCAGCGTCCTGCATCGCCGAGCGGGTGGCGGCCAGGACGGGACGGCCCTTGGGGATCGTCCGGGTTCGCATCGTGCCGTGCGCCATGACCACGTCCTCACTCGGCACCCGCAGCAAGCCCGGATTGATCGGGTTGAAGCGGAGCGCCTCGAAGGTGTAACGCCCGAGGAGGTCGAGGTCGTCGCTGCGGGCCGCCGCCTGGGCCTCGGCGAGCGTGTCGGGGCGCATCAGTAATTGATCCAGCGCCTGGGCTGCCGCCTGCGAGGTGGTGGGGATCAGGCCGACGAGCAGGCCGAGCAGGTTGTTGCGGATGTCGCGGTCGGTCATGCCGGGCAGGCCGGCATCCTGAAGGGTCAGGCAACGCTCCAGGACGTCGTCACGCCGGCCGCGATCGGACTTGCGGGCGGCGATCGTCCCGTCGATGGTGGCGCGCACGTGGGCCGCGGCCGTGGCCGCGGCGGCGGCCAGTGCGGGGTCGTTCGTGGGGTCGACGAAGATGAATTGGAAGAGGGTGGTCGCCCAGTCGGCGAAGGTCTGGTCGTCCGGCCCCGCCAGGCCGAAGTAGGTGCCGACCAGCCGGGTGGGCACGACCCGTGTCAGGTCGCGGACCACGTCCATCCGCCCGGGCGCGGCGGCGACGAGCTCGGTCGCGGTCCGTTCGACCAACGGGACAACCTGGCCGGGCAGATCTTCGCGACGGACGCAGAGCCGCATGTTGGCGAGGTCGCGGGTGGCCTCGGGTGTGTCGTCCATCCCCAGGAAGAAATTGCTCCCGAGCGTGATCGCTTCCATCTTCGGGCCATAGGTGACGCGGAAGACATCCTGACGCGACAGGACCTCCTTGACGTCGTCATAGCGCGTCACGACAGCGAGTTGGTCGGTGATCAGGATCGGCTGGACTCGACGCAGCAGGGCGAAGGTCTCGTCGGGGTGATCGAGGGCCCAGGCTTGCGCCTTCGAGGCAAAGTCGTCGACCTCGGTGCGGAGCTGGGCCAAACCGGCCCCCACCGCATCCTGCACCTCGCGCGGAACCTCGTTCAGGTCAGATCGGATCGGACCGCCAACTTGTTGGACCAGGGATTCGAGGCGATCGAGCAGTGGCATGGGAAGACCCTCGCATGAGATGGTTGGCTCGCGCTGTTCGATAGGGAATCCGGCGCCGCCGGCTAATGCGTCTCCACGGTCCCGGTCGCGATATGCCGCAGGGCATTGATGCCGGGGACGAAGAAGTAATCGCCGCCGCGGGTCTCGACGAATTGCGGCAGGCCGGTGCAGAGGAACGGGCGCTTCCGGGCGTCCGGTCGCGCGGGATCACCCTGGATGACCATCTTGTCCTGCGGGCGATGGGTACCGACCAGCAGGTCGCGATCGTTGCCCTGCAAGAAGTCGTTGCCATAGTTCATCCATTGCTGCTGGACGAATTCGAACTGGCGCACGATGCTGGCGTTCAGCACGATGAAGAGAATGCCGTGCTCGCCGTCGTCGTCGCCGGGCTGGTCCTCGGGGATCCAGGATCCGTAGGAGATGCCGCGGCGGATGATGCGATGGCGGTTGGTGATGGTGCCGCCGAAGCCGTCGGCGTCACGCGGGTTGCCGCGGCGGATGTGGGCCGACAACGGGCAGCGCACGCCTTCGGGGTCGACAGCGTAGTGGAAGTCATTGTTGCGGTTGGGGTCCGCGACCAGCGCCGGGTCGGTCCGATCGGGCGACCGTTCCAGGGGCGTGCCATCCTGCCAGCGCCCGAGGAACTTGGCGGCCAGCAAGTCGGGGCCGCCGGGATAGAGACGGCCCTGCTCGGCCAGGTAGCGGCGGAAGCTCGCGACGTTCTGGTGCAGCTTGCGATAGACCAGGAAGGTCCCGTTGCGAGCGAGCTGGACGGGCACGGGCGCCACGGGAGTCTCGTCGGCCTCGTCGGGCTGGCCGAGGAGGAATTCGCCGGCCGCCAGCGGCCGCCAGGAGCCGTCGGCGGCCAGCTTGCCGCGGCCGGGCCGGCCCGCGATGCCGGTGCCGGCGATGTCCGGGTTGCCGATGCCGTCACGGTAGCCGAAGTGCTCCCGCTCGGTGTACGCGCCCTCGATGACGAGCTTTCCCGCGTCCTGGCGGCCGACCAGGGCCACGCCTCCCGACGCATCAACGGCTCGCTCGATCCGGGTGGTCCGCTCCTCGATCGCTCCCGGGTCGCGGCCGTAAATCGACAGCAGCAGATGCACCGCGCCGCTGCGCCAGACCTCGTCCCAGCGCGTCGGGTCGCTACAGCCGGTGTCGTGATTCAGGGAGGCGCGGGCCTTCATCCCCTGCTGGTACTCGCCCGGGAAACTGGCGAGCGAGCGGGCGGGGACCTCCAGGGCCACCAGGCCGGGATAGTTGATCGCGACGTTCAGCGTGGAGACCGGCGTGCCGGACCGTCCCGGGCCGCTCTCCCAGCGGGCCGACGTGGTCACGTCCTCCACGATCGAGCGCAAGAACCGTTGCCCGGATTCGGCCCGGTCGACTCGGGCGAAGAGGAAGCGGGCGTGCGGGAACCGATACCCGAAGACCGTGTTCCCCTGGAGGTCATTCAACTGGAGCTCTGGTGACACGGATGATCCCCAATGGCTCGGCGGGCCGGTGGCCGGACCCGCTCGCGATCGGATCAGTGCGACCCCGGCCCCGGGGTCGGTGCGGTGCGGATCTCCTGGATCAGGGAGCGGAACGCCGCCTGCAGCGGCGCGGCGGCGAGCCCCTGGGTTCGTGCGATGAACCCGATCATCTTCCGCTGCACGTCGAGCGCCCGGAGCACCTGCTCGACCGTGGTCGTCGGATTGTCGGCGAAGTAGAGCGAGGTCGTGACCTGGCACCGCTTGATGTAGGCGACGAATCGCGCGGGGGACTCGGTCCCGGGGAAGCCGTAGCAGTGTCCCCAGACCCCGCGGACCAGCTCGGGCATCGCGGTGACGAACCGGCTCAGATAGTCGTCGAGGTCCCCGTTGAAGTCGCTGGTGAACAGGAGGTAGGGCGACTTCAAGTGATCGGCGTGGGCCGGGTACGACTCGAAGAAGACGTCGTCGAGTACGACGAAGCGCACGAAGTGATGGGCCGAGAGCCTGGCCAGCGGGCTGCCCGCCCCGGTCTCGAGCGAGGACAGGTAGGCGCGGATCTCGGCGGTCCGCGAGGGCGGCCGGCGGCGATCGTCGCGGATGGGCGAGAGGACGGTCAAGCCGTAGGAATCGCCGGAGACGTTCGGCATGGAGCCTCCTCCGCTGTGTCACAACCGGGCACGTCGCCGGGCGCAGTCCGCCGGCCGCCGCGGAGGGCGGCCTCGTCGTGGCCGGTCGTCGCCAACCTGTTCTGGATCTCGTTGAGGAAGGCCGAGTAGGCCGCCTCGAACTGCTCGGGGGGCAGCGCCAGGGCCCCGTCGGCGAAGGCATCGAGCTGGGCCGCCAGCCCCAGCGCCAGCCGGACATCGGTCGTCGAGGCGCCGGGATAGGCCGAATAGTAGTAGTCGGTGTCCGCCTGGTTGGCCGCGATGTGCTGCTTGAACGGCGTCAACGGCCGGGTCCAGCGATAGTTCACCGTCCACTGCCAGATGCCGTCGATCCCCTCGGGAATGATCTCGGAAAATGCGTCAATATAGGCGTCCCATGTCCCTGTAAAATTACTGCAAAATATCATGTAATCATACTTAAGGGACTCGACCGGCTGGCCGTCGCCCAGGTACGGGAAGTGCTTGCGGCCGATGAGCGTCCAGCGCGCGAAGTAGATGAAGGAGAGCTTCTTGAGGTTCAACTGCGTCTTCACCAGCGGGATCGACGCCAGGAAGCTGAAGCGGCGCGGGACGTCGAGCTTGCCGACCAGGGCGATGGCCAGCAGGATGATGCGGAAATAGATCCGCAGGATCAGCGCCTTCCAAGGCACGAGCGGCGTGATGACGTTGATGGCGTACGCCTTGCCCTCGACGTTGGCCATACCCGGCCTCCCGATGACGACGATGCGCCCGGCCGAGACCCGCCCCAGGTCCCTGATCCCGGTGTGCTCCCGTCATCGGACGAAATTCTAACCGAACCGGCGCGAATAGCAAAAAAAAACTAGGGTGGCAAAGTTAGCTGGAGACACCGCTGCTCCAGCTGTTTGAGGTAGACCCGCGGGTTGTGAAGGTATCGCCGCGGCTTCCGCCGTGATTCGCATCGCGCCTCCAGTTCCGCGCGCAGCTCCTTCCAATCCTCCACCTAGCCCGGCCTCAACACCCGGCCTTCCTCCGGCCGCAGCCGGGTCGCCAAGCCCGAGATCACCCGCACCGAGCCCATCACCACCAAGCCCGGCGACGACCACGGGCGCGACGCTCGTGGTCGCGACGGCTGCCAAAGGCATGCTCCAGGTCGTTATTCGTCCGCGGCAAGTCCGCGGTCTCGTAGCACCTGTCGATCGCGGTCAGGAAGTGGTTCTCCCGCAGTTTCGAGTTTCTCCGGAACTCGATAGTCTGGGTGCCGCCTCGGCAACGCTCGATCTTCCGTGTCAGCCCAGGCCCGAGGCCGGAGACCCATTCCTTCATCCGGGCATTCGAGCGGCCTACCGGCCGTTGGCCACCTGCCGAGATTCGGCCGGTCTCTGTCCGGTCGGTCAAAGGCAGGGTATCCTCGCAGGGAGGACGACACCTGACCGGAGCACTCCCCATGCCGCACGCCACCCCAACGCCCGACGACCTACGTACCTCGCTGATCGACCGCTTCCGCATGGCCGCCACGACACCGGCCAGCGAGCGGAAGTTCCCGGTCGGCCCGGAGAGTGCCAGCCGTCTCGGCCACGACGACGCCGAGATCGATGCATTGCCGACCTCGGTCACGGACTACTTCTGCGGCGTCGGCGACCCGTTCTCGCCGGGCCAGCCGCAATCCGGCGAGATGGTCCTCGACCTTGGCTGCGGCGCCGGATTCGATACGCTACTGGACGCCCGCCGGGTGGGGCAGACGGGTCGTGTCATCGGCATCGACAGGACGCCCGAGATGGCCGCCACGGCCCGACGAAACGCCGATCGGCTCGGGTCGTCGAATGTCGAAATCGTGCTCGGGGAGACCGAGCGGTTGCCGCTCTGCGACGCCTCAATGGATTTGGTGATCTCCAATGGCGTGTTCAATCTCTGCCCGGATAAGCCCAGGGTCCTGGCCGAGGTGTTCCCGGTCCTCACGCCCGGCGGCCGACTCCAGGTGGACGACATCCTGCTGCATGAGGACGTCACGCCCGAGGATGTCGCCGGAGAGGGTCGGTGGTCGGACTGAATCGCCGGGGCGGTCCGGGGGCGGTCGCTCCTGGGGATGCTGGCCGAGGCGGGCGTCGCCGAAGCGAGAATCCACGGTTGGACCGGCTACCGTACGTCGTCCGGCACCGAAAGGGCGTTGGTCGCGGTGAGGAGAGCGTAGATGGACGGGGCGAACGGGAACGCCGGCTTCGGCTGGATCTTGGTCATCGCTGGCCTGGTGATCGCCGGGATCGGGCTGATCTGGGTGCTCGCCCCTCATCTGCCGAGGCTGGGGCAGCTCCCCGGCGATCTCGTGATCGAGCGGGGCAACAGCCGATTCTACTTCCCCATCGTGACCTGCATCCTGATCAGCGTCGTCCTCAGCCTGGTGATGTGGGCGTTCCGGGCATTGAGTCGCTGAGCAGCTCCGTGACCTGTGGTGCTTGATCCCACCCGGGCGACATCAGGGCAGCCGCGGCGCCTGAGGAATCGCCTGGCAGAACCGCCGGCACGGTCCCGCTCCCGGCTTCGAGGGCGATCAGAATGGAGGCCACGGCCAGGCTGAGCCGGTGCCGGCGGATCATGGGTGCTCTCGCTCGGGTTGCGGGCGCTGGTCGCTCACAGCGCGGCCTGTCGGCCGCAACCAAAGGGAATGAAGGATGGCGTTGCCCCAGGTAGGGTACCAAGAGTCCGCCAAGACGCCCCCCACCGGAGAGAACGCCATGCAGACCTTTGTATCGCGGCATCACCACCAGATTCGAGGCACGCTCAGTGGTTTCGATCGCCTGCGGTTCGTCGGGACCTTGAGACGACTCTCGTTCCTCAACGGACTCGCCAGTTTCCTCTCCCAGACCAAGCGGACCAGCGAAGCGAACTGGTCCGTCACGCATGGGCCGTCCGATGGCGGGAAGGCGAGGGGATTCGAGAAGACCAGGGGGATGCGGATCGACTCCTCGTAGGCGTTGTACACCTTCTGCCGCAGGCCGCCGTGAGCCATCCCCATTTCGCCGTGGTCGGCGGTGCGGATCACCCAGGTCGACTCCGCCAGCGGCGGCCGGTCCCCGCGTGGGGTCTCCAGTGCGTCGATGACCTGGCCGATCTGACCGTCGATCTTCTTGAGCAGGTTCGCGTAGAAATTGACGTACTTGACCTTGTCCTCGACCGTCGGCAAGGGGCCCAGCGCGGCGGCCAGCATGGGGAGCGACTTGGGCTGGACCCTCGGCTTGTGGCCGGCCAGCAGATCCTCGTCCCAGGTCGGTGGGAGCGGGATGTCGCCCTCAAGGTCCGCATCGGTGTAGCCGAAGGTGTAGCTCCTGGGCCAGGACAACAGGTCGTGCGGGTTGACCAGCGCGAGGACCAGGAAGAACGGACCCTGGTGCTCATCGACGGTCCGGAGGAACTCAATCGCCTGGCGGATGTAGGGGCCGTCGTTGTCGGCGAACCCACCGCCGAAGTGCTCGGGGGCCGTGTCCTCGCCGGCATCCGGGGGCATCCAGCCCTGGAAGCCGAAGGTCGCCACGTCGGTGGGGAGTGGGCTCTGGGAGAACGGCCCCTTGCTCAGGTGCCACTTGCCGCGATAGTGGACCTGATAGCCGGCGCCCCAGAGCATGCGGGCCAGGTTGGAGAGGGTCGGTGAGAGCTCCGCCTCGGTGGGGGAGAACGTACCGCCGTAGGTGAGCGTGGCGATGACGCCGTGCTGCGAGGGATAGAGTCCGGAGAAGAGAGTCGCGCGGCTGGGCGAGCACATGCAGGAGTTGCAGAAGGCCCTGCGGAAGGTCAGGCCGCACCGCTTGAGGCGGGTCATGGCGCGGAGATTCTCCTCCTCCCAGTTTGGTGGGAAGTGCTGGGTGGCGCGTTCCTGGTCGGACAGGATGAGGAGGATGTTGGGACGATCGGCAGGCGGCATGGGTGGTCCTCTTCGGGGGTGAGGGCGGCGAGAGGGCACAAGCCCCGGTTGAGCATGGTAACCTGGCCGGGAGCCGCTGGTAAATCATGCAAAAGGGTTCGGAACGACTGCTGGTGGAGTCCGGTCCCACGAATCCGCGGCTTGCTCGGAGGCGACATTGCGTTCTGGCCCGCCGGACGACCTACCGGATCGCCTGGGCCAGTTGCAATGCCTGCTGGCGATAGGCGTCCGCCCGACGAGAGTCATGGTTCCGCGCCCGCCGGATGACGATGTACTTCTGGACCTCGTAGAGCAGGTAGAACATCCTCCGCACCGCGGCCTCGGGCGAGGTGTCCCGTGTGGTCCCGTACCCCTCCCAGAAGGCCCGCTCGCTCATGCCGCAATAGTCGAGGACGGCGAACTCGATCTCCGGGTCGCCCCAGCAGGCCCGGTCCCAGTCGATCAGACCCGTCAGTCGGCCCCGCTCGTCGGCCAGGATGTTCTCGGCCCACACGTCCATGTGCAGCAACGAGGCCGGCGCCGGACGGTCGAAGACCTCGGCGTGCCGGTCCAGGAGCCGCCGCATGCCGGTGGCCTCCTCTGGGTCGTAGCCGCCGCAGCCCTCGATGTCGTCCAGCAGCTTGTGCCACATGACGTGGAAGGCCGAGGGCCAGTCGGGCTGCGGCTCCATCGGTCGGTGCTCACCGACGTAGCCGTAGCGGTCGCCCGTGATCGCGTGCACCTGCCGCAGAGACCGACCGACCTGTCGGAGAATGTCGTCGAACGTGTCCCGGGTGAGACCTCCGAGGGAGGCGATCGGCGTGCCGGGGAGTCGCTCCATCAGCAGGTAGTTCCGCTGGATCTCCGCACGGCCGAAGTCGTGGGCCAGGATGGCGGGCACCGGGACGTCGGTCCGCTCTCGCAGCAAGGCGTGCAGAGCCGGTTCCTGGAGCATCATCCTGTGCTCGTAGAAGAGCACTCGCGACCGGTCGTCGGGCGGGGCGATGCGCAGCACCAACGGCTCAGGGCCGCCCTCGATGAGGTAGGTCGTGTTGAACTTGCCCGTGGGCCAGCGCCGGACGGTCAGGCCCACCGGGGCCACGTCCAGGTGGCGGGCGACGAGGCGGGTCAGCACCGCCTCGGGGAACTCGTTCTGCGGCACGGCTTGCATCCTCTTCCGCCGCCAGCGCCAGCTTCCGAGAGGCGCTGCGGTGGGCCACGGAGCTGATCATCGCCATCGCCGGCAAGGCGAAGTCCCTGGCCACCGGCACCCGCTGGAAGGCCACCAGCACCCGCATCGCCAGCCGGATCACCCATCGTAGCAGGAGCCTCCGCCCCGGTGGGATGTCGCGGCGGAACGGGGCGACAATCGACAGCCAGTAGTAGACCACGCCGGGGATCCTTATTCGTCCTCGGAACGGAGAGCGGGTACGCCGCATTTCCTGGGCCAGTGGCCAGCCGCTGTCCCTCTCGATCTTCGTTTTGGGATGTTGGTGGCGCGATGGACTGCATCCCTGGGGATTCGGATCGGCTGGGATCCACCCGTCCAGGAGGAGCAATGCCTCCAACCTGACGAACTCTCGACGCAATTCCCCGACCTTTTTCCAGCCGCCGATAGGTCCGCCGGGTAGCCAGGGGCTGGCTCCGTGAGACCGAGTCGGGTATCGTCGCCGAATCGAGATGGCGACGGGCAGGACTGGCCGTTCTGGGCCGCGGGAGTCGATCGAGGAGGGCTTGACTCAGCGGTCGGCCCGGCGCGGCACCCGGGGGTTCAAGCGGTGGCAGCGGCTCACGAGGCCTCAGACGGTCCTCGGGTGCCGGGAGGTTCTCGCGATGCTTTTGCGAATCTGCTCTCTTCTCCTTGCGGTTTGGCTCGCGGGGAGCCAACGGCGTGTCATCGCCAGCCAGCCGCCGACCCGGGAGGACATCGTGATCGTCCACGATGTTCCCTACCGGGAAGGAACCAGCCGGCATTGGAAGCTGGACCTTGCCATGAAGAAGGACATGCGGGGCCGACCTCGACCCGCCATCGTGGTCATCCACGGTGGAGGATGGATCGAAGGGGATAAGTCGAGCTTCGCCTCGAGGGAGCATGGGGTCCCTGGCAACATCGAAGACTTCGCCGCGCTCGGCTTCGTCGCTGTGACGATCAACTACCGGCTCGCGGGCGAGGCGCCCTTCCCGGCGGCGCTTGCGGACTGCAAGAACGCCGTGCGCTGGTTGCGGGCGCACGCCCGGGAGTACAACATCGACCCGGGCCACATCGGCGCCTACGGCAATTCGGCCGGCGGCCACCTCGCGATGCTCCTGGGCATGGTGGGCCCGGACCCGCGGCTGGAGGGGGATGGCCCTTACCAGGATCAATCGAGCCTGGTCCAGGCGGTGGTGAGTGACAGCGGGCCGATCGACCTGCTCAACCAGCACCGGAGCGGGGCCCTCCGTCAGGTGTGCGAGCGGTTTCTGGGTGGTCCACCGGTCGGGGAGCGAGCCGCCGTGTACCGGCGAGCGTCGCCCGCGGAACAGATCACCCCCCGGACACCTCCGCTCCTGCTGATCTATGGCGTGGAGGACGGCCAGGTGCCGGTCGAGACGGCCGACCGGTTCGTGCTGGCGCTGGGTCGCGCCGGCTTGAGGGACGTGAGCTACTATCGTCTCGCCCAGGTCGATCATTGCCCTCATTCGCTGATTCGCGTCCCCATGCTGCGGAGGGTCGTCGAGGAATTCTTCGTCCGAACTCTGATGCCGACGGAGCCGGCCCGCCAGGCGAAGCCGCGCGACGGTTCGCGGTGAGAGGGCCTCCGATCAACCCGCCCTGGGAGAGATTCGCTGGAAAGCCTGCCGAGAACCCCGTAAAATCTGGCAAGCGGGAGCGGGCCGGCGGGGCGAGCCATCGCCTTAACTCCCAGCGAACACGCGGCTTACATCCAACATGCAGGATTGAGGGCGACTGACTCATGTCCGACGCGTTTGCAAACCGCGTGGCCCTGGTCACCGGGGGATCCCGCGGGATCGGTCGAGCCACCGCCTTGCGACTGGCCCGCGACGGGGCCGACGTCGCCATCAGTTACGCCTCCCGGTCCGCCGACGCCGAGCAGGTGGTTACCGAGATCCGCGCCCTGGGGCGCCGGGCGATCTGTGTCCCGTGCAATGTCGCCAGGCCGGACGAAGTCGATCGCCTCGTCGCGCAAACCCGAAGCGCGCTGGGCCCGATCGACCTGCTCGCCCACTGCGGCGCAATCAGCAATCTCTGCGACCACAGCGCCCTGTCTTACCGGCTCTGGCTCGAAACCATCGACGTGAATCTCAACGGGACCTACCTGGTGGTGTTCGCGGTCAAGGACGAGATGATCGCGCGGCGCTTCGGTCGGATCGTCCTGGTGTCGTCCGTGGCGGCGCTCCGGCCTCGGAAAATGCAGATCCATTACGCTGCCTCCAAGGCGGGTGTGATCGCCCTGGCCCGCTGCTGCGGCGAGGCCTTTGCGCCGCATGGCGTTCGCATCAATTGCGTCGCTCCCGGCCTGATTGAGACCGAGATGGCCCGGGTCCTCCCCGACGAGGCCCGGACGCGCCTCGTGGCCGAGACCCCGATCGGGCGCATCGGCCAGCCGGAGGAGATGGCCTCGGTCATCCGCTTCCTGCTCAGCGAGGAATCCAGCTTCATGACCGGCGAAACTCTCTGCGCCAGCGGTGGACGGATCACGCTCCCCTGAGGATGGTCGCCGAGGCGCGAGGAGAGTCCTCGGGTACGTCCACTCCCCCCAGAGGGAGCCGTCGATGGCCGCGGAGTGAGTGCGATCACAGCCGAGTGCCATCCGGCCGGCTGGCTACCGGCTTGGTGGACATCAGCTCCGACGAAGCTTGGTGATCACGAGCCGTCGCGTCGCACCGTCCCACACGAGGACGAGCACCTTATTCTTGGCGACGGCCTTCACATGTTCTTCGTTCAAGAGCATCCGCGAGTCTCCCCGCACGATCGCCTTGTAATCCTCGTAGGGGCGAGCATGGATCTTCTTGCGCTGAAAGTCGAGCACGATCAGCGGCCGCTTGTCGGCGACTTGATCGTAGACCTTGAGGATCTTGTCCCTCTGGTCTCGAACAGCTTGGATCAGATCGGCGTTGGGTCGTTTCTTCCGCTTCACTTCCGCCATCGTTACCTCCTCGATCTGCTGGATCATCAGCCGCCCTCATCGTCCCGGTCGTTGCCGGCCAGGTCGGCTCTTGAGCAAGGCGGGTGATCGGTACGGATCATGATCGACTCAAATCCCGGCCGTGTCCAGATATTCCTTGTCATCAATCGATGGTCTCGATGGTCCGGCAACGGCCAGGATGTTCCCGACGCCGATGCTGGTTGCTAGACTGAAGCCAGGGGCCGGACCGTATCGCCTGAAGTCAGTCGATGGGACAATCGACCTGACATCGGACGCATCATGCTTCGCGGAGAGTCACCCCATGGCCAAAGATCGTGGGCGCACCGCGTCTTGGCTCCGGCTGGCTGCCGGCATGGGCCTGCTGGTTCTGGTTCTGGCGCTGGCCGGCTGCGAGGCTGTGCGGGAGGATCGCACCATCGAGTTCTCCCCCGGGGCCAACGCGGTCGGCTTCCAGCACGGGGAGCAGGGGGTCTTCGTCGCGGACCGAGCCGGAGGCGGACTCAAGAAAGTCTTCCAGCCGGGTGCCGATGTGCTGGCCACCAGCACACCGTTGTGGTCGCCGCGGGGGCAGCGGCTGATCTTCACCACGGCCCGCCCGGCGGATGGCGACGCGGACGCTTCGGCTGGGGCTCAGGCCCAGGTCCGCGGCTGGTCGCGGAGCGGGTCCGACCCTGACCCGGCCGGCGACCTGTTCCTCCAGGTGCCCGTTGTCTACACCTGCTGGCTTCGCGACCAGGCAACCGGCGACCCGCCGGTGAAACTGTTCGATGCGCGGTGCGACCATGTGGGCTATGTCGCCGCCAATCTCGCCGTGCGCTGGCACCCCCACGGTGATCAAGTCCTTTACGTGGATACCGTTCCCAGCAGACGTCATGCCCTGTTCGCATACGACTGGAAGACAAAAGCCTCCCGGCGGGTCTTCCCCCATGAGGCTCCCGCGCTGGTCTTCGACTGGTCGCCGGATGGCCAGCACCTGGCCTGCGTGCTCGGCGGCGCGGGTCTGGACCGGGATGGCCTCTGGATCGGTCAGCCGGATGCGGACCACGCCTCGTGGTGGCACGTGCCCAACTCGCAAGAGCCGGCGCAGGCCGAGCTGGGATCGCTCCTCGAACGGCTCCGCGCCACGCGCCCGGCCTGGACCGCCGACGGCCGATCGTTCGCGTTTGTCACCCATCACCCCGGATCGTCTCCAAGTGACCCCGGTGAGTCGCGGCTCTGGATGGGCCGGCTTGCCGGGCGGCAGGTCGACCGAATTGCGCGGGAACCGGCCCGGCTCCGCGATCTGCACTGGTCGCCCCATGGCGAGAGGCTCGGCCTGGTGCGCAGCGGGATCGAACCTCGGTTCTTGGCCATGGCGACGCCAGCATCGTCCCCAGGCGGATCGGCGACGCTTCACATCTGGGACCGCGTCGGCGGCCTTTCCGGTCCGCTCAATCACCGGCCGGTGCGCCGGTTCGCGGGCTGGTGCGCCGCCGGCGATCACCTGGCCTACGTCGTCCCGGATGCCGTCCTCGGGGCCGAAGACCCCCTGTGGTCGTTCTTGCTGGTCCCCGACCCGTTGGCTCGCGATGCCGTGGTGATCGAAGACGGGAATGGTCCAGGGCCGGGGACATCGCAGCCCGTGTTTTCCGGGCTGCGGGTCACGTTCCCGCACTGGTCGCCTTCGTCGAGCGATGAGGTGCTCTCCCTGTGGTGTACGTTCAGCCCGTCGCACCGTTCGGTTCTCTCCCGGTTCCTGGGCGGTGGCCTGCGCTTGGGCGACCCGGCGGCGCTCCTGGACGCGCGGACCGGCACGCTCGCCTGGATGGCCGTCAGCCCCCAGGAAGAAGCCCAGATCGGACATTACCACCAGATCAAGCAGGAGTATGACGAGGCCTGGCGGCGTTACGCACGCGCCGAGGCGGCCGGCCCGACTCCGGAGCCCGAGCCCAGGTCCGCCTCGGAATGGCTCAGCCGGTTCCTCTCGCCCCGCGGGATCGCGGTCTTCCAGTTCCACTGCCTGACCAGGCTCGGACGGCAGGTTGAAGCACGAACCCGGCTCGAAGCGTTCCGGAAATCGTACCCGCCCCCGCTTCCCTCGGGGCGCGCACCCCACGGCGAGACGACCGCGGCCGGCTCCGAGTTCCCGCTGGACCAGCCCTGGTTCCGCGAGGCGATGCAGCCAGGAGGGCTGTGCGTCCGCCTCCTTCAGGATCTGTATCTTGCCGAAGTGTTGCTCAGCCTGGACGCCGGCGAGGATGCGCGCGATTACTTCGGCTCGGTGGTCGCGGCCCCATCGGCCGAGACGGACGTCGCGCGGCTCAGCGCGGTTGTGGTGCTCTCCCAGCTCTTGCTGCTGGAGCGCAAGCACGACGAGTACGCGGAACTGGCCACCCATACCTTGGCCCCGCTGCTCTTGAAGCTGCGCCGGTCCCTCCCCGCGCAAGTCTCCTCCAACGCGTTGGATGTCACCCGCCACGTGCCGGAGCTTGTCGGCGGCCTCGCCCTGCTCCCGCTCACGTCCACAACCTTCCTCTCCGGGCTCTCGGTTGCTGGACTGGAATCGATGGTCGTTCGTTGGGAGACCCTGCGAAGCCGAGCCCGCGATGATCTCGAACGCCTGGCGGCGGACCTCGTCCTGGAAGCGTCCTACCGGCAGCTCGGCCAGCCGCACCAGCGGCGTCGGGTCGTCGCACGGATGGAGCACAACCCGATGCTCCAGGACATGGGCACGCGGGTCGGTGCGGACCTGGCTCGCGGCGTCACCGACGAGACGATCGAGGCTCTCCGCGGGGTCATCTCCGGCCGGGTGCCCGGAATGCAGGCGCAACCGGGTCCGCCGTGATGAATCGGATGGGATCCAGTCAGGAGCGGAATCTGGGGCAAACATTGACACGTCTCGGCGATCCCCACCGTGGTCCCACGGGCCTGACCGCAGCGACCGTCGCGCTGGCGACCCGAGGTTCACCGCGGAGATCGCCGAGACCGCGGAGATGGGGCCAGAGCCAGGAGGGCGGGTCGGGAGGGTCCGGGGGACTGGAGCCCGATGCGCTTTTGGTCGTCTCCTGGGCGTGTTCCTCGGCGGTCTCCGCGGTCTCCGCGGTGAATCCGTCCCCTCCCGCTCGGCGGTGCGACGGGTGGTCCAAAAGGTGGTGATCGCCGCGGAGTGTCCAAACATTCCTGTTTAACTCCGGATCCGCCGGGAGACTCGGCCGTGAATCGTCGCACGTTTCTCCGGACCAGTGTTGCTGGGGGAATTCTCGGTCTGGCTGACGGACGTCGAGCCCGGGGGCAATCCGATCCCGCGGACTTCCCCAGACCGGCGCCGTTGCCGTTCCTTCGCGAGACGAGCAAGCTGAAAATCACGGCGATCCGTGCCGTGCGGCTGGTTCCGACACGGCCGCTGCCGCACTACCAGCCGGCGCCCGGCTCGTGGAACACGAGCAACGTCGAGGTTGCCAATCCGCTGTCGATCTACCCGCGATTCAAGCCGCGGCGTTCCTTGTTCTTCGCCGACGACCTCGGTCCGGATACGGTCCTGGTCGAGACGGACAAGGGGATCACCGGGTTCGGTCACGGCGGGCCGGCCGCGGGCTTTGTCGCCGAGCGGCATCTGGCCAAGCTGCTGGTCGGCGAGGACCCCTTCCAGGTCGAGCGCTTATGGGACATCATGTGGCGCGGCACGCTCTACTATGGGCGAAAGGGCGTCGCGGTTCATGCGATCAGTGCGGTGGATAACGCCCTGTGGGACATCGCCGGCAAGGCGCTCCAGGCGCCGGTCTACCGCCTTCTGGGTGGAGCGGCCCGGGAACGCGTCCCCTGCTATTGCACGGGCAACAACATCGAGCAAGCGGTCCAGTTCGGGTTCAAGAAGATCAAGCTCGCCATACCTCACGGCCCCGCCGATGGCAACCTGGGACTGGAGAAAAATGAGCAACTGGTGCAGCGCGCGCGCCAGCTCCTGGGTCCCGATGGGGAGATCATGCTCGACTGCTGGATGGCGTTCACCGAAGCCTACGCCGAGGAGCTGGCCCGGCGGCTCGAGCCGCACCGGGTTTACTGGATGGAAGAATGCCTGATGCCCGACGACTACGCGGGCATGCGCCGGCTGAAGGCGAAGATCCGGTCGACGCGGATGGCCACGGGTGAACACGAGGCGACGCGCTACGGCTTCGCGCTGCTGGCGGATTACCAGGCCGCCGACATCTGGCAGCCCGACATGTTCTGGTGCGGCGGGTTGACCGAGCTGCGCTGGATCGACGCACTGGCGCGCACCCGGGGGATTCCGGTGATCCCCCATGGCGGCTGGCGCAGCGGCTCGGCGCACTTTGTCTTCGCCAACGCGAACACGCCCTGGTGCGAGATGTTCTTGCCCTGGCCCGGCGGACCCAAGGAGGTCTACGAGCGGTTCGAGGAGGAACACCAGATCACGCGCGGCCCGGAGGGAATCTCCATGCGACCGCCCGATCGCCCCGGATTCGGCTTCGAGCTGAGACCCGCGTGATCGCTCGACTGAGAGTCCGCTCCGGCGGCGTGGGAAATCGATCTCGTCGTGTGGATGAAACCCACCGATCACCAAGGCTTTGCGTGGGTGGGTTTCACCCGCCCTACAACCGTCAGAACCGCCTTCGACCTCCGTGGCGACCCATCGGCTCACGGCCCAGGCGCGCCCTGGTGATCGGCCCCCCCGGACTCCCGGGGGCCGCTCCTGCTGGACCAACGCCGGTAGAGATTGACGCCGGCGGCCAGCACGGCCCCGCCCAGCAGGTATCCCCCCATGACGTCGCTCGACCAGTGCGCACCGAGGTAAACCCGCGCCGGGCCAACCAGGAGGACCAGCCCGCCCAGCACGCCCACGAGTGCCCAGGATAGTGCCGGGGGCTTCACTTTGGTCAAGGCCAGGAACCAGAGGAAGCCGAAGAAGACGGTATAGTGCACCGTATGGCCCGAGGGGAAGCTGGGGAATCCCTCGATTTCCTTCGGGTCGATCCGGAGCTGAATCAGCTCCGTGCTGGGCCGTGGGCGTCCGACAAGTTCGCCGCTGAGCGTGCAGAGGGCTTGCCCCACCACGGCGACACCGACCAGGATCGCCGCCTCCCGCCAGGCGCGACGGGCCGCCAGCACCAGCCCGATGCCGGCGACGAGCAGGGCCGCCTGGAACAAGTCGTTGTCCGCCAGGCAGACGACGCGCAGCAGGCTCTCCAGCCCAAACCAGGAGATCCCTTGAACCGCCTGAGAAACGGCGAGGTCCCAGCCGAAGTAGGGTTGGTTTGTCCGGTAAGCGGCCGTCGCCAGGAGCAGGAACAGCACCAGGGCGACTGCTGGGAAGATCCACCCATTCCGCGGCGAATCCCGCAACCGCGCCCCACTGGAGTGGACCCCCGAGCCTGAATGAGTTCCGGTCGATTTCATGGTTCACCGTGGTGCTCTGTCAGCCCCCGTCAGAGTCTCCATCCTTTGCGGTATTCGATGTGGACGTACCGGTTGAGCTCCGGCGCGTTCTTGACCTGGAGTCGGTCGCTGTCCCATTCCAGGCGACGTCCCGGAGATCGCAGCGCCAGCACGCCCAGGAGCGCGATCTCGGTCATCGGGCCGGCATAGTCGAAGTTGGACACCGGTCTCGGCCCCCCTTTGCAAGCAAGGACCCACTCCTCGTAATGACCCGGAGAGCGCGGCATGGTCTTGGGAACCTTGGCCGCCTCCTCGTGCAGCTCAGGCGGCAGGAGTTGAGGCATGCCGCCGTGCGAGCTATGATACATCTTTCCCTTGCTGCCGACATAGAGCGCGCCGTTGTCCGGCAAGCGCTGATCGATCGGCATTTCCCGGGGGGCCGGCGGCATGAGCCCTCCCTCGTACCAGGTCATGCGGACCGGGGGCAGCGCGCCGCGCGCCGGGAAGTCGTAGTAAATGATCGCGGCGACGGGATAGGTTTCGAAGTTGGGCCGGTCGCCGTCGAGGAAGGAGCCGTCGAGGGTGGCGCGCGCCTCGACGAGCTGCGGCGATCCCAGGCGCAGGGCCCAGACGGGGTGATCGATGATGTGACAGCCCATATCGCCGAGCGCGCCGGTGCCGAAGTCCCACCAGCCCCGCCAGCTCACGGGGGCATACGCCGGATGATACGGCCGATGGTGGACCGGCCCCAGCCAGAGGTCCCAGTCGAGCGTGCTCGGCACAGGAGGCGTCTCCCGAGGCCGGCCGATCCCTTGTTTCCAGAGCCGGCCGGCGCGGTCCGACCAGACGTGGACCTCCCGCACCTCGCCGATGATGCCCGCCTGGATCCACTCGTTGGTCAGGCGGGCGCCTTCGGTGGCGTGGCCCTGGTTGCCCATCTGAGTAGCCACCCCGGCCTGGTGCGCGGCTTTGGTCAGCTCCCGGCACTCCCGGAGCGTGTGCGTCAGCGGCTTCTGGCAGTACACATGCTTCCCCGCCCGGATGGCCGCCATGGCCGCCACGGCGTGGATGTGGTCCGGCGTCCCGACCGTGACCGCGTCGATCCGATGGGCCTCCCGGTCGAGCATTTTGCGGAAGTCTTTGTACTTTTGGGCTTTCGGGAACGCCTTGAATGTGCCCCCGGCCCGCTGCTCGTCGACATCACAGAGGGCGACGATATTGGCACCGAGCCGGCTGACCATGGAGATGTCGCCGCCCCCCATGCCGCCGGCGCCGATCCCCGCGACGTTGATCCGCTCGCTGGGCGCGACGAATCCCGCCCCGCCCAGGACGTGGCGGGGAACGATGGCGAAGCTCCAGGTCAAGCCCGCAGTCGCTCCCAGGAAAACGCGTCGGGAGCGATCACTCGTGGTCGACCCATCATGGGTTGTCTGCATAGTGGGTCCTCTCACATAGGTCAGGCTTGAGCCTGACAGCCTTTCGAACGTCAGGCTAACGCCCGACCTACTTTGGAGTCATCGAGGCCCGGCCCGCCGCGACCCAGTCCACGCCCTGGATGATCAGGCGTGCGAGGTTCGGGTTGCGGAGCGGGTCGTCTTTGTCCGGGCCGAAGTCGCGGTGGCCGAGGACCGTATGGAAGACGCGACCCTTGCCGAAGGTTCGCGTCCAGGCCACCGGCCAGGCCACGTCCTGGTATTCGATCGTGGCCAGCGGCTGGACGTCGGGCTGCATCTGCACCTGGTAGTAGAGCTCATCCTGGAGCGGGAAGTCCTTCAGGCCCTGGGTGATCGGACTGTTGGTGTCGACGATCTTGACGGTGTAGGACCCCTTGCGGTACTTGCCGTCGGGAGATCCGACGTGGGAGAACACGCCACCGAGCATCTCCCTCCAGGTGGGCAGCCAGTCGGGCGCCGCATTATCGGCGGCGTGGATCGAGACGTATCCGTGGCCCGAGCGGACGAACTCGAAGATCGCTTCCTGCTGGCTCTGGGAGAACTTGAACTCCGGGTCGCGGCGGTCGGCCGTGACGATGATCAGGTCGTACTTGCGCATGGCCGGCGTCTCCAGGATGGCGGCATCCTCACCGATGGTCACCTGGAACCGGCCGGTGTTCTCCAGGGCGTTCGCCAGGTAAAATGCCTGGTCGCGGTATCCATGGTGCTGGCGCTGGCCGCCCGAGAGCAGGAAGACCTTGGCGCCGTTGGGGGCCCTCTTCTGAGCTTGGGCCGGGTGGGTCGGGACCCACGAGATCAGCAGGCCCAAGGCGAGGATTCGGAGTCGATTCACGGGAGTTGCTCCTGCCGTGAGAGTCCGCTTGGTAGGATTGGAACGGCCGGCTTGCGGGATCGCCGTGCAGCATGGGAGTGATCGAAACGTAGCGTAGCCCGGTCCGGGCCCGGCCGCAAGCCTCGGCCCCGCGATCGCCACAATCTAGCCAGGGAGATATCCAGCGATGAGACGATCGAACGAGCGTCCGCGGCAGGCGCTGCCGGTCTGGGGCCTCCTGCCCCTGGTCCTGCTGGTCGCCGGGGCCGATGGCCCGAAGCAGACCATCGAGGCCCGCGGCCTGAGTTTCCAGGCACCGGCGTCCTGGAAGTCGAGCCCGCCGACGTCCGCAATGCGGCTGGCCCAGTTGAAGGTCGATCCGATCGAGGGGGACACTTACCCGGCCGAAATGGTGGTCACCGCCTTCCCCGGCGGCGCCGGCTCGGTCGAGGCGAACCTCCAGCGCTGGCAACGGATGTTCAAGGACAAGGATGGCAACTTGCCCCGGATCGAGAGCAAGACCGTCAAGGGGAAGAACGTGGAGGTGGTCCGCGCCGAGACCTCGGGCCACTACACGCCGGCCCAGTTCGGCAGGCCCGAGCCCGAACGGCCCGACGCCCGGTTCCTCGGCGCCATCATCACGGCCGACGACGTGAGCTACTACATCCGCATGGTGGGTCCCAACAAGACCATGATCAAGCTCCGCCCCGACTTCGATGAGCTTCTGACCACCATCCAGATCGCAAAATGACACGAGACGGACAGCATGCCCCGGCCTGCCGCCTCAAGGAATTGGTCAGGCGCACCCGAACCGCGTTTCGAGTAAGATGGTCCGGTCGCCGGCCTGACCGTCTTGCGTTTCTTCCCCGGCCGGGGCAATATTCTCACGCCCCGCTACGAACGAGAATGTGAGGGGCTGCCACGAGTCCGTCCCCTTTTCCTGTCCAATTGTGCGCCGTCTCAGGATCGAACCGGATGAACAAGACCATCAAGACCCTGGCGATGCTGGGAAGCGGCCTGATCATGCTGAGCTTCTCCATCATTGTCGTCAACCAAACTGCCCAGGTCGTGCAGCTCGCCAAGGAAGTCCACCCCGCCTTGGGGACGGTGACGTTGTGGGGTCTGATCGTCTTGTACGGGGGTCTGATCGGTGTCCCGGTGATCCTGGTGCTCCGCATGCCGCGCCCGCTGGTGCCGCCGGTCAGCGACTCGGGACCGGAGTTCACGGCTCACGTGCAGGGACTCGCCCGGCGGCTGACCGCCAACCCCCGCATCCGCCTTGACGCGAGTCAGCCGGTCGACCGTCGCGGCGTCGAGGACGCCCTGCGTGTCCTGGACCAGGACGCCACCCAGGTCGTCAAGCAGATGGCCACGACGGTCTTCCTCACCACCGCCGTCTCCCAGAGCGGCCGGCTGGATGCCCTGCTGGTCCTGATGGCGCAATCACGCATGATCTGGCGGATCGCTCACATTTACTATCAGCGCCCCTCGTTGCGGGAGCTGGCTCATCTCTATTCCAACGTGGCGCTGACGGCCTTCGTGGCGGGGGAGCTGGACGACCTGGAGTTGCACCAGATGATCCAACCGGTGGTGGCGGGATCGCTGGGCGCCGGCGTCGGCGTGATCCCGGGCTTCCAGGTCTTCACGACGATCCTGGTCAACTCGCTCCTGAGCGGCAGCGCCAATGCGTTCCTGACCTTGAGGATGGGGATGATCACCAAGGCCTATTGCGGGTCGCTGGTCGCCCAACCCCGCACGAAGCTGAGGCGGAGCGCGACCGCGGAGTCGGCGCGACTCCTCTCGGGGATCGTCCGGGAGAGTGGCGCCCGGGTCCGCGATGCGATCTGGGCGGAGATCAAGCAGAAACTCCCCAAGCCGTGGCCGTTGCGTAAGAGCCAGCCCGAGACCGTCTAAATCGTGTGGGGCAGCCGCCCTCGGCTGCCTGTTGCGAGCGAAGGCGGCAGCCCCACCGGGACGGCAGCCGGGTCGGCTGCCCCACAAGCGCGATCCGCATTGACCGCGCTCGCGAGGTTCGATACGTTGCCCCCGCCCACACTGCCGGTGCGTCTCGCCGAATCCGCTGAGATCGCCGGGCCGGTCCTGTCTCACCAAATTTTACAAGCGTTGTGAGAGAAAAGACCGATGCGATCCTTCAAGGACCGCCATCCTGGCGCCGATAACAAGCATCAGCAGTAACTACCCTCTGGTCGCATCCCTTGAGAACGGTCCCGGTTCCCGACAGAGGATCGCGAGGCTGAGAAGGAGGCTGCGGCGCCGCGAGCAGCTCGAGGTCAGGCGCGACTCAGGACACACCCTTTTTTGAGGACCCGCGCGACGGATCGAGCTGGGTGGGACAGGGGGAAAGACCGGGCCGCGGCGCCGGTGCATGAACAGGAGGTCAGCCCATGACGATCGCCGGAGTGACCCGGCGCGCCGTCCCGCCCATCGAGGTGATCGGGCGCGCGGAATGCGCTGCCCACCGCGACGGCTTCGCCGAGCTGTTCCGCGCCCGCGACGTCAGCCGTCACGCCAGCCGGGAGTGACGCCGTCGTCCCCTTGCCGCGGCGGGGGAAACTCCGGAAGCGGCGAATCCTCGCCTCTCCGTCGGGGCTTCCGCCGAGCCGCGGCCTCGAACCGGCCGCTGTCCCCAGCCCGAGCCGGCCTGCGGCGGAGGAGGGAGGATCCGTGTTTCGAGTTCGCCGAGCGCGCCCGTGAGGACTCGGAGACGACGCTGAGTCAGGGGCGGGTCAATCTTCCGATGACCCAGGATGGGGAGGTGCAGTCCGTATGAGCGCTACCGAGTATGACGAACTGCTGCGCGCCTACGCCGGGCGCATCACCGGCCCGTCCGAGGAGGCAGACCTGATCCGCTCGGGACACCTGATGCTCGGCTGGTCCTGGAACCTCGCCGCCCTGATCAAGAGTTTGCAACTGGAAGCGGCTCGATCCTGTGAGTTGCCCAATCCGCTCAAGTTTTCGCTCGTCCTTCCCTTGTCCAATACGCCGCCCGGACCCTTGCACGAATTCCTTCTCTCCGTGCACTACCAGTCGTGGTTTCGTTGGGAGGTCATCCTGATCGATGACGCGAGCGAGCAACGCGATCATCTCGCGGTCGCCACGGCCTGGGCCGCGCAAGAGCCACGCATCCGGCTGGTGATGCTGAAGCAACGCCGGGGCCCCGGCGTTGCCAAGAACACAGCCCTCGCGGCGGCTACCGGCGACTTCGTCTGCATCTTCGATGAGCCGGGTCTGCTCCATCCCTCCGCTCTCTGCATCTTCGCACGCCACTTGATCTGCGCCCCCGACGTGAACCTCATCTTCTCCAACGAAGCCCGGATCGACGACGCGCCGCGCCGGGTCCGCCGATTCATCAGGAAGGCAGAGTTTGATCTGTTTACAGAATTACGACATAACTACATAGGCCAATTAACCGCGATCCGCACGGATCTGCTCCTCGCGGCCCGGAAGGACGGGGAGGTCTTCCGGCCGGAGTACGACGGTGTCGGGGACCACGACCTGATGATCCGAATCGGCCTGACCGGCGCCGTCAAGGCGATGAACGTCCCCTACTTCCTCTATTTCAGCAGGACCCCGGCGAGCACGATCACCCCCGGCGCCGCGGCCGATCCGGACGTCAGCACGATGAGGCTGAGGCTCATCGAGGAACACCTCTCGGAGCTCTACCCGGGAGCGCGCTGGGAGTTGATTCCGCCCACTCCCTCGGGATGCAATCAGCACCCGGGCATTCACTTGCGGGCGCTCCCTCACGCGGCGCGACCGTCCTTGCTGGTGATGATCCCGTTCAAGGACCAGTCCGAGCTGACCCTGCGGTGCCTCGATTCCATCGAGCGCCAGCAGCACGAGCTCGACCTCCTGGTCGTCGCGATCAATTCCCGCTCGCGCGATCCCGAGACCGTGCCCAGGATTCGAGCGTGGCTCGATCAACCTCGCCGCAACCGCTACGAGCTGGTCGACGATGACGGCGCCTTCAACTTCGCGCGGATGCACAACGCGGTCTTCGAGTCCTACGGCCGCAGCCGGGATCTGCTCCTGTTCCTGAACAACGATGCCGAAATCCTGTCGACCGACGCCTTGCAAACCATGGCGATGCAGCTCCTGGCCGACGAGTCGTGCGGGTTTGTCGGCATCCGCCTGCTGTACCCCGATGACGGGAGCGTCCAGCACGGGGGGATCAAGGTCCGCGACCGGGTCCTCTCGGTCTGTGGGTGCCACGAAGCCAATCACTCGCGCAGCTTGGAGGAGTACGTCGGTGACGAGCAGATCGCCTTCGGCGTCACCTTCGCCTGCGCGATGACGCGGCGTGCCACCTTTGAGCGGCTGGGAAAGCTCGAGGAGATCCTCTATCCCAATGGCTTCGGCGATGTGGCTTTGTGCGCGCGGGCGCTCGAGGCCGGTCTGAAGAATTACTATTTCGGTACCCTGGTCGGGCTGCATTACGAGGCGAAGACCCGGACCCGATGCGTCGAGGATGTCGAGTACGTGACCGTCTACGAGCGGTACAGCGCCGTCTTCTCGTACTGGATGTTGCGAGATCTCTCCTATTGCGATGTGCCCGATCCCTTGCCTCCCGCAATCGCCGAGCTCGCGCCGTCGGCTTCGATCGCCGGTGCTGACTTCCCGGCTCCGCAACCGTCCCCGCTGCGGTACTGGATGGCGGATCGGATCAATGACGCATTCAAGACCGTCCTGGGTCCAGTTCATCCGGCCCTGAGGTCCAGTCTCCTGTGGGGCCGGGCTCTGCTCCAACGCATTCGGGGGAGCCTCCGCTCACGCCGACCGATCCCCGGAGGGAGCGGTCCGAGGCGATTTCACAACGGGGAGCCGGCTGCACGCGGTCCCCATCGGAATCGCGGGATCGCCGTCGATTCCGTGGGAGTCTCGGAGTCCGGAGACGCGGCCGCCGCATAAGGGTCGGTCTCGGGCGTTCGCCCCGGAATCACGGGACAGGCTGCGAGTGTTCTCGGTACGACTTGTCCCGATTCTGGTGACGGCTTCGGAACGAGTCGGCTGAGAGTCTGTTCCGAAAGCTCGCTTATTGCATGGCACCACACAAGCGATCATTATCCGCAAGTTATTGGTACACAGCGCCTTGCAACAAGTCAAGGTGATCGGTCAACCCCTTTCGGAACAGACTCTGATTGGCGCATTACCCGGACCCGAAGCCTCGGGTCAGCCGCGCCCGGCCGAGGGAGGGGGTGGGTGATGGAGATGCAGCGCGCGCGCCTGGAGCGCGGTCGGTGGGCCCGCGCTTGGGATCTGTGCGGGCCGGTTCTCGTCTGGGCTGTCTGGGTGGCCACGACCGCCGCCACTCTCCTCTACATCCGGCAGAACGCGCGGAACATCCCCTATCGCGACGATTTCGCACTGGTCGGGATGATGACGGGACACGAGCAGTTCGGCCTCCCCTGGCTCTGGGCTCAGCACAACGAGCACCGTCCGGTGATCTCTCGGCTCATCCTGGCCGGTCTGTCCCGATTTGTGAAGAATGATTTCCAGGCGGGGAGATACTTCAGCGTCGGACTGCTCTCGGCTGCGGCGGCTTCGATGCTCGTGCTGGCGCGGCGGCTCCGCGGGTCCACCAGCGTGACGGATGCCGTCCTGCCCCTGGCGATGCTCAACCTGGGGCAGGCCGAAACCCTGATGATTACCTTCGCAATGAACCTGGTCGTGACTGCCTGGATCGCGGTCGAGTTGATCGCGGCCGTGGGCCGGCCCGGCCATGGGCCTGGATGGCCTCTGGCCTTGAGGTTCGGCCTGTTGATGGTCCTGCTGCCGCTCTCCAGCGGCGGCGGTCTGGTCATGCTGCCGCCGCTGATCGTGTGGCTGGCCTGCTATGTCGCCTGGGGCTGCTGGTCCGGACGGGAGACCGGCGGCCTGGAGCGGGCCATCGGCCTGGCGGTGTTGATGGCCTGCTCGTCCACCGTGGCGCTCTACCTAAGCGACTTTTACAACCCGCCCCACCATGGGTCCGCGCCCTCGCTGGCGGTGGCGGCCGCCACAATAGTGGAATACCTCAGCCTGACCGTCTGGTCGGTCGCCCTGAACTCCTGGTGGCCCGCGGGCCTGCTCATGGTGCTCCTGATCGCCGTCACGGTCCTGCTCCTGGCGCGAGTGGCCGTGCGGGCGCCGGCTGAACGCCCTTGGGTCCTCGGCCTGATCGCGATCCTCCTGGCGATGCTCAGCATGGCCGCCGCCGTGGGCCTGTCGCGCTCGGGCTTCGGACCGGGCTTAGGCCGCTCCAGCCGCTACGTCACCCTCACCGCCCCGTTGCTCTGTGCCCTGTACATCGCCTGGCTGGCCTACGGGCCCGACCTGGCCCGACGGGCCGTCCACGTCGGCCTGCTCACGATGGTCTGCCTGTCGCTCCCGGCCAACATCGCGTTCGGAGGTCGTCATGGCACGACCGCCGGCACGGCCCAACGGGAAGTGGAGTGGAGGCTGAAGGCCCGAGTACCGGCCTCGAAACTGATGCGACAAGCCTGCCCTTTGATCTTCCCCGATCTCGAGTTCGCCTATCGCAGGTTCATGATGCTCAAGGAGGCCCGATTCGGCGCGTTCGAGTCGTTCCACGACGACCGGATGGCCGCTGCCCCGGATCCGCCCACAGCGGTGCGCTGATGAGTTGGTCGGGCTGCCCTCCGAGGTAACCCTGCCGGCCCACGCGCGACGGCGCGACCAGCCCCGAGATTTCTCGCCTAGACCTGTACCGCCATTGTTGCTAATGTCCCCCCGGCTCCTGAGATCCCAGTCACGGGAGTGCGATCCCAGGACCGGCGGTGAAGGATCCGTCCACAGCGAACTCTGAGGGATGCCATGAACGTCTTGGGGTATTTGGACCGTACTTTGCGGAAACGAATGCGCGGGCCCAACACCGGTCCCGAAGCCACCAAGAGTGCGCGGCCGGCTGAGCATCCCCCGAGTGCAATACCCGAACCGCATGTCCCGGTCCATCCCAGCCCAGACATCGACGCCTTCCTTTACGAGGCACTCTGTGGACGCCTGAGTCAAGAAGGACGCTGGTACATCGACGAGATCACCGTCACCGATGAGCTGGAGATCCGAGGTTGGGCCATCCGACCCGCGTGTTGGTTCGGAGAGGCAACCTTTACCGTGAATGGTCAACCATTTACCCGGGTGGAAAAGGATCGGGATCGACCCGATATTGCGCCCGCTCTGAAGGTGGAGCCGGACCGCGTGAGTACGTTCCGGTGCCGGATCGACGTGAACGACCTTCCGGATGGAGTGAGGAACCTTCATTTCGCCTACGCCGATCGGCGAACGTTGAAACCCTTGGTGCTATCCCAGTGGTACTGGTTCCCCGAGATCGACACACCGCTGCCTGACCCCGCACGGCGTGCGCGTGTTCACGGCTCGGATGATGTGTACACATTTCTTTTATTTGGCGCCCAGATCTACGGGGCGCTCGCGCAGGCGCTCGATCGGGCCTTTGGCAAGACGTTCGACGATTTCCCGCGCGTGCTGGACTGGGGGTGCGGCTCCGGTAGGGTCTTGAGACCTCTGGCCGCGCGCCACGCCGTGAAGCTGATCGGGGTTGACGTCGATGCGGACAACATCGCGTGGTGCAGGACTGCGTTTCCCAACTGCTCATTCGAGTCTACCGATCTCTACCCGCCGCTCCCTTTCGCCTCGGAGAGCCTCGACCTCGTTTACGGGATCTCCGTCTTCACGCACCTGAAGGAGCAAGACCAGTTCAAGTGGCTGGAGGAGCTCCGCCGCGTCACTCGACCGGGTGGGGTGTTGCTCTTCTCCCTGCACGGGGAGCACGCCTGGTTCCGAAGCCAAACCCCCGGCACCCGCGCGACTTTTGTCGAGTGGAAGCGTCGCGGCTTTTACGATTTGTGCGCCGATTCGAATCTCAAGGGTTTCATCGCCGACGAGGATTACTACCACGACGTCTTTCACGACCTGAGCTATATCGTCCGAGAATGGGGCAGGTTTTTCAAGGTCGTCGAGTATTTTCCGGGCAGCTTGCAGGGTGTTCAGGACCTCGTCGTCCTGGTCAAGGAATAGGTTGACCATGCAATCCGACTCAAGACGCCTGTCCCCCCGCGCGTTGATCCTCATCCCGGGGACGGTGAACTACTTCTACAACCTCAGTGGCCGCCGGGTCGCCGAGGCGTTCGAGGAGCTGGGTTTCGCTGTCGAGGTGAGTACCCTGGGCAATCGCCCCCAGGGGGAGTACGACTGCTGCTTCCTCTCCAACATCAGCGAGATCCTCCACGCCCACGGCGACGCGGCCGATGGCCTGAGGCGGATCATCACCCTCGGCAGTCATTGCCGGGTGATGGCCAGCCTGGCGATCGACTGCGTGGCGACCCCTTGGTATCACCGCATCCGCGATTTCAGTGCCCAGGCCGGCGTCGGCTTGATCGTCGACCTCGGTCTGTACGACCAGGGTCCGTTCCTCCCGCCGGCGGACCGCGCGAGCTACCGGTTTGTGTTGTCCGGGCTGACTCGATCGGAGGCCCAGTTGCTGGAGCGCCTGGAGGAGCAGGACGACTCGGATCGGACGATCCCCTGGGCGTTCGTCGGGCATCTCACCCCGCACCGGGCCGCGCTGGTCGACCACCTGATTCAGACCGTCGATCCCCGCGGCTTTGTCTACATGCCGGCGCCGGCGCCTTATACCGAGACCGGCTCTCCCCATCTGAATCAACAGCAGTTCGAGCGCGTCCTGGGCCGGACGCGGTACCAGGTCTGGTGCTCGCACCATCAATTCTTCTACATGGAACCGGAGCGGTTCCGCTCCTCGCTCCTGACCGGGGGTGTACCGGTGAAGATCGTCGCATCGCGGCAGGAGATTCCGGAGTCGGCCCCGCTGGGCTACCTGATGATGGAGGCCGCCGAGGCCGGTGCGCACTTGAGGGCGGGGGGCTTCCCCCAGCTCCGCCGCCGGTTCCGCGACGACTGGCGCCGGTTGCCGACACTCGGTCAGGAGATGGCGCGCCTGGTGCGCGATTTCGGGATCGAAATCGACAGTTCCTTGTCCCGGGCGGCCTGATCGTCGCGCGATTCGCCGGGCTCCGCGTACCTCGCCCGGCCCGGGCCGGCCGGCCGCCGGGTCCCGTGAACCCGAGGGGATGGTTCCGATGATGGCTCAGGCGGGCGTCACGATCGCGATTCCCAACTGGAACCACGAGATCTTGCTCCCCCGCGCGATCACCTCGGCACTGCGGGCCGTGAAGCTCCTCCGCAGCGAGGGTGTGCCGGGGGAGGTGCTGGTGATCGATGACTGCTCGCGCGATGGATCCCAGGTCCTCCTGCGCCAGCTCGAGGCCTTGTATTACCGGGACGGCCTGCGCTGCATCGCCTTCGCCGCCAACGCCGGGCTGGCCGCGAGCCGGAACCAGACCTTGAATTACGCCCGGTACCGCTACCTGGCCTTCCTCGATGCCGATAACGAGCTGATCCCCGAGAATCTCTCCCTGTTCCTCAGGACGCTGGATCAAACCCGCGCCGCGGTCGCCTACGGCAATCTCCTGGTCCGCAGCCCGACCGCGAACTCCGCCCACCACGTCCTGAGCAACGAGAGCATCCAGACGAAGCTCTTCCGCTACCTGGGAAACCACGTCGATGCGTTCTCGGTCTGGGACCGGCTCCAGCTCCTGGACGTCGGCGGCTATGATCCGTCCCTGCACTTCCTCGAAGACCACGAGATGTGGCTGCACCTGGCGACCAACGGCCGCCGGATCGTCTTCGTGCCCGCAGTCCTCGGTTATTACTACATCCTGCCGACCGCCATGTCGCGGGATATCCCCAAGCAAGAGCTGGTCGCGGCGCGGCTCCTGCGCATCTTCGATCAGGTCAAAGTCCGTGAGCTACTCCAAATGAACACCTGCCATCTTCGCTATCATCCAGATTTGGGTTATATCTGATCCGAGGTCCCTGGAGGGCGCTCATGAATCCGACGATCCAGGACAGGCGGCAACCCCTGCCATCGATCGTGACCGTCTACCGGCCGATCGAGGAGTACTGGGAGTCATCCCGGCCTGCCGGCGGTCCGGGTCCGGAGCCGTCGGAGGCGCTGGATCCGTTCGACGCGTTCCTGGTGCATCGCCTGCTCGACCTGGTGCCCCGCCCGCCGATCCTGGTCGACGCGGCGCTGGTGCCGACCCACGGGGCCAGCAGCTTGATCGGGCTGGGCCACCCGCGGGTCCGGGCGGTCTGGGCGGTGACGGATCCGGGGTCGCCCCCCGCGCGGCGCGTGCTGGCGGCGGTGCGCGGCCACGTGCGGGCCCGGGGACACGACCTGGCGCCGCTGAAGGCCAAAGCGCACTCGGAGCTGCCCGCCGGCCTGGCCGAGCAGCCGGGGGCCACGATCCTGACCCATGCCCGTGCCGGAGACGGAGCGTCCCTGGCGGAGCAGGTCGACCACTGGCTCGACGCCCAGCCCGAGGCGCTGGTGCTGGTGCTCGGGTTGGGGCGGGTCGGCGATTGCCCCGCGATCGCCTCCCTGGTTTCGCACTGCACGCCCGAGTCGGGGAAGCGGCTCCGGCTCTTGCGCGAGCTGAGCGAGGTGCTCATGGCCAGCCGTCTGGGACTCATCGCCCGGCACGACCATCCCCACGTCGAGGACATGCTGCTGCGCCTCCAGCAGTGTTATACCGGCAACTACCGCTATCTCGACCTGCTCCGAGAGGTCAACCTCGCGGCGCTGCGCGAGGCGCGGATCGACGCGGACGCGATGAGGAACCATCCATTCTCCTGGGCCCTCACGGTGGAGATCGACGAGGCGAAGCGGGCGGCGTGGGAGGCGCAGGTGGCGCTCCAGGCCGCCCGAGAGCAACTGGCGGCCGTTCCCCCGGTGATCCCGCGGTTCCTGGTGGCGATGCGCCGCAGGCTCTCGCCGACGCCGGTCGCCACGATCTGGCGCCGACTCAGGCAGGTGCGGGGCCAGCTCTCGCCGATGCCGGTGGCCACGATCTGGCGGCAAGTCAAGCAAGTGCGGAGCCAGCTCTCCCCGACGCCGGTGGGCCGGACCTATCGATACGGTAAGCGCGTCGTTCGCGCCGGCCTGACCCGGGGAAGGGCGTGGGCCCGCGGCCAGGGCCTCTCGGGAGGAGGTCAGAGGGGCGGCGGGGTGACTCCCAGCCATCCCGCGGGCGTCCCCGCGCCGGCTCATCCGGTCACGCCGCAAGCCCCCCCCGACGCCGGTGGGCCGGTCCGCTCCACGAACCAGGCGAGTCGACCGCTCGCGGCTGATTCGGGTCCATCGACCCCACCGGCACAGGTCGCCCTTGACTCCGGAGGACGCGGTGATCGGATCGTGGAAAGCGGCCTGCCGCGCCTGGAACGATTGCTGCCGCTCCTGGCCTGCCCGACTTGCCGCACCCCGGTGCGGCTCCAGGGCCGCGCCCTGGAGTGCGACGGCTGTGAAGCCCGGTTCGCGCTCCATGCCGGCCGGCCGGCGTTCCTGCCCGGCGGGACCGCGCCGCGGATCATGCCGGTCGAGCATCTCAGCAACGAACCCCCCCGCGAGCTCCTCGATTGGATGACCCGGTTCAACGGCTGGATCCTCAACATCGGCGCCGGCGGGACCCACGTGAAACTCGAGAACGTCGTCGAGATGGAGTACTCCCTCTTCCGGCACACGGACGTGGCCGCCGACGCGCACCACCTGCCCTTCGCCGACGGGTCGTTCGATGCGGTGGTGAGCTTTAACACGTTCGAGCATCTTTCCGACCCGGAGCGCGCGGCCGCGGAGATCTTCCGCGTGCTCAAGCCGGGGGGCCGGCTCGTCGTGCACACGGCCTTCCTCCAGCCGGTCCACGAGCCGCCCCATCACTATTACAACACGACCGAATATGGCCTGCGACGCTGGTTCCGTGCCTTCGAGATCGCCGGGGTCTCGGTCTCCGAGAATTTCAACCCGGCTTACGTCATCGCCTGGCTGGTTACGGACTTGCTCAGGGCCATCGAGGCGACCCACGGGACGCAGGCCCGGGACCAGCTTGCCGCCAGCTCGCTCGAGTTCTGGCGGGCGGGCTGGGAGGATCCCGCGCGGCGTGAGCATCCGCTCTGGGACCTCATGCGCGCCCTGCCCCAGGAGCACCAGATGCGTTACGCAGCCGGCTTCCAGTTGGACGCCCGTAAGCCCCAGGAGGCGAAATCCACCGCCGCCTGACCCGGCGGCCGGGAGATTCCGGAATCTCCATCTCAGATTCTGGATTCCAGATTCCAGATCGGGACGGCGTTGGGAGCTGAAGTCTGGAATTGGGGATCCGGAATCGGCGATTTCTCCTCCGTCGCAGCCAGCCCGCGTGAAGCATCCGCTTGCTCTGGAGCACGCCGCGACGACGCGGACGACCATGCGCCCCGCTCCGATTCTCGGAAGCCCCCTTTCCACCTCTTCCTCAAAGGAGTCCCTTCATGAAGGTCAGCGGCGAGCGTTACTCCCCCCTGATCGGGCACCCGGTCTTCGCAGCTTTTGAACCGTTCGTTTCGTATGAGCACTGGCACCGATACTGCTTCGCGCTGCCGTTCGTCAAGGGCAAGAGCGTGCTGGATATTGCCTCCGGCGAAGGCTATGGCAGCGCCTTCCTCGCCGGCCATGCCCAGTTCGTCTACGGTATCGATCTCTCCCGGGAGGCGGTCGAGCACGCATCCGCGTCCTATGTTCGCGACAACCTGCGCTACCTCCAGGGTGCGGCCGAGGCGATCCCGATCCCCGGCGAACACTGTTTCGATGTCATCGTTTCCTTCGAGACCATCGAGCACCTCGACGCGGCCGGCCAGGAGCGGTTCGCGGCCGAGATCGCGCGGCTGCTCAAGCCGGACGGGGTGCTCCTGGTCTCGACGCCCAACCGGGAGACCTACAGCCCCGAGGGAGCTCAGGGGAACCCATATCATTTTCATGAGTTCACCAAGGACGAATATGTCGCCTTCTTGCACCGCTGGTTCACGCATGTCCAGATCTTGAGCCAGCACGTTTACCCGGTTTCCTACATCTGGAACCCGCACACGGCTTCCCGATCGATCGTCGAGTACCAGGTGCGCATCGCCGATGGGAGGTTCCACCCCGAGGAGGGGGATGCCAAGGACATCGGCTACCTGATCGCGGTCTGCGCCAACCGAGAGGAACCCATCCCCTGCTCGGACTCGTTACTGGTGGATCTCTCCGAGGTGGCCTTCCGAGGAATTCCGGAGTTGAGGCAGTGGCAGACCACGTCGCTGTTCTTCGACACCGGCGCGGGGTTCCGAGCCGAGGAGGTGATCCAGGAGCAAACGGAGTACACCCCTGAGTTCCTGCTCGAATTCGCCCTCGACCCATCCACGCCGGTCCAACAACTGCGCTGGGATCCGCTGGAGATGCGGCTCTGCCGGGTCCGCCTGCGGCAGGTCTTCTGGCAAGACGGCGACGGTCTCCTCTCTCGAGTCGACCTCGGTCGCGTGACCAGCAATGGCCGGCAACGAGGCGAAGACACCTTTGAGTTCGAGACGCTCGATCCCATGATCGTCCTGCCGATCTCGGGCCGTGTGGCGCGGGTCGTCATCCAGGGTGAATGCGAGGCCGCTGACGATGCCCAGACCAGGGCGGGTCTGGAAGCGGCCCTCCGGTCGCGCACGGACGTACTCGTGCGGCAGGAGCACGACCTGCAGGCCCTGCGCCAACGCCTTGCCCTTGTGGAATCGGAGTCCGCGACCTTTGCGAGCAAGATGCACCGTGAACTCCAAGACAGGGACAGAGAGCTGTCCCTGGCAAGAGATGAGCGAGCTCGGGCTGAAGCGGCGCTGGCAGGAGTCTTTCGCTCGAGGTCGTGGCGGATCACCACGCCCTTGCGGACCTCGGCGCGGCTGGCGCGAGGTGTCCGGGCTCGGGTTCGGCGCGCCGCCCTCCGGGCCGTCGCTGCAACCCGCAACTGACCGAGGACCCTACCCCGGCCGCGGCCGACTGGACTGGCGATTGCGGCGATGACGGCCCAACGGTGAGCGATCAAGCAGTCGCCATTTCAGGATGCAATCGAGAGGAGGGAATGGGTCGTCTCAGATTGAGCATCATCAGGACGACCTGCGGCCGGCGCGTCGGCAACCTTGAGATGATCGAGCAGGGTGCGCGCGGCCTCGCGGACCTCGACCATGTGCCGGAGACGCTCAGCGGCGCGGAGCGCCAGGGCACTCAACCGGATCCGGTCGACCAGGAGGGAGTCGATCGCCTCCTCGATGGCGTCGGCGATGGCGGGCACGCTGATGAGACCCTCGGCGGCTTCCGCGTCCGGCAAGCGACAGTGGGCACCCAGCGAGCCGGCGATGACGGGACACCCCGCAGCCATCAGGTCATGAACCCACGCCGGCCGGACCCAGGGATACAGCGCCAGGCCAATGGGCCGCTCGGAGAGCAACCGCTCGAACGCCTCGCCGCAGAGCCCAGGGAGCCACTCGTGCGGCGTACCCGGGAGGGCGCGGTTGACGTCGCTGCAGACGACGATCCGCACGTCCGGGTATGCGGCGTGAATCCGCTGCAACGCGGAGGCAGCCTGATCCCAGAGCTGGGCCGGAACCTCGGAACTGGTCGCCACGAGCACGGAATGCGGTTCGTGGGCCGCGTCGACCGGAAGCGGTGTTCGTCCGCTCCACGCCGGGACCGTGATCAGCCCTTGAGCCCGCGCCCCGCCGAGCGTCTCGGCGACGGTCGGGTCGGCCACCACCATCGTCATCCCCAGGGCCGACGCGATCGGTGGCTGCTCGGGCTGCAGACTCGCAGCGAGCGGGGCCGGTTCCAATTCCGAAAGGAAATACGCCGCCCTGTGGGCTCGGTGCTCGAACTGTTTCGCCCATCGTCCGATCACGGGATCGGTGGCCAGGAGGATGTCACAACACGGGATCTCGCCGCCGACCTGAACGGCCGGAATCACTCCCGGGAAATGATCGGCCAGGAGCTGATGGACCTGTGAGGCGGTGAGCTGGGCCTTAACCTCGCGGACCAACAGGGTCACGTTGGCCCCGGCCTGCGACAGCCCGACGCTCAGGGCCACAGCCGAGGCCCGGCCTCGCACCGCCTTGACCACGTCGCTCACCACGACCACGACCGTCGGCGTGTCATCCGGAACACCCAGGCTGCGGCGGTGGTGTGCGAGGATATCTCGGTAGGCCGTGACGGCTTCCCGGGCGATGACGGCTGGCGCATAGGTACGCAGGGCGTCCTCATACGCTTGGTCGCCGAGCCGCTGCCTGAGATCAGGATCGATGATCAGGGACCGCAGGGCGTCATACCATTCCTCGGGGGTGCTTGCGAGCAGGCCGTTGATGCCGTGCTGGATCGTCGAGCGGTACGCCTGCGTGGGTGAAGCCACGCTGGGGATCTTGAGCACCCCGGCCTCGTAATACTTCAGGTTGCTCCGGCCTTCGTTGAGACAATGGAGCTCCAGAGGGATCAAGTTGATGTCGGCTCGAGCGAGTTCGAAGGGCAGGCGACGCCAATCCACGAAGGGTCTCGTCGCGACGCGGTCTCCGAACCGGACGAATTCCGGGAACTCCCCCAGATCGAAATCGCCGGCCACGATCAGGCTGACGTCGGCGAACTCCTCGAGAATGCGCCCCAGGACGCCTGCGATCATGCGGAAGTCTTTCTGGTGAGTTCGAGTCCCGCTGAAATAGCCCAGACGCATTCCCCGGCGCCGGGAACTCTTCCCGACCTCCTCCCGTGCGATCCGAGAGACCTCGATCTGAGTCAGGTTCAACCCGTTGCGGATCACATAGCTGCGGGCACCGAGAGCCGCGGCGCGCTCGAAGAGGAAATGATTCGTTGTCGTGTAGGAGTTGCACCTCAAGAGCAGGCCGCGCCAGGAGGCAATGAAATCCGGGAATTGAGCGAGCGATATGCGGAAATAATCCCTGAGATAGGGGATGGCCTCATCGTGGAACAAGTAATCGTCGAGATCATACACAACGGGAACGGCCATCTGCTCGGCATGATTCAGAAGTAAGGAAATCTCCGGCGTCAACTGCCTTCGAACCAGCACAATCAGGTCGAACCCGAGTGCGTGTGCCAATCGTTCCGGGATCCGGCGGTCGTCGAGGTGCGAGACTTCAATCCCCGCGAGCCGGAGCGCTTCCATCACGTTGAACGCCCGGTAGCGCATGCAGGCCGCATCCCACACACCTGGACGGACGACGAACAGGACCCGGAAGGAGTGACAGGACGGGATCCGAACGGCGCCTGCTCGATTCGGCAGCACAGGAGTGGTCCGTGCCCGGGTGGGTGCTCCAGACCCTGGCCCGGATCCGTCGCCCCGAGCCATCAACCCGCGCAGACCACCCCGACGTTTCGGGGACCCCCGCCAGATCCGCCATCGCTGGCGCAATGAGGGGAATCGCGTGAAGATCCTGTTGCTTTGTTCACTCTCCATCACTGTTCAGTCCTGTTTCAAGGCGGTGAACATGCCCTGGCTTCCGACTGATCACGCGACAACCGGGGCGGCAAGCGGTGCGATCCCCTCAAACTGACCAAGTTCTCGGGAAGGGCCTCTGTATAGCAAAAGCCTCCGTTCGCAACAATCTTGACTTGAACCCGACCGAATCCTGGGCGAAGCTACCCGAAGAAGGGACGGCGACGGTCTTTCCACCAGCGATCGGCCCGACCGCCCGCGCGACTTGAGCTCTGGCACAGCCACCGCGGATTCCCAAGGCGACCCGGTCGTCGACGCGCGACGGGATCGGGCCCGCCGCCGAGTTCCACGTGAGCGTGCGGTCCTGGGCGCTCCACGGCCCCACGATACCAAAGCTGCTCCCTCCCACCTTGATCGGCCAACCTCAAGAAACTCGGCCAATCAGGTCGATCTGACCTCTAGACTTCCCGATTATTCCGCCCGGAGGGGTTGAGTGGACAGTCCTTCCCAGAGATCGGGATGGGCCCTTACGGTCAGGGAACGCTCGCTAATGATCATCTCCCAGACGCCCTATCGGGTCAGCTTCGCCGGTGGCGGGACCGACCTGCCGGCCTTTTATCGCCAGGAGTTCGGGGCCGTCCTGAGCACCACCATCGACCAGCATATTTACGTCACCATCCACCGCCGCTTCGAGCCGAC
>JAJPJC010000151.1 GCA_021324445.1 Isosphaeraceae bacterium
CTTGTGTTGCTCGGCAAGCCCAATCAACACCAACACCAACGACAATAGCAACAACACGCCTTCATCCCACCCCTGAAGGATGTGGGCTTTCGGCTGGATTTCTGTAATCGCCCAGGGTGACGATCACGTCGTCGGGGCGTGGTCCGATCGTCGCGAGCAAGGTTTCCAACGCGCGCGAGCAACCGTGGACGTCGCCGATGGCGATCGTGCGAGGCCGCATGGGGGCTCCCTCGGTCGTGGGACTTCTTGGGATCACGGGCTCGACCCAGTATAATCGATGAGGAGCCTGAGCATGGACCCGATTCGCGAGATCGTGGAGAGATCCTGATGCGCTTGTGGACGTCCACTGAGTTGACCGCGAGGGGGCCGATACCAAGCCGGCCACGATGTCGCGATGGCGCGCGGGTCGCGATCCTGCTCGCCGAGCTGTCCCTCACGGCCGGGTTGCTCGCGCATCCCATCGCGGTGTCGGCCGCCGATCCGGCGCGGACGGTTGATTTCAACTTCCAGGTCCGGCCGATCCTCTCGGACAAGTGTTTCAAATGCCACGGCCCCGATGCGAGGAACCGCAAGGCCGGTCTCCGGCTCGACACCCGGGACGGCGCGTTCGGGCCGACCGCCTCGGGTGCCCGAGCCGTCGTGCCGGGTGACCTGGAGGCCAGCGAGCTCTACTGGCGAATCACGGCTGAGGACGAGGCCGATCGGATGCCCCCCAGGTCGCTGGGCCGGACGCTCTCCCAGGAAGAGGTCGGTGTCCTGAAGCGTTGGATCGAGCAGGGTGCCGAGTGGCAGCCGCACTGGGCGTTCCGGCCGCCGGTCGCGCCGGCGGTCCCCCAGGTCAAGGACGCGGCCTGGTCGCGGAATCCGATCGACCGCTTCGTCCTGGCCCGGCTCGAGGCCGAGCATCGGGCTCGCGCCCCCGAGGCGAGCCGGGAGCGGCTGATCCGCCGCGTCACCTTCGACCTGACCGGCCTTCCCCCCAGCATCGCCGAGGTCGACGCCTTCCTCGCCGATCGCGACCCGAACGCCTACGAGCACCTGGTGGATCGCCTGCTGGCCTCGCCGCGGTTCGGCGAGCGCATGGCCGTCGACTGGCTCGACCTGGCGCGGTATGCCGACACCTATGGCTACCAGGCCGATGTCGCGCGCGCCACCTGGCCGTGGCGCGACTGGGTCATCCGGGCCTTCAACCAGGATCTCTCTTATGATCGCTTCATCACCTGGCAACTGGCCGGCGACCTGCTGCCGGACCCGACCCGGGACCAGGTGCTCGCCACGGCGTTCAACCGCCTCCACCGCCAGACCAACGAGGGGGGCAGCATCGAGGAAGAGTTCCGCGTCGAGTACGTCGCCGACCGGACCAACACCTTCGCGACGGCCTTCCTCGGCTTGACCCTCGAGTGCGCCCGCTGCCATTCCCACAAGTTCGATCCGATCACCCAGAAAGAGTATTATCAACTCTTCAGTTTCTTCGGCAACATCGACGAGTCCGGGCTGTATTCGCACTTCACCAGCGCGGTGCCGACCCCGACCCTGCTGTTGACCTCACCCGATGAGGATCGGGCCATCGCGGCCATCGCGGCGAAGATCCGGGCCGCCGAGGCCGGTCTGCAACGCCTGGCTGAAGAACGCCGGCCGGCATTCAAGGCCTGGCTGAACTCGCCCCGCCGCAGCCGCCGGCCGGTCCTGACCGGCCTGATCGGCGACTTCCCGCTCGAGGCCATCGACAGCGGCAAAATCGCCAATCGAGTCGATCCGAAGAAGCCCGGCCAGGCGATGGAAGGCCCCGAGGTGGTGGAAGGGCGCGTGGGCCGGGCGGTGCGGCTCAGCGGCGAGAACAGCCTGACGCTCCCCCTGGGCAACTTCGACCGCTTCGAGCCGTTCTCGCTGGCGTTGTGGATCAAGACGCCCGACTTCAAGGATCGCGCCGTGATCGTCCACCGGTCGATGGCCTGGACGGATGCCGGCAGCCGGGGCTATCAGCTCCTGATCGAGGACGGCAAGCTCAGCGTGGGCTTGATCCACTTCTGGCCGGGCAACGCGATCGGCATCAAGGCGCGCGAGCCGTTACCGATCGATCACTGGGTCCACGTCGCGATCGCCTACGATGGCTCGAGCCGGGCCGATGGGTTGGCGCTTTACGTCGACGGCCGCCGCGCCGCCTGCGAGGTCATCCGGGACAAGCTGACCAAGAACATCACCGGCGGGGGCAATGACTATTTGACCGTCGGCCATCGGTTCCGCGACCGGGGCTTCAAGAACGGTCTGGTCGACGAAGTCAAGGTCTTCGACCGGGCCTTGACCCCGCTGGAGGTCGCGCAGCTCTGCGACGGCACGGCCCTGAGCCGGGCGCTTTCCCTCGATCCGGCCAGGCTCTCCGAGTCCCAGCGCCAGGACCTGTTCGCCTACTACCTGGCGACTGTTGATGGCGAGTACCGGGGCCGGCTGGCGTCGCTGCGCGAGCTGCGCAAGCAGCGGAGCGAGCGGGTCGACCCCGTGGCCGAGATCATGGTGATGAAGGAAGAGCCGCAGCCGCGGCCGGCGTACGTGCTGAAGCGCGGGGCCTATGATGCGCCGGGGGAGCGGGTCGAGCCGGGCACGCCGGCGGCCTTGCCGCCGTTCGACAAGGCATGGCCCCGGAACCGGCTGGGCCTGGCGCGCTGGCTGACCGAGCCGAATCACCCCTTGACGGCCCGGGTGGCGGTCAACCGCTGGTGGCAAGCCGTCTTCGGCCGCGGCATCGTGGCCACGCCCGAGGACTTCGGCAGCCAGGGAATGCTCCCCTCGCACCCCGAGCTGCTCGACTGGCTGTCGCGGACGTTCATTGACTCCGGCTGGGACATCAAGCGGCTGGTCCGGCTGATCGTGACCTCGGCGACCTACCGGCAGAGCTCCGACGCGGCGCCCGAGCTGCTGACCCAGGATCCCGAGAACGTGCTCCTGGCCCGCGGACCGAGGTTCCGACTTTCTGCCGAGATGATCCGCGACGGTGCGCTGGCCGCCGGCGGGCTCCTGGTCGGCACGATGGGCGGCCCGACGGTGCGGCCCTATCAGCCGCCGGGGCTGTGGGAAGCAAAGGTCGGGGCGACCTATCAGCGCGACGTCGGGCCGGGGAGCCACCGCCGGAGCCTGTATACGTTCTGGAAGCGGACCATACCGCCGCCAACGATGCTCACCTTCGACGCCACCACGCGCGAGGTCTGCGCCGTCAAGCGACAGACGACCGCGACGCCGCTCCAGGCCCTGGTCTTGCTCAATGATCCGCAATTCGTCGAGGCCGCCCGGGGCCTGGCCCAGCGCGCCTGCCGTGAGGCCGGCCCGAGCCTCGCCGATCGCGTCACGTTCCTTTTCCGCTCGACGACCGGCCGGCGCCCCAGCCCGCGGGAGCTCACCACGCTCGAGGCACTCTACCGCGAGCAGTACGACGAGTTCCGCGCCGGCCGTTCCGACCCGAGCAAGCTGCTGGCGGTCGGCGACGCCCCGCGCGACCCGGCGCTCGACCCGGCCGAGGCCGCCGCCATGACCGTGCTCGCCCAGGCCCTCCTCAATTACGACGAGACGATCACGAAACATTGAGGGCTCGTGGACCGCCGGAGGCCCAGAGACGGGATCGACCGTCGAGACGAAATTGTTGAGCGTGACGAGGGATTCGTTTCGCTGTGTAGGAACGGAGTCCTTGTCATGGCCGTCTCAGTACGGTTCTCCCGCCTGGCGTTAGAGAGTCTCAAGGACATTCGGGTTTTCGACCGCGGGCGGATCGTCCAAGCCGTTGAAGAGCAACTGACCCATGAGCCCACAGTGCAGACCAGAAATCGAAAGTTGTTACCCGACCTTGTACCCTCATTTCCCTGCGAGCCGCCAATCTGGGAGCTTCGTGTAGGCGATTTCCGCGTCTTCTATGATGTCGATCAGGATGTCGTCCACATTCGGGCCGTCCTGCCGAAACGACCACATCAAGCCACGGAACAGGTGTTATGAAGACCATCACGATCGAGTTTGACCAGTTTCGCGAGCAATTGGACCAGACCCTCTCGGAGATCGACCACGGCGACGTGATTGTGACCCGTCAAGGCAAGCCGTGGTTTATCGTGCAGTCCGTATCCGAGGATTGGGATGCTGAGTCGATGGCGCTGGCTCGATCTCCCGAGTTTTGGGAGATGATCCGCCAACAGCGCCGCGAACCCACCATCCCCTGGGATGAGGCCATGCGCGAGCTCGGCCTCGATTGAACTCCGCACCCGGCGCGGGCCGCCCGACTTCTCCCAACCGGTCTTGTCCCGGCGCGGCGGGATCCACGGACCCGCGGCCCCTGCCGGTGGAACACGGCGTCCTCTTCGTCGCCAGGGCCGGGAATCGATCCCGGATGCGAGGTTAGGCCGGATGGTCGCTACAGGAGAGCAGCTCGTCCCAGCTCGAAACCTCAGAGACGCGGTCGCTGAGATCATGCAAGCGATCGAGGTCGGCGATCGCGGCGAGGGTGGCCTCGACCCGCGGGTCGGGCGGCCCGAATCGCTTGCGGCCCTGGCGGAGCAAGCCCTCTCGGGCTTCCTCGATGCGGCCCCTGGCCTCGCCCCTGCGGAGGATCCCCTGAGAGACCGACGACTCCTCAAGCCCTTCGATCCCGAACAACATGGCGGATACTCCCTCGATGATCGCGTCGACCTGCTCTTCCTCGTAGCGCAACCCCATCAGGACGGAGGTCGCCGCCCATAACGTCGCCGCCGGCTCCCGGCTGGACTCCCGCTCCATCCGATTCGACATGGCCAGGAGCACGCCGGGGATTTGCTCCGCCGGCACGTTCGCGACCGGCGCTCAAGGGCTCGGCGCCGCCGACCCGCACGACCTTGTCGGCCTCGGCGGTGATCGTCGAGAGGTTGGAGTCGATCACCTGGACCTGGCTCGGGTCCGGGACGGGGATGCCCAAGAATTCCAGCCAGGCGGCGGGTGCCTGCTCGTACAGAGGCCGCATCGTCGGGTCGAACGGCTTCCTCATCGCCGGCTCATTGCTTGCGAAAGGGAGACGAGAAGTCCGCCCGGAACGTTCGCGAGTGGCCACCAGTACCGGGCGGACTGGGGGAACGATTTGCCCGGCGTCTGGGATGCCGGGACCGGAGAGCGGTCGGTTCAGTTCAGGACGGCATCTGCCGTCCTCGCTGAGCTCGGGCCAGGCGGAACCCCACGTTGTTGTTCCGGTTGTCCGGCGCGTTCCTGTTGCGGTTCGCCGACCGACAGTTGCGCGGGTTGTTGTTCCAGCTCCCGCCACGGATCACCCGCAGCGCGGCCTGAGTCGATGAAGAGCGTCACAGTGGGTCACCCGGACGAAGGTCGTGCTCGATGGAGAGGTCGCTCGGGCCATCTTGGACGAGCCCGATCAACGCGCGAAGGGCCGCGTAGCCCGCGTTCCTTTCCGCTTCACCCGAGCCTTCATCCCCTTCGAGGTAACGTTGAACAGCCGCTCGGCAGAGATCTTGCACCGGCCGCCGCGCCGCCCCGGCGCGTTCCCTGAGCCTCTGCACCTGTTCCTCGTCCAGCTCAATCGAAACGGTCGCCATCGCCAGCTTCTCCAACCCGGCTCAAGGGAGATCCCCCAGTTCGATTGAATCGCTCGCTCGCTCGATTGTCCCGGGCCGGCCGAAGGGACGCCCCAAGGTCCGCGCGCTGCCGCTCTCAGGCAAGATACGATCGCAGCAGCTCGGCCGGATGGATCGCCGCGCGGCCGGTGAAGTGCCGGATCTGGAGCCGGCAGGAGAACCCCGGCGCGACGATGACGGCGTCCGGATCGGCCCGGCGCAGCGCCGGGAAGAGCCGATGCTCGCCGACCAGCCGCGAGACCTCGTAATGCTCGACCTCGTAGCCGAACGAGCCGGCCATGCCGCAGCAGCCGGCGTCGAGGTCGAGCACCTCCGCCCCGGGGATCGCTTGCAGGACGCGCAGCAGCGGCCCGATCCCGATCAGCGACCGCTGGTGGCAGTGCGCCTGCACCAGGATGCGCCGGGGGCCGGGCCTGAGGGTCAGCCGAGGGCCGCCTCCCTCGGACAGGGCTGAGTCGACGAGTTCCTCGAGCGTCCGGCAAGCGTTGGCGACCGTCTCGGCGCGAGAGCGCAGCTCGCCCTTGAGGAGCGCGGGGTAATCATCGCGGATCGTGAGGATACAGCTCGGCTCGCAAGCGACGATCGGCCGGCCCTGTTGCGCCCAGTCGGCGAGGGCCTCGACGTTGTGTCGCGCGCAGGCGACGGCTTGGTCGAGCATCCCGTTGGAGATCATCGGCCGGCCGCAGCACCGCAAGCCCGGCGGCCCGAGCGTGACCGCGCAGCCGGCCCGCCGGAGCAGCTCGATCGCCGCCTCGCCGATCTCCGGTTCGAAGTAGTTGGTGAACGTGTCGGGGAAGAGCAGGACCGGCGAGCCCGGCGGATCGGCCGGCCCGCCCCCCCAGGAATCGCCAACCCGCCGCACCAGCGATCGCCGCGCAAACGCGGGCGGCATGCGGCGGCGGTCGATCCCCAGGAGCTTCTCGTTCAGCCATCGCGCGGCGGCGTGTCCGGCCAGCCAGTTGGAGAACGGCGCCAGGGCGCTGCCGACTCGCCCCAGCTCGGCCACCCGGCCAAAGATCCGGTTCCGCAACGGCAGGCCGTGCTCGCGATGGTACTGGTGGAGGAACTCGGCCTTGAGCCGGGCCATGTCGACGTTCGTCGGGCACTCGCCCTTGCACGCCTTGCACTCCAGGCACAGGTCGAGGACCTCGCGGACGTGCGGGTCAGTGAAGCCCGAAAAGCCGAGCTGGCCGGTGATCGCCAGGCGGAGCAGGTTGGCGCGGCCCCGGGTGCTGTCCTTCTCCTCCCGCGTCGCCTGGAACGAGGGGCACATCGTCCCCTCGAACTTCTTCCGGCAGGCGCCGACGCCGGCACAGAGCTCGGCGGCCGGCAGCAGGCCGCCGTCGGCCGTGAAGTCGAATGTCGTCGGCACCGCGGGCGTCACGTAGCTCGGCCCGTAGCGCAGGTTCGTCGCCAGCGGCGGCGCGTCCACGATCTTGCCGGGGTTGAGCAGGTTCTGCGGGTCGAACGTGCGCTTCAGCTCGCGGAAGGCCCGGTACAATTCCGTGCCATACATCTTCTCCTGGAATGGGCTGCGGACCAGGCCGTCGCCATGCTCGCCCGAGAGCGCGCCGCCGTACTGGAGCACCAGGTCGGAGACCTCCGCGGCGATCGCCTCGAAGGTCCGCACGCCGGCCTCGGTCTTGAGGTTGATCACCGGTCGCACGTGCAGGCAGCCGACCGAGGCGTGCGCATAGACCCCCGCCGTGGTCCGGTGCCGCGCGATGAGGGCCAGGAACTCGGCGATGTAATCGCGCAGGTGCTCGGGCGCCACGGCCGTGTCCTCGACGAACGAGAGCGCCTTGGCGTCCCCCTTCTCGGCCATCGACAGCCCCAGGGCCATCGTGCGCAGCTTCCAGACCCGCGCCTGCGCGCCGGCCTCGGTGACGGCCAGGTGGTGATAGCCGAAACCCTCCCGGCGCAGGTCCTCCTCCAGGGCGGCCAGCCGGGGAGGAAGCTCGTCGGCATTCGCGCCATAGAGCTCGATCAGGAGGATGGCCGCGGGGTCGCCCTTGAGGAAGTCGCGGAGCCGGCTCGCCTCGGGGTTGAGCCGGGTGCTGTCCAGCACATACTTGTCCACGACCTCGACGGCCGCCGGCTGATGCCGGAGGATCCGCGGGGTCGCCGCCAGGGCCTCGAGCAAGTCGGCGAACTCGACCACCAGCGTGGCCCGGGCGCGGGGCAGCTCCAGGAGCTTCAGCTTGGCCTCGACCGTCACGCCCAGCGTCCCCTCCGAGCCAATCAGCAGCCGGGCCAGGTTGAATCGGGGATTGGCTCCCTCGCGCCCGGCGAGGTGCCCCGGCACGAATTCATCGAGGTTGTATCCGCCCACGCGCCGGAGGATCCTGGGGAAGCGGCGCTCGATCTCCTCGGCGTGCTCGGCGGCCAGGCGGCGGGTGGCGCGGTAGCAGGCCCCTTCGAAGTCGGAGCGGGCACACTTCGCCTCGAGCTGCGCTTCCGTGAGTGGTCCCAGCTCGACCAGGCTGCCGTCGGCCAGCGCGACCTTCAGCTCGAGCACGTGATCGATCGTCTTGCCGTAGAAGACCGACCGCGCGCCCGAGGAGTTGTTGGCGATCATGCCGCCGATGGTGGCGCGGTTGGACGTGGAGATATCCGGGGCAAACAGCAGGCCGTGGGGCTTGAGCGCACGGTTCAGCTCGTCGAGGACACAGCCCGGCTCGACCCGGACCCAGCGCTCCTGGGAGTTGATCTCCAGGACCCGATCGAAGTGCTTCGAGCAGTCGAGGATCACCCCCGGGCCGATCGACTGACCGGCCTGCGAGGTCCCGCCCCCCCGGGCCGTGATCGGCACCCCGAACCGGCCGCAGACCCGCACCGCGGCCGCCACGTCGGCCGCGTTCGCCGGGAAGGCAACCATCAGCGGCACGATCTGGTAGACGCTCGCATCAGTGGCATAGAGCGCCCGGTGGAGGCGATCGCCGCGCACGTCGTGCGTGCTGATGGCCTCGGCGAGCGCCTCGCGGAGCGCTCGCCAGTCTTCAGGTGCCGGCCGCGGCCGGTCAATCACAGGCAGTTCGTTCATGGGAGTGGCTGATGGCTGGTGGCTCGTGGCTTGAGAGAATACTCTTATTCTAGCCACCAGCCACCGGCCACCAGCCACTCCAAAAAGAGGCCCTATCCAGCCGGCCCAGGGCGGGATAAGATAGGTTCCATTCCGGGTTGGGATCGCTCGAACGCCGTCGCGACAGTCGGTCGCGATCGAAGCCCATGGGGCTTGGCGACGGCGATCGGGAACGGGAGTCCGCCCCTTGGAGAAGCGAGTCTCTACGATGAACATCCGCCGGAGCACCTCGGTTGGGTTAATCGCCGCGGCTGTGATGGTCCCGGTCTTGGTCCTGGTCGGGAGCGTCCCGGTCCCGGCCCGCGCGGCCGCGGTCCAGGACAGCGACGCGGAGGGGAAGATCCGCGACTCGGTCGTGAAGGTCTTCGCGACGATGCGCCGGCCCGACCTGTCCCACCCCTGGACCAAGGAGAGCCCGCGCGAGGCCAGCGGCACGGGGGTCGTCATCGATGGCAAGCGGATCCTGACCAACGCCCACGTGGTCACCTACGCCAGCCAGCTCTTCGTCGAGAGCAACCAATCGAGCGAGAAGCTGCCGGCGCGAGTGGAAGCGGTCGGCCCGGGGATCGACCTGGCCGTGATCCGGCTCGAGGACGAGTCGTTCTTCGAGAAGCGGACCCCCATGGCACGGACCACGGCCTTGCCCGAGGTCAAGGACACCGTGCTGGTCTACGGCTTCCCCCAGGGCGGCTCGACGCTCTCGATCACCAAGGGGATCGTCTCGCGGATCGAGTTCACCGGCTACGGCGACGGCGTCTCGGGCGTGCGCGTCCAGATCGACGCCGCGATCAACCCGGGCAACAGCGGCGGTCCGGCCCTGGTCGACGGCAAGATGATCGGCCTCATCTTCAGCAAGCTCACGCAGTCGGACAACATCGGCTACATCATCCCCAGCGAGGAGATCGACCTGTTCCTGGCGGACGTCGCCGACGGCAAGTACGACGGCAAGCCCGCCATGCACGAGCCGCTCCAGACCCTCGAGAACGACGCCTTGCGCGCCTTCCTCCGCCTCGACCGCAAGACCCAGGGCATGGTCGTCCACGCGCCCAACCCCGCCGACCCCAAGGATCCGCTCAGGCCGTTCGACCTGATCACCAAGATCGGCGACCAGGAGATCGACAACACCGGCATGATCAAGATCAACGATCGCCTCCGCCTGCGATTTCAATACTTGATCCAGAAACTTGCCAAGGACGGCAAGGTCCCTCTGACCGTGGTGCGCCAGGGGAAGCCGATGACGATCGACCTGCCCGTCAAGGCGGAGTACCCGATGCTGATCCGGCCGCTCAAGGGGAAGTATCCGTCGTACTTCATCTACGGGCCGCTGGTCTTCTCGCCGGTGACGACCGAGCTCGCCTCGGCGTTCGGGCGGTTCACGGGGGCCTTGGCGATCATCGGCAGCCCGCTGGTGACCCGCCGGGCGGACTATCCGCGCTTCGAGGGCGAGGAGCTGGTCGTCGTCGCCTCGCCGATCTTTCCCCACAAGATCGGCAAGGGATACGACAACCCCATCTACAAGGTCGTCAAGGAGATCAACGGCGTGCCGGTCAAGAACATCCGCCACCTGGTGGAGCTCCTCCGCGACTCGAAGGAGAAATACACAACGATCGTCTTCGACGACCGCGCCTCCGAGACGATCGTCTTCAACCACCAGGAGGCCCTCAAGGCCACCGACGAGGTCCTCTCCGACAACGGCATCCGCCAGCCGGCCTCCGACGACCTGGACTCGATCTGGTCCAAGAAGAAGTAGCACCGATAGAATCGAGAGGAGTCTGCCCATGCCCTACGACGACACGCCCATCGTCGGCTACGTGCGCCGGGCGCACGAGACGACCTTGTTGACGGACCGGGAGAAGCACCTGGTTGGACTGGCCGTGACGATGACGCGGGGGTGCCAGGTCTGCACGCGCAACCGCATCGAGAAGGCGCGGGCGGCCGGCATCAGCGATGACGTGCTCAACGCCCTGGTCAACGTGGTGTCCGCGGTCAACGCGGGCGTGTCCGCGGCCACGGCGCGCGAGGGCTTCCGCATGGCCGATGCCGATGCCGATGCCGCGGAGGCGTGCGGCGAGCTCTGCGCCCCGGGCACCGGGCCGGGTCGGGCCTGACCCAGACCGCGCCGGCTGGCGACCGCTGCCGATCGACCCTCGCTCCGGAGGGAGGCCCGCCGATGTTCGCGACGCCACTGCGTTGCTTTGTGGCCGTGGCGCTGGCCCTCGTCGCGCCGACCCTGCTGCGAGCCCAGGCCGAGACGGACTGGGCCGGCAAGCGGGTCATCCCCAGGTCGCGCACCTTCGTCCTCCGCCTCGACGACGAGCCGGTGGAAGCCAGCCGCAAGGTGATCGCGATCTACCGCGTCGAGCGGGTCGACGACGGCCCGTCGCTCTGGCTCCAGGCGGAAGGGCATCGCCTCCGGGGCTCGGCCAAGCCTGACGAGGTCGTCCCCGTCGAACGAGCCGTTGAGGTCTTCTCGGATCAGCTCCGCGCACATCCGCAGGACGCGTTCCCCTACCTCATGCGGGCCTTCGTGCGGCACGACCAGGGCGAGCTCGACGCCGCCCTGCGCGACTATGACCAGGCCATCCGGCTCGACCCTCGGTCGACCCCGGCGCTCTGCAATCGTGCCAGGGCCTGGTCCGACAAGCAGGATTACGACAAGGCGATCGCCGACTACAGCGCAGCCATCCGGCTCGATCCCAAATGCGTGCTCGCCTACGTCGGCCGCGCAACGGTTTGGGGAACGAAGCGGGACTTCGACCGGGCCATCGAGGACAGCAGCGAGGCGATCTGGCTCGATCCCCTGGCCATCACCGCGTACTGCAACCGCGGCCGCGCGTGGTACGGGAAAAAGGAGCCCGGCAAAGCCATCGTCGACTACAACATGGTGATCCGGCTCGATTCCCAGAACAGCTCCGCCTACCACCAGCGCGCCCTCGCCTGGAAGGCCCTGAGGTCCTACGGCAAGGCCATCGCCGATCTCGACGAAGCCGTTCGCATCGCTCCCGAGCAGCCTGCCGCCTATGACTCTCGCGCCTGGATCTGGGCCACCTCTCCCGACGCCAAGTACCGCGACGGTAAGAAAGCCATCGAGTCGGCCACCAAGGCGTGCGAGCGGACCGGCTGGAAGAACGCGTCGTATCTCGCCACCCTGGCCGCGGCCTGTGCCGAGGCGGGCGATTTCGACGCAGCCGTCAGGTGGCAGACTCAGGCCAACAGCCTCGCTTCTCAAGCCGAGGATCGGGCCAAGGGTGAAGTGCGGCTGAGGCTCTATCGGGAGAAGACGCCGTACCGCGAGCGGGACCCGTGAGTTGACCCAGCGGCTGGGGTCGGCTACCTTCGAGTAGTCAGGATCGCATCCAGTCGCCGATCCTCACGTAGGTCAGGCTTTCAGCCTGGCGCTCCCGGAGCGCCAGGCTGAAAGCCTGACCTAAGGTGAACGGTTCGGGGATACTCTCTCATGGCTTCCGTCTCCGAACCGAACTGCTCGATGAGGGGATCGCTCCTTCCGAATCCGATGTCCCATCCGGGAGTCTCCCTGGTGGCCTCGACGATGTCGGCGGGCTGGGGCGATGTGCAGGGTCTGATCGTCGAGGGCCGGCTGACCGACTTCTACCCTCATTCCTCGCGGCTGCACGCCGTCGCGTTCCTGCTGAGCGGGACGACCCAGGTGGAGTGGAAGCGTGGCGGCCGATTCACGAGATATCGGAGCGAACCCGGGTCGCTGACCATCGTCCCGGCCGGCGACGATCACCAGTTCCGCACCGATCGCCCGATCCGAGCTCTGCTCTGGATGATCGACCCGGCCTGGCTTCAGTCGGTCGCCGACCAGGAGTGGGAATCGCACGGGTCGAGGATCGAGATCGGGGAGGCATTCAACCGCCGGGATGCGGAGTTCTGGTCCCTGGGCCAGCAGTTGGCAGTCCGGCTGCTCTCCCCGATTCCCGGGTCGCGCCTCTACGCGGAGGCGCTCCAGATGCAACTGGCCCTCCAGCTCCTCTGGAACCACTCTTCCTTGCCGCGTCCGAATGGGAAGGGGATGGAACGACTGGCGGATCCTCGGCTGCGGCGGGTGGTGGCGTACATCGACAGCTCGCTGGGCAACGAGATCTCGCTGGGCGAGCTGGCCGAGCTGGCGGGGCTGAGCCCCAACTATTTCCTCAGCGCCTTCCGTCGCGCCACGGGGAAGACGCCCCACCGCTACCTGATCGAGCGGCGGGTCGCCAGGGCCTGCGAGCTGTTGCGCAACCCGCACCGCTCGATCGTGGACGTGTCGCTGGCGGTCGGCTTCTCCTCGCAGAGCCACCTGACGACGGTCTTCCGCCGCTTCTTGAAGACGACCCCGGCCGCCTACCGCGAGGAAGTCCTCGGCGCTCGCGGCCTTGCCGGCGCCAGGCGCTCCGGAGTCCTGACATGAACAGCGAAAGGCTGGATCAGCCTCGTCCGGCCAAACGACCCAGGCGCCGGGTCAGCGCAGCGGAACCCCCTTGCCTGGACATCGAGATCCATGAGGATCCCGGTTCGATCCGCGTGTACGATCCCCGGGTCTTCCACGCCGGCCGCCGCGCGTTCTGCCGGCGGCTGCTGGAGGTGGCGTGCCGGCAGCCGGGGATCGAGAAGGCGGAGCTGGACCTGGCCTCGGCCACCTGCCGGATCGCGTTCGATCCCGGCTCGGCCACGTCGCAGCGCATGGCCGGCGCCTTCAGCCGCGCCGTCCGTCAAACCTTGGAGGACCCCGCCGGCTGGGTCAGGTCCCCCTGGTGGCGGCCCACCCCGCGCTGGTCTGCCTTGACCGCGTACCGCTTCGGCGACGAGGTTTCCATCTGGGAAACCCTCGAGGCGAAACCAGGCCGGACCCGGCTCCGCCATCGCGGGTTCTCGGGGGACCGTGCCGGGCGCGCTCGTCTGGCCGGCACCCTGGCCGGTCTCGATGGAGTCGATCAGTGCCGCGTGTCCCCCTGGTCGGGCGCCCTCACGATCGAATCCCGCCAGGAGGGCCGAGACGCGGACCACCTCCTGGACCGACTGGAGCGAGCCCTGCGGAATGGGATGGCCGCCGAGTCGATGCGACTCGAGCACCCTACTGATCTGCTCCGCGCGGATTTCGACAGCTCAATCGAGGTCGCAACCGGGGCGAAGCGGATCCTGTACCTGGCCCTGGCCGGCGGCTGGTTCGCGATGACCCTGGTGGGTCTCGCCGTGCCGGGAATCCCGACCGTCCCCTGCCTGCTGGCGACCAGCTATTACCTGGCACGCTCCTCGCCCCGGCTGGACGCCATGCTCCGGCGCACGGCGTTCTTCGGCCCGATCCTCGACGACTGGGAGCACTACCACGGCCTGAGCTGGTCCTCGAAGGGCAAGTTGACGGGGCTGACCCTCGCCATCGTCGTGGTCACCGTCGCTGTGACCCCGCTGTCGCCCGTCGCCCTGATCTTGATCCTCCTCATCGCGACGCTCAGTCTCTACGGCATCGCCCGGCTGCCCGCACTCTCCGGGGAGCCACCAGCCGGGATCCCGCTCGAACCGCCGCCACGGCTGGCGCTGCCCTCGCCGTGACTCCCTACGAGCCCGAAGCGCCAGCGAGGGAATTCCGGTGCGGGCCTCGCCGTGACTCCCTACGAGCCCGAAGCGCCAGCGAGGGAATTCCGGTGC
>JAJPJC010000495.1 GCA_021324445.1 Isosphaeraceae bacterium
AGCAGGGGGCGCCGGGTCAGACCCAGGTCGAGCAGGCATCGGAAGAGCCAGAGGCCCGAGCCCACGAACAGCCAGATATACGCCGCCCAGGGTGGATTCGGCGGCCTCCCCAGGACCATCAGCATCCCCGGGACGAGGACGAACAGCAACACCAGGTCCAGGTTCCGCACGCTCCAGAAGCGGCTGAACTTGAAGAAGAGGGTCAAGCAGGAGAGCACCGCCAGGAAGAGCCAGACCTCCCAGCCCAGACCTAGTGCCGAATCCAGCGACCCGTCCACGGCAGCCTCGCGCGGTCAGTCCGACTCGTAGGGAAGGGGTTCGCCCGCGATCTGGCAAAGTGCGTTGAGGGCCGCGTGCTGCTCGGCGTCCTTCTTGTTGCGGCCCCACGCCGGGGCATAGCACCTCGTCCCGATCCTCGCCGCCATCTTGAAGCACTTCGAGTGATCCGGGCCCTTCTCGTCCAGGAGCAAATAACTGGGGGTCTCGCCGAACTGGCGCTGCGACACCTGCTGCAGGTGGCTCTTGTGGTTCACCCCGCCTTGACCTTCCGCCGCCGTGTCGATCTCCGGGCCGATGTGCCGCTCGATGAAGCGGCGTGCGGCCTCCATGCCCCCATCCAGATACACGGCGCCGATCAGGCTTTCGAAGACGTCCGCCATCATCGAGGCCGGCGTCTGGTCGTGCGAGCCCATCCCCTTGCCGATGATCAGGAAGTCGTCGATGCCCAGTTCCTGCGAGATCTTGGCGCAAGTGCGTCGCGACACCACGACGGACTTGATGCGGGTCAGGTCCCCCTCGAGGTAATCCGGGAACCGGCGATACAGCATGTCGCAGACGATCGCGCCCAGGATCGCATCCCCCAGGAATTCCATCCGCTCGTTCGAGACGAGCCGGTGATTCGCCCCCGACGCGTGAGTCAACGCCTCGCGGAGGAGGTCCGGGTCCCGGAACCGATAGCCGATGACCACCTGGCACTCGGCCAGGGCTTCGGTATCGTCGTGAGGGGTTGTCCGAGGCATGATCGCACCAACAAGACAGCCAACGAGTTGCGCTGCAAACTCCTACACTATAAGCTCTTCCCGGGGCTTGTCAACCGTCTCGCGATCGTCGTTCATCGACGCTCCTACGGAGCCCGCGCCCGTCGTCGAGGCGGATCGACGAGCCCATCGGAGGCATCGCCGCCCTCCCAAAGCGCACCGCACACTCCGGAATCCGCGGGACGACCTCTCACCTATCGACCGGTCTCGCCGGAGCGGACGGCGCGGATGAACGCCGCGACCGAGACCAGATCCTTGCGACCGGGCGCGGACTCGACGCCGCTGGCAACATCGACCATCCACGGTCGGAGCCGGGCGATCCGCTCGGCGACGTTCTCGGCCGTCAGCCCGCCGGCCAGGATCAGCCGAGGTAGGGGGGGGGCCGCATCGAGGAGGGAGAGGTCGATCACCTTCCCGCTCCCGCCCGGCAGGCCGGGTACGTAGGCATCGACCAGCACGCCCTCCGGCGGATGGCCGAGGGCCTCGGCACGCGCCAGGAAATCCGTGATCAGCATCCAGTCACCGGCCGCGCGGAGCCGGAAGGCACGGATGACCCGGAGTCGGTCGAGTGCCGCCAGGTCCTCGGGAGGCTCCTGGCCGTGCAGTTGCACGACGTCCAGCCCCAGGCGGCCCGCCAGATCGGCCACCTCGGCGGCCGGACGATCGACGAAGACGCCCGCGACCGTCACGCGACGGGGCAGCGCCCGCACGATGGCCGCCGCGATGTCCGGGTGGATCGATCGCGGCGAGGGTGGGTGGAAATTGAGACCGATCCAGTCGGCGCCCAACTCGGCGCAGGCGAGAGCATCGTCGACCGACGTCACCCCGCAGAGCTTGATGAGGACTTCAGGTTGCGGCACGCCAACGCCTTCCCCGGGACGGGCCGCCCCGCCGGATCGTGGATCCGATCGTCCGCGCCCGGGAATGGCGGCCCGGCACTCTTTTGGGAGGGCGAGCCTCCCGGCGAGCCGGCAGCAATAAGAGGCTCGGACAGAGCCTCGCCCTCCCGAATCCCGCCTCGCGTCCCCCGGGACCGCGAGCCTCCCGGCGAGCGGGCAGTCAAAAGAGGCTCGGCAGCAGCCTCGCCCTGCCGGACTGCGATCCCCTGCTCAGGGGCGCACGGCTCAAGAAGCGACCAACTTGTCCAGCGCCGCCTTGAATTTGGTCTCGGGGTTGACCCCGACGAGGCGGTCCACTTCCTGGCCCTTCTGGAAGACTAGCACGGTCGGGATGGCCGTGATCCGCAAGCTGCCCGGAGTTTCCATATTCTCGTCGGTGTTCATCTTGCCAATCTTGACGCGGCCATCATACTCGGTGGCCAGCTTCTCGATCGTTGGCCCGAGGGTGCGGCAGGGGCCGCACCACGGCGCCCAGAAATCGACGACCACGGGGATCGTCGAATCCAACACCTCCGACTTCCAGTTGGCGTCGGTAAACTCCTTGACGTTGCCGGCCATTGGCATGCCTCGCAGAAGACGAAAGTCCTGTGACCAACCAGCCTTAATTCGTTGGGAC
>JAJPJC010000011.1 GCA_021324445.1 Isosphaeraceae bacterium
AGAGCGAATCGGGCTTCCGTCCCCCGGACCCTGCCGACCCGCTCTCCTGGCTCTGTCCCCATCTCTGCGGTCTCTGCGATCTCTGCGGTGAACCTCGGGTCTCCATCTCGACTGTCGCTGCGGTCAGGCCCGTGGTACCACGGTGGGGATCGCCGAGACGTGTCCGTTCTTGCCGGAGTAATCAAGCCTGACCGACGGAGTCAGGATGTCCAACCTGACGCTCCCAAACTGTCAAGCCGGATCCCAGTGAGGGGATCAAGAGACCGTGACCTTGAACTCCTCGCTCGCCGTCGCGCCGTGGCCGTCATCGACCGTGATGGCGACGTCGAACAGCCCGGTGAAGCCGGCATTGGGCGTGACGGTCAGCGTCGTCCCCGACACCGTCACCGTCGCCGGGCCTCCACCGGGCTGGGCATCGAACAGCGTCGTCGGGTCGGCAGAGTGAGGGCTGTTGTCAAGAGATTACCCGGGCAGGAAAGATCCTCACGTGGGACGGGTCTCCAGCCCCGTCCCGACGGCTCTGGAGAGCCATCCCACAGGCGCAAGCGACCTGCTGGGGTAATAACCGCAACGGTGGCGCGCGGCCTGCCGCACCCGGCGCTCGACATCGACGAGAATCCATTCACGAGGCAGCTTCGGTGTCCGCATCCAGGCCGGTCGGCGGCCGTCGCGGACCGCGGGCCACGGCCTGGTTCCAGGCGCGGGCCTTGAGCACCAGTCCGCGCCGCCGCCAGGCCATCAGAACATCGAGGCGCGCGCCCCGCCGCGTCGAGCCTGCCCTCGCGGGCCTCGGCGAGCCGGTTGCTCAACTCCTCCTGCTCGGCGGCCGCGAGGGTCGCGTCGCAGAGCCTCAGGAGTTCGTCGTCGGGTACGCTCTCCACCTCCCACTCCAATACGGCTTGCCTGATCCAATCGACGACCGCGTCCTCGAGTGGCCGATTGGCCGCAGCCGCCAGCGTGCGCGGCCGTCGCGACAGCTCATCGGCAAGCTCAACCGGGACCGTTTCACTCATGAGCGAGTCCGCCGCTCCCATTCGGCTCATCGGGCCGGATCCGGTCAGCGGGGGATTCCCATCGAGTGATCGGGAGGGAGAGCCGCCTGGACACTGAGCCGTACGGCTGCTCGATCCACGGGCTTCGCTCCCGCGAGAAAGTCAATAGCCGAGCACAGCGAAGAGAACCCTGGCGAAGAACCAGGAGAGCACGCCCGCGATGGCGACCAGGACCAGCAATCCCCGGATCGAGACGAGGTCCTTCCGCCGCAGGCTCACCGACAGCACCACAACCAGCGCCAGCCCCAGGAAGAACCCGGTCACCCCCCATCGGATCGTGACCCTGAGGCTCGCGAGTTCGTCCCCTCCCGCAAGGCTCACCCCGATCGCGCCGAGAACGAGGCCGCCCAGCAGACCGATGATCGGCAGGATCACCAGGGCGGAAGCCCTCGCCCTCTCCACGAGGCGCGGATTGTCTCGCTCCATGGCGGCACTCCCCTCGAGCCGGCAGTCGATCTCTGACAGATGTCGATCGCTGTCGCTATTGGATCCGGCGGGACGCGAGCCGGCAAGGGTCCGGTGTGCAACCATCCGCCCGAGGGCGAGCGGAAACCCTCAGGCCTGACCCCAGAATCCGTGCCGGTCCGGGAATCGGCAATCCCTCCTTGGTTGCGACCGTCGACCTCGTTAGAGTCGACCTGCGGAGGATCTCCGCGCACGGCGCGGATCCTGGGAATTCCCAATGAGAGATTCCAAATGGGGATAAATTCGGATCTGGAATCTGGAATCTGGAATCTGGAATCTGGAATCTGGAATCTGGAATCTGGAATCTGGAATCTGCCCTGCCTCTTGGGTTGCGGCCGAGGGCCGCGTGAGGATCAACGAGGAGTCCACGTTCGGCCCACACCGGCCTCTGGACGATGCGGCCCCCAGTCGGAGGAGTCACTATGCACAGCGTCGGGAGAGCTCCCATTCGGACCCTTGCGGGCCTTTGGGTCCTGACAATCGCCGCCGGGGCAAAGGCCGGCGCCGGCGAGGGACCCTGGATCCGAGTCAACCAGGTTGGCTACCTGCCCGGCGATCCCAAGATCGCCCTGCTGTCGAGCGACCGGCCGGTACAGGGCAAGTTCGCGGTCGGCGATCAGACAGCGCCGATCGGACCCGATCAAGGAGCCTGGGGACCTTTCGCCCACAATTACCGGCTCGACTTCTCGACCCTGCGGCGACCGGGCCGGTACCGGGTCCGCTTCGAGCAGGTCGAGTCACCGCCGTTCGCGATTGGAGCCGACGCCTACGCGACGGTCCCGAAGGCGCTGCTGGAGTTCCTCGCGCTCCAGCGGTGCGGGACCAATCCGGTCACGGGTCGGCTGTGCCATCAGCAGGACGCCATCGATACAACCAGCGGCGCGCGGGTCGACCTGGTCGGCGGCTGGCACGATGCGGCCGATCGGCTCAAGCACATGATCACGACCTCATACTGTGTCGCCGCGCTGTTCCTGGCCGGCTCCGACGCGGCCCGCGCCGAGGCGCGGTACGGAGCCCAGCTCGTGCGCAAGCTCCACCCGGCGCCGGGAGTGCTTTACGTGCAGATCGGCGACGACCGCGACCACCGGGGTCCGGCGTCGCTCTGGCACGACGATCGGTCCGACTACGGCTTTGGCCCGGGCGGGCCGCGCTCCGCCTGGCGGGCCACAGGACGGCCCGAGGGTCCGAAGTATCACAATCAATCGACCGGGCTGGCCAGCCTGGCCGGCCGTTGCGCCGCGGCGATGGCCCTGGCCGGCGACCGCGAGGCCGCCCGCGCGCTCTACCGGCTGGCCCAGGACCACCCCGGCTGCGCCATGTCGGTGCCGGTCCTGGCCCCGTACTACTACGGCGAGAGCACCGATCTCGACGACCTGGAATGGGGCGCCGTCGAGCTGTTCCTGGCCACCCGAGAGCGCCCCTACCTGGAGCAGGCCATCGCCTACGCCGACCGGGCCGGCGACAACCCCTGGATGGGCCGGGACCGGCACGGGCACTACGAGTTCTTCCCTTATGTCAACCTGGCCCACTGGCGGCTCTATCCCCACGTCGATCCGGCGACCCAGGTACGGCTGGCGGGCTACTACCGCTCCGGGCTGGAGCGGATCCGCGCGCGGGCCGAGCGCAATCCCTACCGGATCGGCACGCCGATGGTCTGGTGCTCCACCAACGACGTCATCGCCTTCGCCACCCAGGCCCGGCTTTACGAGTTGATGACCGGCGACTCGCGCTATCGTGGGTTGGCCGCCGAGGCCCGGGACTGGATCTTCGGGCGGAATCCCTGGGGGGTCTCGTTCGTCATCGGCGTGCCCGAGTCGGGCAGCTTTCCCCGTCATCCGCACCACCTCTTCGCCAGGCTGGCCAACCGGCTGCCCCGCGGCGGGCTGGTGGACGGACCGGTGAGCCGGGAGATCAACAAGGGGCTGAAGTATTCCGACTTCGGCGCCGACCGGCTGGCCCACTTCCAGTCGGACGCCGCGGTCTATCACGACCTGTACGAGGATTTCTCCACCAATGAGCCAATCATCGATGGGACGGTCTCACTGCTGCTGCTGGTGAGTCTCTGGGATCAGCCCGCGGGGTCGTGATGGGTCGGGATCGGGTTGTCGGGAGGAGGACCATCATGCCGGTCATCGGTCTGGATCTCGGCGGCACGAAGCTGGCCGCGGCGATCCTCGGCGAGGACGGAACCATCGTGCACCGCGCGCAATGCAGGCTCGAGGGCCGGGGAGGTGACCCGGTCGGCCAGCTCGTGACCGATCAACTGGACGAGTTCCTGGCCTACGGCCGATCTCACAACCTGGCCATCGGGGCGGTCGGCGTCTCGGTTCCCGGGATCTACCACCGCGAGACCGGGACGGTCTGGGCTCCCAACATCCCCGGCTGGGAGTCGTACCCGTTGCGGGATTTGCTCCAGTCGCGCGCCGGCACGGGGGTTGCCGTCGCCATCGACAGCGACCGGGCCTGCTCGATCCTGGGCGAGACCGCTCGGGGCGCGGCCCGCGGGTGTAGGCACGCGATCTTCCTGGCGGTGGGGACCGGGATCGGGGCCGGCATCCTCGTCGACGGTCGGGTCCTGCGCGGGGCTCACGACATCGCCGGCGCCGTCGGCTGGATGGCACTCGATCGCCCGTACCGTACCGAGTACGATGCCTGCGGCTGCTTCGAGTCCCAGGCTTCGGGCGCCGGGATCGCGCACCAGGCCCGGCGGCGGCTGGCCGAGAGCCCGGACCAGGACGGCCCACTCCGCCGCATCGACCCGGCCCGGCTCACCGCGCGCGACGTCTTTGCCGCCTTCGACCAGGGCGATGCGCTGGCGGAGGCGGTGCTCGCCGATGCCGTCGCCTGCTGGGGGATGGCCGTGGCGAACCTGGTCAGCCTGTTCAACCCGGAGGTCGTGGTCCTCGGCGGCGGCCTCTTCGGCCCGGCGGCTCGCCTGCTGGATCGGATCGTGGCCGAGGCCCGGCGATGGGCCCAGCCGGTGAGCATCCAGCGGGTTGCCATCCGCGTCACCACCCTGGGACCCGAGGCCTGCTTGTACGGGACCGGACAACTGGCCCTGGGCGCTCTCCGGACACCCTCTCCCTTCAGGGATTGATGCCGAATTCCAGATTCCAAATTCCAGATTCCAAATTTCAAATAATAATGTCAATAAAATTTCAAATTCTCAATTCCATGGAATGACGTTCTCGGAAGACTGCACCCGGAATCCAGACTTGGAATCGGGGATCTGGAATTTGGAATCCGGAATTTGGAATCCGGAATCCTTCCTGGAGTACGGCGGAGCCGCCTCCGGAGGAGGAGGATCGCTCGGTCGGTGTATCGGCACTCGCTGGTCTTCGCCGCCGCCTGCCTGGGGATGACTGCACCCGGAATCCAGATTTGGAATCGGGAATCTGGAATTTGGAATCCGGAATTTGGAATCGGGAATCCCTCCTGGAGTACGGCGGAGCCGCCTCCGGAGGAGGAGGCTTGCCCGGTGTATCGGCACTCACTGGTCTTCACCGCCGCCTGCCTGGGGATGCTGCTCTTCGGCATCACTCTGACCACACTGGGCGCGGTGCTGCCGCCGCTGATGGACCGTTACGGCCTGGACCGGACCGAGGCCGGATCGCTCCTGGCCCTGATGAGCCTGGGCATCCTCGCGGGCTCGCTGGTCTTCGGGCCGATCGTCGATCGCTCCGGCTACCGCCTGGTGCTGATCGCCGCCGCGCTGGGCGTCTGCCTCGGCCTGGAGGGGATCGCCCGCGCGCCGTCGGAGCGTTCGCTGGCGGTCGCGGTGCTGGTCTTCGGCATCAGCGGAGGCGTCGTCAATGGCAGCACGAACGCCCTGGTCTCGGACATCAGCGGGTCGGGTCGCAGCTCCGGGCTGGCGCTGCTGGGGGTCTTCTTCGGCATCGGGGCCCTGGGGGTGCCGCTGGTCCTCGGGCTGCTGCTGCGCTGGCTGGATTACGCCGCGATCCTGGCGGACATCGGCCTGGCCGTCCTGCTCCCGGTGGTCTTCTTCCTGGCGATCCGGTTCCCGCCGCCGAAGCAGCCTCAGGGCTTCCCGCTCCGCAAGGCCGGCGGCTTGCTGCGCGAGCCGACCCTGCTGCTGCTGGGCGCGATGCTGTTTTTCCAGAGCGGAATGGAGATCACCCTCGGCGGCTGGACCGCCCGGTACGCTGGCGAAGTGCTGGGTCTGAATGAGCAGCGGGCCGTGCTGGTCCTCTCCCTGTTCTGGATCGGCATGATGACGGCGCGGCTGGTGCTGACCGCGCTGCTGCGACGCCGGATCACCGGCCTGGTCTTGGGCGTGTCCCTGGCGTTGGCCGTCCTGGGCTCCGCCTTGCTGCTGGCCCCGGGTGGGCTGGCGACGGCGCGGCTCGGCCTGTTCCTGCTCGGGTTCGGCCTGGCCGCGGGCTTCCCGATCGTCCTGGGGATCATCGGCGAGATTGACACCGAGCTCACCGGGACCGCGTTCAGCATCGCGTTCGTCATGGCGCTGACGGGGGGCAGCGCGCTGCCCTACCTGACCGGCCTCCTGGGCGACCGGTACGGCCTGCGGGCCTCGCTGTTGATCGTGCCGGCCAGCGTCCTGGCGATGGCGATCCTTTTCGGAGTCGTGCGGCGGCGCCTGCCGCCGCGGCACGCCGAGGGACCGGCACCGGAGGGGATGCTTGATGGCAAATTCCCGATTCCAGATTCCAAATTATGAGGAAGAATACGCCATGCTCGCACTCGAATGGTTGAAGCAGGCTCGCGGGGTCATGGATCGGATCGAGGCCACCCAGCAGGAGAACATCCACCGGGCGGCGGAGCTGATGGCCGCGTCGATCGCGGCGGGGCGCTGGGTCCACACCTTCGGCTGCGGGCATGCCACGATCCCGGTCGAGGAGATGTATCCGCGGATCGGCGGCTTCGTGGGCTTCCACCCCATGATCGAGCTGCCGCTGAGCTTCTTCACCCACATCGTCGGCGAGATGGGGGTCCGCCAGTTCGTCTTCCTCGAAGGGGTCGAAGGCTACGGCGAGCAGATTATGAAGAGTTACACCTTCGACCCGCGCGACACGATGTGGATCTTCTCGCACACGGGGATCAACAGCGTCAACATCGACATCGCGCTCAAGGCCCAGGAGCTGGGCCTGAAGGTCGTGGCCTGCGGTTCGGCCCAAGGGTCCCAGGGCAAGGCCAGCCGCCACTCGTCGGGCAAGACTCTGTTCGAGATCGCCGACGTCGTCGTCGACAACTGCACGGATCTGACTGACGCCGCCGTCGCGATCCCCCAGCACCGGGACCCGATCGCGCCGGTCTCGACGATCGCCTTCGTCACGCTGGTCTGGATGATCATCGCGACCGTCGCTGAGATCCTGGTCGCCCAGGGGATCAAGCTGTACATCCACCCGTCGCACAACCTGCCCGGCGACACCACGGCGCACCAGCGCCTGGACGAGGCCCTGCGGGAGTACAAGCGCCGGGTCGCGGGGGTGTGAGCCGTCACGTCCAGCGACGTTGCAGACATTTTCTTGCGACCCGGAGGACCCCATGGCAAGCGCAACGCATTCGGAACGCGGATTCCTGCTGGTGCTGATCCTCGCACTCTTGCCGGGAGCCGCCGCCCGCGCCGAGGAACCGGCGGCGCCCGCGACTGAGGGTGCCGAGCGGGCACCGGTGGATGGCACAGTGTTTTCCGCTCCGGCCGATCGCGCACGGTTGGCGGGGATGTGGGGAGCCGATGTGCGGAAGCGGCGGATCGCGGCCAATGAACGGGAGAACGCAGCCTGGGCTCAGGTGCGATCGCGGAGCGATTGGGAGCGGTTCCGCGACGCGCGGATCGAGGCGCTACAGCAGTCGCTGGGAGCGGCGCAGGAACCACCGGCGGATTTGAAGATCGCGGTCACCGGCACCGTGCGCGGGGCGGGGTACACAATCGAGAACCTGGTGTTCGAAAGCCGGCCGGGGCTGATCGTGACCGCGAATCTGTACGCGCCGACGGAACCGCGCCCACCGATGCCGGGCATCCTGATCTGTCACAGCCATCACAATCCGAAGTGGCAAAGCGAATTGCAGGAGATGGGCGTGCTGTGGGCCCGACAGGGGTGCCTCGTGCTGGTGATGGATCAGCTCGGGCACGGCGAGCGGCGGCAGCACCCGTTTCGGTCGCAGAACGATTACGCGGGGGAGTTTCGCCCCGGCCGCCAGGACTATTACTTCCGCTACAACGTCGGGATGCAACTGCATCTCGTCGGCGAGAGCCTGATCGGCTGGATGACCTGGGACCTGATGCGCGGAGTTGATCTGCTCCTGAGCCGGCCCGGGATCGACCGCACGCGGATCATCCTCCTGGGAGCCGTCGCCGGCGGCGGAGATCCGGCGGCGGTGACGGCGGCGCTCGATCCGCGCATCGCCGCGGTCGTCCCCTTCAACTTCGGCGGACCCCAGCCCGAGACGGTCTTTCCGCTCCCTCCTGACTCCGAGAAGTCCTTCAACTACTTCGGGGGCGGAAGCTGGGAATCGACGCGGAATCTGCGATTGTCCGCCCGCGACGGGTTCGCCCCCTGGGTCATCGTCGGCTCGGTCGCACCGCGGCGGCTGGTCTACGCTCACGAATTCGCCTGGGACCAGGACCACGACCCGGTGTGGCGCAGGCTGAAAACGATCTATGCGTTTTACGATGATCAAACGAACAAACCATTGGGTAAGAGCGAGTCCGCGCTCTCCAACCTGGCTTCCACCCACGGCGCGGGGAGCGTCCGCGGGACAGGACCCGGGAATACCCATTGCAACAACATCGGTCCCGTCCATCTGGTCGCCATCCATGCCGCGTTCGAACGCTGGTTCCACATCCCGGTTCCCCGGCGCGAGGACCTGCCGCGGCATACCGCCGACGAGTTGACGTGCCTGACGCGGGCCGCGACCGCCGACCGGCCGATGGTCCCCCTGCACCAGCTTGCAGCCGCGATCGGCGCCCGGCGGGCAACCGCCGCACGCCAACCGCGGACGCAGCTCAACCCCGCGGAACGGCGGCAGGCGCTGCGCCGCGACTGGGCCCGGCTGCTGGGGGATCCCGAACCGAGACAGGAACCAAGGGTCCTGACGGTCGTTGATCCAACCAGGGGGGACCACGCGCGGGTCGACCGGCTGGCGCTGGAGGTCGAACCGGGCATCGTGGTGCCGCTGGTGCTCTTGACCCCGCGCCAGCCGGCGACAGGCCGTCGGCCGGTCGTCGTCGGTGTGGCCCAGGCGGGAAAGCAGGCGTTTCTCGATCGGCGGGCCGAGGCGATCGCCGACCTCCTGGCCGCGGGCATCGCCGTGGGCTTGCCCGATCTGCGCGGGACCGGCGAGACGAAGCCCGACGACGGCCGGGGGCGCAACAGCTCGGCCACGAGCCTGTCATCGGCCGAGCTGATGCTCGGTCAGACGGCCGTCGGCGCCCGGGTCCGTGACCTGCGTTCAGTCCTACGGTACCTGCGAACCCGGCCCGAGGTCGACGGCCGGCGCATCGTCCTGTGGGGCGACTCCTTCGCCGCGTCCAATCGGCCCGACCAGAACGTGGCGGTGCCGCTGGAGGTTGCCGAAGCGCTGACGCATGCGGAGCCGCTCGGCAGCCTCGTCGTGTTGCTGACCGCCTTGTTCGAGGACGACATCCAGGCCGTTTCCGCCCGCGGGGGCCTGGCGGAATTCCAGTCGTTGCTCGACAGCCCCTTCATCCTGGTGCCACACGATGTCATCGTGCCGGGAGCCATCGCCGCCGGCGACCTGGGCGACGTCGCCGCCGCGATGGCCCCGCGACCGCTCCAACTGGCCGAGGTGGTCGACGGCCGGAACCGCCCGCTGACGCCCGCGGAAGCCGCCGCGGCGCTCGCACAGGTCAGAGCGGCCTACGGCGCGGCAGCCGCCGCACGATTGTCGCTGCCGGGAGCGGAGACAGAGCCGGTCGCGAAATGGCTGGTCGATGCGCTGCGCGATTGAGGGTCAACCCGAACGAGCCTGGTTGGGGTGAAGTTCTACGACGACGACCCGCCGGCCCGGCCGCTGGCCAAGCCCGACGTGACCTGTGTGATCGGCGGTTTCCCACTCTGGGGACGGCCGGCGAATGGCCAGATCTTCACCCAGCAGAACGACCCGATGGCGCTGATCATCGGCCCGGCCGGGAACTCGTTCTCCGGCGCGCAGACCGCCGGAGTGGCCGCGCTGATGCTCTCGGCCAACCCGGACCTCTGCCCCTGGGAGGTCCAGGCGCTGATGGAAAAGACCTGCCGGGACCTCGGCCGCAAGGGGCGCGATTACACGTTTGGCGCCGGGCTGGTGCAGGCCGGCGCCGCGGTCCGAGCGGCCCGCAAGCGCGCCGAGTCACTCCGGCCCGGCGCGCGGGCGAGTCCTTAATCGATCTGGTTCGTGGCCGTGATCTCCGCGGGGGTGAGGTGGCGGATCTCGATGTTGCGGAGCGCGCCGCCGGTCTCCCAGGTGGCGAAGCCCAGCGGCTCGTTGGCGCGGGTCTCGATCCGCGTGCCGACCTGCTTGTCCTGGTGGTTGACGGCGATCAGCTCCTTGTCGTTGACCCAGCAGCGGATCACCGCATCGGTGACCCGGACGCGGAAGCGATACCAGGTCTTATCCTGGTACTGGTAGCCCTGCGTGGTCTCGTTCTCCGAGGCGTCCATCCCGTTGAGGCTGGAGAGACCCGTCACGTGGCCGCCCCAACCGCCGTTGACCAGCGTGATGAACGACTTACCGACGGGGAACGTCGCGGCGGCGAAGAAGTCGACGCCGCTGAGCCGCATGGCCTCGTAGCTCAGCTCGTAGCCGGTCCGGGGCAGGTCCTGGCGCGTGGTGGTGATCCCGGTCATCGAGCCGCCGGCCTTCAGGACGATCGTGCCATTCTCCACTTTGACCTCACCCGCGTGGTAGAAGTCAGTCTTCTTCCAGCCGTCGAGGCTCTTGCCATCGAAGAGGACGAGCCTCCTGGTCTGGCCGGCCGGCTGGTCCCGGGCGCCCTGGCCGGCCGCCATCGCGACCATGAGCAGGCCCATGGCCCCGGCCGCGACAGCCCATCGCCGAGGCAGAATCAGTCGGATCGGTCCGGCACGCAGATCGGTTCGGTCGATCCTCATCGTGGCAGCTCCTCTGAGTCGGGTTTCGGGGACTGCGATGTCGTGGATTTCGGAGCGGTCATCCTGAGCGAACCAGCCGTCCAGTCCTCGCGGCATCGTGCCGGGTCGGATCAAACTCGATCATAGCAGGAGAGGCCCGGCCCGGCGACGGCGGCCGGATTCCCCGAGACCGTGGACCTCCGCCCGAGGCGCCCTGATCTTTGCCGATGGACCAGATCACGCCAAAGCCCCGCGATTCGCCCGCGAAGCTGACAGGATGCTCGACTTCCGCTAGGATGGAAACCCTGGATCGTTGGGACCGAACGACCCATTTTCTAAGGAGTCCCGTTCATGCTTTACGCTGTCACCATCGAATTGCTCAACACGATTATTTTCGTGAACGACCGCCCGGATGAGTGCCCGTGGGAGGTCCAGGAAGGCGTCGAGCTCGAGCTCACCCCGATCTACGGCACCTGGACGCCCGACCTGGGGCCGCTCCGGCAGATCCTCTGCATCTCGAATTCGGACCCGAAGTATTATCGGGTTTTCACAAATCCCAAGGATATCGGTCCCCGGGGTTATCGGCCGACGGGCCGGGACTTCGGCGGGCTGTTCCCCAAGGCCGTGTGGGAGCGGTTCGCCAAGAGAGCCCCCTCGGCGCTGGCCATCCTGATGATCGGCGACGCTGAGCCAGCCGAGCCGGTTGAGGAAGTCGTCACTGCCCACACGTGAGGGAGCTGAGCATGGCCGACGTCATCGTGCTCGATTCCGGACCGCTCGGCGACGCCTGCCGGAAGCGCGGCCATCCGGACGTCGAACGTCTCACGCGATGGTGGATTCACGCGAAGGCCAACGGCGCGATCGTGGCCATCCCGGAGATCGCCGACTACGAAGTCAGGCGCGGACTGCTCGGAGCGGGAGCGATCGACGGCGTCGAGCGGCTCGATCAGTTGCGGGACGATCTCGGGCATTACATCCCGATCACGACCACGGCGATGCGCAAGGCCGCCGAGCTCTGGGCTCAGGCACGGAGAAAGGGCCACGCGACGGCCGAGGACAAGGAGCTCGACGCCGACGTGATCCTGGCCGCGCAAGCGCTGCTCTTCACCGGCCTCACCGACACCCTGTGTGTGGCGACCTACAACGCGAGGCATCTCGCTCGATACCTCGACGCGCGACACTGGAAGGACATCGCGCCGTGACCCTCGGCCCGGATCCTGGCTGGGCAAGACGGCGGCACCACCCAGCCCCAGGCGGCCGGAAGGGCCGCAGGAACCCAGGGAGGTCTCTCACCGCAGCATGCGGCGCAGAGCCTCGTCGATTTCGTCGAGGCTCGCGCCGCGGTGGATCAGCTTGCCGTCCGGCCCGATCAAGAAATAGGCCGGCACGAAGCTGATGGCAAACCGGCTGAGCGTTGGCTCGTCGGCGCGACCGCCCAGCGACCCCTGGATCCCGGGCAGCTTGCGGCTCTCCACGAACCGCCGGGCCTCGTCTCGATCCTCGTCGAGATTCAGGCCGAGGATCACGAGACCCTTGCCGGACCCGTAGTCGTCGTGGAGTCGGCTCAGCGCCGGGAGGCTGGCGACGCACGGGCCGCACCACGTCGCCCAGAAGTCGAGGAGCACGTACCGGCCGCGCAGGTCGCTGAGCTGGACGGCCTCGCCGGAGAAGCTCGCGAAGGCGAAGTCGGGGACCACTTCGCCGGGCCTCGGGCCGATCGCCGTCTTGACCTCGATGGTCCCCAGGTCGAGACTCGACCCCCGGGCCGCATCCTCGGTCACCTGGACGCGGACGATGCGCGACCCGACCGGGCTGACCAGGCAACCCCCGCCGGGCGGCTCGTAGAGCCGGATGGCCAGGTCATAATCCCCGGCCGGCACGCCGCTGACGCGGAACCGGCCGTCCTGGTCCATCGTGACGAAATAGTGGTCCAGGGTCTGAAGATAGGCTTCCCCCTCCGGCGTGCTGGCCCAGACGTGGCTCCAGCCGCGCCGGGCGTCGAAGTCCGGCGAGCGGAGCTCCGGCGGCGGCTCGATCCCAGGCGCCCGGCGTACCAGCCAGTTCAGCGACTTGTGCAGGTCGAGCGTCGCCGCCGCATCGCCGGATGGGACGACTCGCCCCGTGACCGTGGTTCCCTGGCCGCCCAGGTCGACCTCGACGCGCTGCCCCGGCTGCAAGTCCAGGGGGACGGACCGACTCGAGGGGATCGGCCACTCGCCCCACACCGACAGCAGCGCCTTCACATAGGATTTCACCGGCGGGACCCGAGTAAAGACAAAGCGCCCGGACCGATCCGTCTTCAGCGCGAGGTTATCCTCGATGCGTGGCAATCCGGCCCCGTTGAGGCGGATCGGATCGAAGAAGATCACGGCCGACGGTACAGGCTGGCCTTCGCGGACCAGCCGGCCCTCGACGCGGGCCCAGGCCCTCAGCCCCAGCTCGCCCGGCTGCTGGTCGGGCTCGAAGCGCATCTCGGCGTAGCCATCGTCGTGGATGGCCACGATCGTGTAACGCTCGAACTGGGCCGGGAAGGCGAACGCGCCCTGCTGGTCGGTGACAGCCTTTTGGTCGGAGGACCTGGTGTCCCCATCGTGCCATTCGCGGCTGAGCCTCTGGGAAGTCGTGGCGAGGAAGACCCGGGCGCCCGCGACCGGCCGGCCGCGCGCGTCGACGACCCGGCCGCGGGCCAGGGGCGCCGGCTCGAGCCGGAAGTCGACGGTCGGGCTGGATGCGCCGGCGCGCACCGCGTCGCTCATCGCGCAGCGGTAGCCCTCGGCCTCGACCCGCACGCGGTAGGCGACGTCCGTGCGTTCACCCTCGATCGTGTAGGCACCACCCGGGAACACCTTCTTGCGCTCGCGTTCGACGATCAGTTGGCCGGGCCTGAACTCGATGACCGGCATCGCGGTCACGTTCGCGACCGGCCGCCCCGTGGTCGCGTCTGTGACCTTCCCCGAAATCCGCAAGATCTGGTGCAAGGTGACCGACTGCTCGCGACCGGTTGCGGTCAGGTCCACATCGTGGTGGACGTACCCCTCCTTCCAGAACCGGTACCTCACCGGGTCGCCCGGAGCCCAGGTCCACCGGTAGAGGCCGCCCTCATCGGCCTGGTTGGGGATCTTCGTATCGAGGACATTCGGGTGGCGGTTGTTGTAGAGCGATTCGCCGCCGCGCCAATTGCCGATCGAAACGGAGACGCCCGGAATCGGCTTCCCGGCGCGGTCGACGATGCGAAGCCGCAGCTCCTTACCCGGCTCGAGCCGAAAGTCGACCGGCTTCATGCCCGGCTGGACGTCGATCTTCTTCATCGCCGGCATCCAGCCCTCGGCAACGGCGGTGATGGTGAGCGCCCCACGCGGCAACGGCGGCAGCCGGTAGACACCCTTGTCATCGGTCCGGACCTCCTGGCTGCCCCGCTCCCAGTAGGGGTGATCGCCCCGGACGACGACCGCCCCGGCGACCGGCCTGCCCTGGGGATCGGTGACGGTGCCCGTCACCGTCAGACCGCCCCGCATCGTGATCGTCGCCGTCCGGGCGCGGAGGGCCGCAATGCCCACGCCCTGTTCCTCTTGCAGGGTACCGTTCAGATCAGAAACATAATCGGGATGACTGAATTTGAGCTGGACCTGCACGTCGTCCCCCGGCGGGACGTTGTCGAGGGTCCAGCGCCCCTCGGCGTCGGTGATCGGGGTATCGCTGCCGTCGGTCAACCAGCCGGGGCCGGTGCGACCGTCGCGCTCGCCCCCGCGCTTGAGCTCAACGTCCACGGCCACTCCCTGGATCGGCCGGCCGTCCGCGTTGCGGACGATGCCACCGATGACGGTCCCCGGCTTGAGCCGGAACGTAAACTCCTCGGGCAGCGATCGCTCGGGGTCGTCCTCTTCTTCCCAGTGCGCGAACAGCGGCACGTGGCCCTTGGCCCGGGTCCAGAATCGGATGATGTACATCCCCTCCGGCAGCTCGAAGCGGACCTGCCCGCGGTCATCGCTCACGGCGCGGCGGTTGTTGCGGTCCTTGATCGGCTTTCTCGTCCAGATCGACCGGAGGACCTCAACCCCCGACATCGGCCGGCCGTCCGGCCCGACGGTGTGAATCAGGATCGCTCGTTTGGCGTTCTGCGACGGCTTCACCTCCGCCGCAGCCTTCTTCGCCGCGGCCTCCGACCGAGGCGCCGCTACGGGCGGCGTGGCAACCGGGGTCGCCTGGGATGATGGTCCCGCCTCGCGCCCTGGGGCGACGAACCGCGTCGCCGAGGCGACCGTGCCGCCCGCGATGAACAGCAGCGCGACAAAGCACGCCAGCCACCGACTACTCCCCGTCATGGTGTTCCTCCTCTGATCCAGAAGTCCCGCGATCCGACGTTCCAGCTCGCCCTTCCAGTGCAGGATGCCGGCCGTGGCACGGAGCGGCCGGGCCGCCATCGTCAGCTCGGCGAGGTGGAGCAGCGTCTCGCCGTAGCTCACGGCGTCGCGGAGCCGCAGCACGTGATTGTCGCACAGCTCCTCGCGCGCCCGGTTCAGCTCGCGGATCAGGCCGTGCACCGTCATGACGGGCCAGTACAACGCCCGGGTCAGCTCCTGCACGAGCACGACCAGATGATCGCCACGCCGCACGTGGGCGACCTCGTGCACGAGCACGTCCCCCATCTCGTCACCGCGGACCGCCCCGAGAAGTCGATCCGGCAGGACGACGATCGGCCGCCGGAACCCCACGGCAAACGGCGTCATGGCTCGTCGCGAGACGACGACATCCGGCAGTTTCCGCACGCCCAGCCTTCGGCCAACATCATCCAGGAGAACACGGACCGCTCGGTCACGGAGCGGACTCGACGACCGGCAGAGCTGGCGGACGAGCCAGCAGCTCCGCGCCAGGCCCAGCAGCAAGAGCACGCTGCCGCCACACCAAGCGATCAGCGCCAGGGTCGCGCCCGCTCGGAATGCCGAGGGCCATCCGAGACGCAGGTCCGCGGATTGTCGCTCGGGCCCGGCCAGGGACTTGTCGCCCGAGCCGCTCGCGACCCCAGGCACCACGACCCCCTGGCCCTCCTCGATCCGGGGACCAGCCTTTCCCTTTCCCTCCCGTGTGCCAGCCTTTCCCTTTCCCCCCCTTGCGAAGGGGGGGTCAGGGGGGGTGGGACGTCCGGCTGGGCTGGGATCGAAGGACGAAACCCCTACCAGGACCCGAGCGTCAACCGTCCGACCCGGAGCGTTGTCCCATCCGCGCCGGATCGGCTCCGCCGGCAGGAGCGGGATGGCGATCAGCGTCAACCCGGACACCGTGAAGAGCGACGCCAGGCCCGGCATCGCCAGGCAGCAGACCATCGCCGAGACCAGGACGAGATGCCGGGTCGCCGGCCTCCTCGGCAGTCGCCATGAGACCAGCCAAGCCCCGCCCGAGAGGAGGGCCACCCCGAACACGACGATCAGCACGAAATCGAGAGCCCGATCGCCCGGATACCAGTCAATGAGCGTCGTCATCATGAGGTCCCCTTCTCTTTCTTGGTCGCTCGAGCCTGCGCGAGCATCTGACGGATCCGCTCCAGCTCCTGGCGATCCAGCCCGCGGTAGTCCAAAAGCGCGGTGACCAGGGCTTCCGCCGAGCCGCCGCAGACCGTCTCGACGACCTCCCGAACCTTCTGCCCGATCGTGACCTGCCGGGGTTGGGCCGCCGAGTAGAGAAACGTCCGACCCTCCTCGCGATGTGTGATCCAGCCCTTTTCCTCCATGCGCTCCAGCAGCGTGCGCACGGTGTTGCGGGCCACCTTGCGGGTCCGCGCCAGCACGCGCCTCACGTCGCTGGCCGAGACCTCGCCGCGTTCCCAGATGATCTCCATGATCTCGCCCTGAGCCGGCGTCAGCCCGGGCAACTCGCGTCGCTTCTTGGCCATGGCTCCCCCTTGACTACGGACTGTCGTCAATACTGACGACAAGCTGTCGCCATGTCAAGGCCGTGCTCCGCTCGACCGCGGATGAATAGTTGGCCGAGTGCGAGTAAGCTGCGAGTGGTCGGAATTGGGAAGGCCCGCGGCCCCCGTGGTCCGAGTCCAGGCTTGCAAGGGTCGCCGGGGCGCGGCGCGGCACCGCGAAGGAGCAATCCCTGAACTGGCGAGATCGCATCCGCATCAATCCGAAGATCTGTCACGGCAAGCCCGGCATCCGGGGTACGCGCGTGATGGCGTCCGTCATCCTCGACAACCTGGCCGAGGGTGAGACCTACGAATCGATCACGGAAGGCTATCGCGTCACGCCCGAAGGCCGCTGAGGCAGCTCGATGTCCATTGACGCCTTCGCCGAAATGAGTACCGTACCACCCTGTCCGAAGGTGCCCGGGAACGAATCCTCCACTGATCACCCCGATGACGCTCACGACGAGCGAATCCCAACGATCGAGGGAACGATCGCAATGGCCGCTTCACACTTTCGGTTCCACCAGGCGAACCCATGGGCGATTCTTGGTCTGGTGGCTCTCCTCGTCGCCCTGGCCCTGGCGCCGCCGGCCCGCGCCGGCGTCATCGACACGGGCAACGGTGCCGGCGCCTGGGTCAACACCTTCGATCAAACCGCCGTGCAGAGCGGCTCGACCCCCGCGGTGATCAACGACACGACCACGGTCAACGACACCAACTACGACATGAACGGGAACGCGTCGCCCGGCTCGGTCACGGCCTCGGTGAACGCCTCGGCTTCGGCCAACCCGGCAGCCGCCAACCTGCTCCAGATCCAGACCTCGTTCTCGGCGCCCGACCCGGGCCGTTTTTCCGGTCCGACGTCCCCGGGGACGAGCATCCAGGAGGAAGCCTACTGGGGGAACGTGACGGCCACGGTTCATGCCCCGGCGGGCAGCCCCATGCCGAGCTCGATCCGGCTCGAGTTCCAGGTCAATTACGCCCCGTCGGATATCGACGCCTACCAAGGTGGCACCCGAGCCTCGTACCTGTCGCTGACCGGCTCGCCGGTGATGCTGCTGCCCCAGGCGGGCTCAGTCCTCCAGGACGGCGAAGCGCCGGCGCAGACCCAGCCCAACGGCTCGCTGACCGCCAGCGCCCATCTGGATGTCCCCCTAGCCTCGACGGGGGTGAGCACCCGCACATTCGCCGTGGGCCTCACGTCCCTGTTTCCGGGCATCCAGAGCAACACGGCGTCCTCGATCAACGATGCGATGTCGGTGTCGCTGACGGGAATCGACCTGCCCGACGGCACATCGCTGACGGCCGATGGCTACACAGTCTCGTTCCACTCCGCGGCCGGTCCGATCGCGTTCGAGACGGTGCCCGAACCGGCGACATGGACCGTCTGGGGCGTGCTGGCGGCCTGCGGGGCCTGGATGCACCGGCGCCGTCGCGCCCGCGCCTGATCGTCCCCGAGCGGACTGACCCAGCCAGGCTCGCCCATCCGCGCCAAGTTCGAGCAGGCCAGCAGCGACTTCATCGCGACGACGGCGATGCCCTACAACTACGATGGACGAACCCAGCCGCTGGCCGAGGGCAGCCCCCGGCTGCCCTCGGCCAGCTATTGGCGATCGGCCCGACCCCTGCGGCTGGCTCGCTGGGTCAATCCTTCGGTCCGAGGAGTCGCTCACGCACCGACTCGATCGAGGAAACACGACCATGCCGGACGTCCTCGCGCCCCTGCTCCACCAGGTCCCGGAACGACGGGTCCTGTTCCAGGAGACTCTCGAGGAACCCGGAGTCGTCCGGACGGATCGGCAGCAGCTCGAAGATCGGTTGGCCTTCCTGGGTCACGACCACGGGCGAGGTCTGGCATTCGACCGCATATTGTTCCAGGTTCGCTTTCGCTTCTTGAAGATCAATCACTCTCATGAGCTGTGTACTCCTCACCCAGGACATAGAGTTGATTTCCTCGTTTTTCGCCCACCACCAGCACGTTCACAAACCGTTCCTCTTCCGCAACATCGTACTAGACACGATAGTCGCCCAGGCGAAGTTCCCACGAAGCCGCCGGGTTCGAACGCAGGAGCTTGATGCGCCGCGTTTCCTGCGTGGGCTGATGGCGGAGGTGGAGCTCGATGCCATCGAGGACAATCCGTTGGGCGTATCGAGACAGCCCGTCCAGATGTCTGGCCGCCTGATCCGTGATGTTGATCGCGTAAGGATCGGCCATGGTTGCGTTGGGAGATCGTCGCGATACCAGACCCCATTATGACCCCCTTCTTTTTTCCGAGCAACCCGGACAAGCTGTCAGGCATCCCCAGCCAGGATAGAATAGGCGACGGACTTGGCCCGGGAGTCCTGACGATTCCTACAGTCGATTGGCAGCTCGTGTCTGCGGAGGTTGATCATGAATACCTGGCGCGATCGCATCAGCGTGGACCCCACTATCTGCCATGGCAAGGCCTGTATCAAGGGCACGCGAATCATGGTCTCGATCATCCTCGACAACCTGGCAGCCGGCGAGGATGTCGGGACCATCCTGCGAGCTACCCGACCCTGAAGGCCGAGGACATCCAGGCCGCGTTGCAGTATGCCTCGGAGCTGGTGCGGGAGAGGATTGTCACCCTGCCGGGGGCCGTTTGATGCGCTTCAAGTGCGAAGAGAATCTTAAGAGTCTGTTTCGAAAGCCATCTGAGCCCCCGAATGGGGGCGGTGGTCAAGAGCCAGGGGCGGTAGCCCCTGGGACTTTCTCCTGTCGCCCCTCCGGGGCTTTGGGAAGAGAGGAGGTACTCGGCGCTCCGCGGTCGACCAGGGGCTGACGCCCCTGGCTACCGACGATCGCCCCTCCGGGGCTTTGGGAACCGACTCGAAGGTCCGTGACGGCCTTGGCCCAGGAGGTGCTGACACCGATGCTGATCCGCAAACCGAGACTCACCCTTTTGATCGTGCTGCTCCTCGGCGCCGCCGCCACCGGCGCGGGCGTCTTGACGCCATCGCTGGCGAGGAACGACGAGCCCAAGGGACCGCCCATCGGTCCCCAGCCGAAGGACGCGAGCCCGGCTCCCGCTCCAGGCCGGATGTGGGTCACCGGCCGCGTGCTCGACCCGCAGGGCAAGCCGGTGCCCGGCGCAGCGGTCATGGTTCATGCACGGAGCCTGGCGCTCTGGCGAGCTTACTTGCTGTCGCGACTGAGCCAGGTACCGATCGGCGAAGCCCGCGCGGACGGCTCGGGCCGGTTCCGGCTCGATGCGCCGCGCACGTCGTCGGCACGGTATGAGGGGATGGGAGCCATCGCCCTGGCGCCCGGCTATGGTGCCGGCTGGGTCGAGCTCGATCCCGACGACGAGCAGCCCACCGCCGACATCACGCTCCGGCCCGAACAGGTGATCCACGGTCGCCTGTTCGATTGGCAAGGCCGGCCCGCCCGGGGTGTCACGGTCTCGCTCCAAAGGATCGGCCGCCACCTCCCGGGGGGGCTGGGCCCGTCTCGTGTTCGCTTCGAAGGGCTCTCTTATAATTGGACGCATGTGAATGACTTCCCGGCCTGGCCCAAGCCGGCGACCACCGATGCCGACGGCCGCTTCACCTTCCGCGGCGTGGGCCGCGACCTCCACGTGATGCGGACCGTCAATGACCCGCGGTTCGCCCTGCAGGGAATCGAGATCGAGACGGATCGCGCGTCGGGCTCCAAGCAACTGACGATGGCGCTAGCCCCGGCCCAGATCATCACCGGGCGCGTGACGTATGCCGACACCGGCCGGCCGGCTGCTCATGCTCGGATCGAGGTCAGGGCGATCAGGGAGAACCGAATGACCCCCATCGGATTCGAGACGGATGGCACGGGACGTTTCCGGGTGAACCCGTCGCCAGGTGACCGCTATAGCGTCGAGGCTTCTCCCCCGGACGGGCAGCCGTACCTGACCGCCATCACGGCGTATTTCGAGTGGCCCAAAGGGGCGGTCGAGCATTCGGTCGACCTGACCCTACCGCGAGGCGTCATGATCCGTGGCAAGGTGACCGAGGAAGGCTCCGGCAAGCCGGTCGCGGACGCGCGGGTCTGGTTCTTTGGACGACGCTCGACCGACCAGTCGAATCCTCGCTACTCGAGGAGCCGTTCGGGGCCGGATGGCTCGTTCCAGATCGCGGTCCGGCCCTCCCCGGGCTAGCTCGTCATCCAGGGTCCCAGCGACGATTACGTGCTCCGGGAGCTCGGTGATCGGATGATTGACCAGGGCCTGCCAGGTGGCCGGCGCGGGTACGCCCACGCCTTCATCGCCTGCGACCCCAAGTCGGGCAGCCACGGCCTGGAAATCCACGGCGTGCTCCGGCGCGGCGCCACCGTGCACGGTCGAGTCCTCACGCCGGATGGGCAGCCGGCCCAGGAGACCCGGATGTTCAGCCGGGTCATCCTCGATCCGTTTATTTTCAACCCATGGCGTCATTGGTTTAATTCGTCTGGCCTCGTCCTGGTGCGCAACGGCCGCTTCCAGATCCACGGGCTCGATCCCGATACGGAGGTGCCCGTTTATTTCCTCGAGCCAAGGCAGAGGCTCGGCGCCACGGTCCACTTCTCGGGCAAGTCCGCGGCCGGCGGGCCGGCCACCGTCCGGCTCCAGCCCTGCGGCACGGCCAAGGCCCGGCTGGTCGACTCCGGCGGGAAACCGATCGCAGGATCTCGCGCGCCAGTCCCGATCGCAGGACCTCGCGGGCTAGTCCCGATCGCGCTGGTGGTCACGCCCGGCCCGATCTTCAGTCGCCCCCAGGAGAGGGATGGGGATGATCGTCTGGAGGCCGATGTCTCCGCCTTGACCGCGATCGACCCACTCAACGACGGAGACGGACCGGTGACCGATGCTCAAGGGCGGATTGCCTTCCCCGCCCTGATCCCCGGCGCGCCCTATCGGATCGTCGGGCTGACCAAGGCCAAGGATTTCACCGTCAAACCCGGCGAGACCCTCGACCTGGGCGATATCGTGATCAAGGGACCGCAGAGCACGAATTGAGAGGAGGCCTCCCCCGCGAACGCGTTTTTTCGTCTCGACCCGGGATATGATGGAACGGAACGGGGCAGTATCCGGCGAGGGGATGAAGACGCATCCGCGTGCGGCGGGCGCAACGATCGCATCTGCGAGGGAGCCGGGAGCGTGGCGCATCTGGCAACACCATCGGTGGTTCGGCAGATCGGGGCGCTCTTCGAGGGCGGCTCGATCGTCGGGCTCACCGACCGCCAGCTCCTCGAGCGGTTCACGGCCCGGCGCGATGCCGCCGGCGAGTCGGCCTTTGCCGCGCTGGTGGCCCGGCACGGACCCATGGTCCTGCACGTCTGCCGCCAGCTCCTGGGCGACCGCCATCATGCCGAGGACGCCTTCCAGGCCGTCTTCCTCGTCCTGGCCCGCAAGGCCCGTTCCGTCCGAGACCCCGACTTGCTGGGCCACTGGCTCTACGGGGTCGCCCTCCGCACGGCACGGAAGGCCCGGGTCCAGCTCGCCCGTCGCCGCAAGAACGAGGGGCACGCCATGAGCCCGCCACGCCTGGGCTCGTCCACCACCGTGGTCGAGCCGGCCGAACAGCCGGCGATGGCCCGCGAAGAGGCCGAGGCGCTGCACGAGGAGATCGAACGACTGCCCCAGTCGTTCCGACTCCCGGTCGTCCTCTGCTACCTCGAGGGCCTCACCGTCGAAGAGGCCGCACGACGGCTCGGGTCACCACTCGGCACGGTCCGCAGCCGGCTGGCCCGGGCGCGGGAGAAGCTCCGGAGTGGCCTCACGCGCCGCGGCGTGGTCTTGCCGGCCGCCGCCATCGCCGCGGCCTTGAGCCCCAGGTCGGCAACCGCATCGCTCTCATCCCCCCTGTGCTCGATCACGACCAAGGCCGCGATGAGCTTCGCGGCCGGACAGGCCGTCGGCGAAGCTGTCTCGGCCTCGACGATGGCCCTG